>NZ_CP019449.1:3152083-3467291 GCF_001984035.1 Sphingopyxis sp. QXT-31 | reverse complement strand
CGCGTCCAGCATATCGACGTCGGGCAGGGGCCGGTCGAGCGCTGGTTCGGCCTGTCGCACCTGATCGTCCACACATCGGGCACGCACAACAGCACGGTCACCCTGCCCGGCCTGCCCGCCGACCTCGCCGCCGCGATGCGCGAGACGATCCGCCGCCATATCCAGACCGATTTCGCATGAGCGACGCCGCCCTGCCCGTTTCCGACAGCGCGGGCGCCGAACCGAACTGGCAGCGGCTGCACCCCGCGACGCTGGCGCTGGCGATCGTCAAGCTCGGCCCGCGCAGCCTGAACTTCCTGCCCGCGGTCGCGGCGCTGGGTTTCACCGGCAACTGGATCTGGATCGTCCCCGCGATCCTCGCCTTCATCATGATCTCGCTCGCCTTTGCCTGGTTGAACTGGCTGCGCTTTCGCTTTTTCGTGGGCGACGACGAAGTGGTGATCGAAAGCGGGGTGCTGTCGCGCCAGCACCGCACCATCCCGTTCGACCGCATCCAGGACGTCGGCATCGAGCAGGGCCTGGTCGCGCGCGCGCTGGGCATCGCCAAGGTCGGTTTCGAGACCGGCGCCGGCGGCGCGGGCAAGGAGAATGAGGCCAATCTCGACGCCATCTCGCTCGAGGCGGCGCAGGCGCTGCGCACGACGATCCGTGCGCATCGCAGCGGGGCGGTCGCGGCGTCCGCCGCCTCCCCTGTCGGCGAGGCGGCGCCCATCGCCGCGCCCGTCGCCGAAGAAGACCGGCTGCTCTTTGCGATGGGGCCGCGGCGATTGCTGGTCGCGGGGCTGTTCAACTTCTCGCTCGCCGCGCTCGCGGTGGTCGGCGCCACGATGCAATTCTTCGACGATCTGCTGCCCTTCGACTTCAACATGTTCAGCCCCTCCGACTGGATCGACCTCGCGGGGCAGTACGGCCTCGATCAGTGGGTGATCGCGCACCGCTGGATCGCGGGACTGGGCGCGCTCTTTTCGCTGCTGCTGATCGGTTTTATCAGCGGCATCGCGACGATGGTCTTCGCCAACTGGGGCTTCCGCCTGACGCGCGAGCCCAAGTCGCTGCGCCGTACGCGCGGGCTGACGACGCGCACCGACGTCGCGATTCCGGTGCGCCGCGTGCAGGCGGCGATTCTGGTCACCGGCTGGTTTCGCCGGCGCTTCGGCTGGCACCAGCTGCGGCTGCAAAGCCTGGCGAGCGACGGCGGCAAGGAAAAGGACCATGAGGTCGTCCCCTTCGCCAAACTCGACGAGATCGACCCGGTGCTGGGCGAGATCGCGATCCCGCGGCCCGCGGGCGACGCCGATTGGCAGCACAGCCACCGCATCGTCGCGCTGGGCGGCTTCGTGGGGTCGGTGGGCGCAACGCTGGGCGGGCTGACCGCGGTGTCGTTCGGCCAGTCGCTCGGGTGGCTCGGCCCGGTCGCGGGGGTGCTGATCGCGCTCGGATCGCTGTTCGGCGCGCGTTTCCATCGCTGGATCGACCTCGGCGACCGTGTCGCGATCCGGCGCGGGATGTGGAAGCCCAAGACGACCTTGCTGCCGCATGCGTCGGTGCAGAGCGCCGACCTCAAGACCGACTTCATCCTGCGCCCGCTGGGCCTCGCGACGCTCGTCTTCGGCGTGCCGGGCGGCAGTTCGCTCGCCAGCCATGAAATCCCGGCGATCCCGCGCGGCGTCGCGGAAGAGTTGCGCGCGCGCATCCTGACCGCCAAAGCACGGGCATGACCGACACCGCTCTGGGTATCACACGCTCGATCGCCGGGCAGCCATGGCATTGGCGCCGCGCGAGCGCCGACATGGCGTCGGAAAATCTGGCGCCCGACGATCTGGTGACGCAATTGCTGCTCGCGCGCGGGGTGGCGCGCGACGACCTCGAGCGCCAGCGCGTGCCGACGCTGCGCGGCTTCATGCCCGACCCGGCATTGTTCAGGGATATGGACAGCGCCGCCGCGCGGCTCGCCGATGCGGTCGAAGCCAAAGAGGCGATCACCATCTTCGGCGATTACGACGTCGACGGCGCGACCTCGGCGGCGTTGCTCGTGCGGCTGCTGCGCGACCTCGACGTGCCCGTGGGCGCCTATATCCCCGACCGGCTGATGGAGGGCTATGGCCCCTCGGGCGCGGCGCTGGTGAAGATCGGCGCGGCGGGGTCGAAGCTGGTCGTCACCGTTGATTGCGGCGCGCAGGCGTTCGAAGCGATCGCCGAGGCCAATGCCGCGGGGGTCGAGACGATCATCGTCGACCATCATCAATGCGCGACGACGCTGCCCGCGGCCTTTGCGGTGGTGAACCCGAACCGGCTCGACGAGGTGCCCGACGCGGCGGTGCACGGCAATCTGGCGGCGGTCGGGGTCGCCTTCCTGCTCGGCGCGGCCTTGCTGCGCGAGCTTCGCACGCGGGGCTTTTTCGCGAATCGGGCCGAGCCGGCGCTGATCGAATTGCTCGACTTGGTCGCGCTGGGCACCGTCGCCGACGTCGCGCGGCTGACCGGGTTCAATCGCGCGCTGGTGACGCAGGGGCTGAAGATCATGGCGCGGCGCGGAAATATCGGGCTCGCGGCGCTGATGGATGCGGCGCGGCTGACCAAGGCGCCGACGGCGACCGACATGGGCTTTGCGCTGGGGCCGCGGATCAACGCGGGCGGGCGCGTCGGCAAGTCGGACCTCGGCGTGCGGCTGCTCACCACCTCGGACCCCGACGAGGCCGCGGAGATTTCGCAGGAGCTCAATCGGCTGAACGAGGAGCGCCGGGCGATCGAGGCGGGGGTGCTCGAGGAAGCGCTGGCGATGAGCGAGCGCGCGGGCAATGCCCCGGTCGCGATCGTCGCGGGGCCGGGCTGGCATCCGGGCGTGATCGGCATCGTCGCGGGACGGCTCAAGGAGAAATTGCACCGCCCGGCGATCGTGATCGCGGTGGACGAGGCGGGCGTCGGCAAGGGATCGGGGCGCTCGATCAGCGGCGTCGACCTGGGCGCGGCGATCCTTGCCGCCAAGGAAATGGGGCTGCTCGTCGCGGGCGGCGGGCATGCGATGGCGGCGGGGCTGACCGTCGCCGCCGACAAGCTCGATGCGTTTGGCGCGTTCCTGAACGAACGCTTGGCGGCCGATGTCGAGCGCGCGAGCGGCGACCGCGCGCTGCTGATCGACGCGGTGCTGGCGCCGCGCGGAATCAGTCCGCTCTGGTGCGAGGCGATCGAGAGCGCGGGGCCGTACGGCGCCGGCTGGCCCGCGCCGCGCGTCGCGACGGGGCCGGTGCGAATCGTCGAGGCGGGGATCGTCGGCACCGACCATGTCCGGCTGATCGTGTCGGGCGACGACGGCGCGCGCTTCAAGGCCATCGCCTTCCGCAGCGCCGAGACCGAGCTGGGGCAGACCCTGCTCCATGCGCGCGGGCGCAAATTATGGCTCGCGGGCCGCGCGAAACGCGACGATTGGGGCAGCCGCCCCGCCGCCGAACTGCATCTGGAAGACGCGGCGTTCGCCGATTAGCGGTTGCGGTGCAGCGAAGCGCTTGACCGCAAACTTATGCCCGTCTAAGGCGCCCGCTCACCGAACGACGGCCCCTTCGTCTAGCGGTCTAGGACGTCGCCCTTTCACGGCGAAAACACGGGTTCGAGTCCCGTAGGGGTCACCATCGGCGGTCGTTAGCGCGGCCCCTTCGTCTAGCGGTCAGGACGTCGCCCTCTCACGGCGAAAACACGGGTTCGATTCCCGTAGGGGTCACCAGCTTTTCCAAACCCGGCAGTCAGATGCTCCGCCCCGCCGCGGCCCAATGGGGATCGCGCAGCAGGCGCTTGCGGATCTTGCCCGTCGCCTCACGCGGCAGCGCGGCGGTGAGTTCGATCCGTTTCGGGATCTTGTAGCCCGCGAGCCTGGGCTTCAGCCCTTCCCGAATCGCCTCGACCGTCAACGTTGCGCCCGCTTCGGGTTCGACCACCGCCATCAGCGCTTCGCCGGTGATGGCGTCGGGGATGCCGAACACAGCGCAGTCGGCGACGCCCGCGATGGTCTGCAGTGCCGCCTCGATCTCCGCCGGGTAGATGTTCACGCCGCCCGAGATGACGAGGTCGCGCTTGCGGTCGCAGAGGAAGAGCCGGCCCTCGCCGTCGAGATAGCCGAGGTCGCCCGAGGCGAGCAGGCCGCCCCGGTCGAGCGCGGCGCGGTCGGCGTCGCGGCCGAGATAGGTGAAATCGGGATAGCCCGGATTGCGCGACTGGACCTCGCCGATTTCGCCCGCGGGCAGGCGCTGTCCCGCGTCGTCGACGATCGCGATCTCGACCCCTGGGATCGCGCGGCCGACGGTACCGGGGTGGGTGCTCCATTCGGCGCTCGACACATGGGTGATCGGGCCGGCCTCGGTCGAGCCATAATATTCCTCGATCACCGGGCCGAGCCAGTCGATCATCGCCGCCTTGACCGCGGGGGCGCAGGGGCCGCCGGCGTGGAGGACGAATTGCAGCGACAAAAGATCGTGCGCGTGGCGCTGCGCCTCGGGCAACGCGAGCAGGCGGGTGAACATCGCGGGCACGGCATAGAGATGCGTGATACGGTGGCGTTCGATGGCGGCGAGCAGGCCTGCGGGATCGAAGCGCGCGGGGAGCACGAGCAGATCGGCGAGCGCGGCGGCGCGGTGCGCGAAGAGATTGGGCGCGGTGTGATAGAGCGGGGCGGGCACGAGCACGCGCGATCCGGGGCCGATACCGTAGATCAGCGTGCGCATCGCGTCGCTCGCTGCCGCTTGTTCCGCGATGGCGGGGCGGCGCTTGACCCCCTTGGGATGGCCGCTGGTGCCCGAGGTGTAGATCAAGGATTCGGCGGCAGGCGGCGACGGCTTCGTCCAGGGGGTCGCGGCGGCGAGGATGGCGTCCCAGTCCTCCCCGGCAGCCACGGGCCCGGCGGTGCGATACGCCGCCGCGATCGCGGGCGGCACGGGGACGGCGATCGCGGGGCAGGGCAGCGCGTCGGCGACGCTGGCGAGCAGGTCGGCGTGCGCGACGAGCAGCCGGGCACCGCAGTCGCCGAGGACATAGAGGATTTCGTCGGGGGCGAAGTGCCAGTTGACGGGCACGCAATAGGCGCCGAGGCGGCGGCACGCGAGGCTGGCCTCGAGAAAGGCGATGTCGTTGCGTAGCAACAGCGCGACGCAATCGCCCGACCCGACCCCGCGCGCCGCGAAGGCCCCGGCGGCGGCATCGACGCGCGCGGCGAGATCGGCGCCGTCGATGGCCCGGTCGTCGGTGATGATGCGCAAATGCCCCTCCTTCTTGCCCTGATTCCGGATTTAATTAGTATACTAACTACTCCCCACGTGCGCGCCAGCGCGAAATCGTTGCGGGGCGGATTCGTCTCTTCTCCGATCTGGCGCCGGGGCGGAAGTATCTGCGCTGTCCGGCCGCGGCCCGGCGCGGCAGCAAGGAGCGGTGAGCGAAGATCAGGGACAGATCCAGCTGATATTGCCCGATGCGATCGAGCGCAGCGCCTGTTTCCGCGCGCTCGTCGCGGGGGCGCCGCGCGTGGTGCGCGGCTTTGCGAGCGGCGAGGATTATCTGGCGGCGGGAGCCGAGGCCGCGAGCGGCATCATAGTGATGCGCTGGGAGCAGCCCGACGGCGGGGGTGCGGCGTTGCTCGAGCGGCTGTGCGGGCGGGCCGACATCGTGCTGCTGGTCGCTGCCGAGCGGCTGAGCCTCGCCGAATCGCGGGCGATCCTGCGCAGCGGCGCCTATGACCTGCTGTCCGCGCCGCTCGATCCGCGCGCCGTGCGCCCGGCGGTCGACGCGGCGACGGGCGAATGGCGGGCGCGGCGCGAAGCCGAGGCGCGGCGGCGCGAGGCGGCGGCACGGCTCGCGGCGCTGACCCCGCGCGAGCAGGATATCCTCGAGGCGATCGCGGCGGGACTGGGCAATAAGGCGATCGCCCGCAGGCTCGAGCTCAGCCCGCGCACCGTGGAGGTGCACCGCGCGAACATCATGCGCCGCGCCGAGGCGGGGAGCATCGCCGAACTGCTGCGGCTGCGCTTCGTCGCCGAGGCGGGTGATATGGTCCGAAGCGGAGCATGATCGGCGGCGCGGCGTGACCGGACGTGCGGCACGCATCCTATAGAGAGGATGAGCGGCGCGTGCCCCTGAGTTGGTCCCCGGGGGTGCTGCCGTTCGATCGCGCGGCCGGGCCACCCACGCGGCCGTTCCAACCACCGGCGGGGCCGGCGAGGGTCCCCCTTCGCCGGCCCCAACTGGTTTTGCCTTAGGCCGCGACGAGCGCGCGCTGTCCGGCGCGGCCCATCGAGAGCAGGATTGGGTCCGATGCCTGCCGCGCCATGAAGTCGGCCTTGCCTGCGATCCCCTGCCATTCGATCCCGATCAGCGACTGCGCGATCGCGCCGCCCAATGTGTCGCCGGGGCCGGGCAGGATGATCACGTCGGGGGCGAACTCCTTGACCGCGACCTGCACCGAGAGCGCGAAATCATAGGGCGCGAGGACCTGGTGGCCGAAGGTATAATCCCACACGGCATCGGGGTCCGACGAAAAGCGGCGCCAGATATGGCCGCGGCCGTCGACCATCGGGATCGCGGGCGGCGCGAAGAGCGACGCGGACAGTTCGGCTTTGGCCTTTTGCGAGCTGCCGAACATCAGCGGGGTGTGGAAGGGGCCGTGGCCCGCGAGGCGCAGCGGATCGCGGCCGGGGGTCGGCGGGGCTTCGGCCAAGAGCGCGGCGAGACCTTCCTCATTGCCCGCGAGGACGAGCATGCCGGCGAGGTCGATCGAGAGCGCGAGGTCGTGGCCGGGGCGGGCGTCGATCGCGGCGACGAGATCGACAATTGATTCGCGGAGACCGGGGACGGGGCGCCAGTCCTCGTCGACGACCTGCAGCAATATCTGCCCGCCGGGGCCGTGGGTCTGGCTGTTGAGGCCCATCGCGTTCGCGATGCGGAAACCGTCCGCGACCGACACCGCGCCGCCCAATGCGAGCGCGCTGTACCAGCCCATCGAATTGCCCGCGACGGCGACGATGTCATATTGGTCGCGGTCGATGCTCAGATAATCGAGCGCGGTGGCGGTGTAGATCAGCGGTGCCGCGACATCGCCGCGCATGTGCGTCGCGATGCTGAAGCGCTCGGCGCCGTCGAGTTCGGTGACGGTCGGCTGGCCGCGCTCGGCGCGTTGGGCGTCGAAGTTCGCGATGACGTCTGCGAAGCGTGTGCCGTGGAGGCGCGCAATGCTGCCGAGTTCGCCCTTGCCATAGGTGCCGCGGCCGGGGGCGATGACGAGCGCGGTCTTCTTCGCGCTCATGCGAGCAACTCCTTCGCGGCGGCGTAGATCGAATCGCGGCTCGGCAGCGTGAGCGTCGCGGCCCGGCCGAGCGGGATGAAGCTGTCTTCGGCGGCGATCCGCTTGAGTTTTTGGTCGGGGATGCGCTCGACGAAACTCGCCATCAGCGCCTCGCTCTGCGAGCCGGTGATGCGGCATTCGTCGACGATCAATATGCGCTTTGCGTCGCCGACCGCGGCGACGAGCTTGTCCTCGTCGACCGGGCCGAGCCAGCGCAGGTCGATCACGCGCGCCTCGACGCCATCGGCGGCGAGCAATTTCTCGGCCTGCCGCGAGAGATAATATCCGTTACCGTAAGTGACGATCGCGAGGTCGGTGCCGTCGCTATGGACGCCGACGTCGCCGAAAGCGATCGGCGTACCCTCGCCCGGCGCTTCATAGACGCTGGTCCACAGGCCGTCGCCCTCTTCGTGGAGGTCGCGGGTCATGTAGAGCGCGATCGGCTCGACGAACACCACCACGCGCTGCTCTTCGCGCGCCAGCCTTACGCATTCGCGCAGCATCGCGACGGCGTCGCGGCCGTTCGACGGCACCGCGAGGATCACGCCCGGAATGTCGCGGAAGACCGCGAGGCTGTTGTCGTTGTGGAAGTGGCCGCCGAAGCCCTTCTGGTAGCCGAGCCCCGCGATGCGGATCACCATCGGGTTGGTGTACTGACCGTTCGAGAAGAAGCTGAGCGTCGCTGCCTCGCCGCGGATCTGGTCCTCGGCATTGTGGACATAAGCGAGGAACTGGATCTCGGGCATCGGGACGAAGCCGTTATGCGCCATGCCGATCGCGAGGCCGAGGATCGCCTGTTCGTCGAGTAGGGTGTTGATCACGCGCGACGATCCGAAACGCTGGTGGAGCTTGGCGGTGACGTTATAGACGCCGCCCTTCGGTCCGACGTCCTCGCCCATGACGGCGATTTCCTTGTGCGCGAGCATCAAGTCGGCGAGCGCCCAGCTCAAAAGCCGCGCCATGTGCATCGGCTTGTCCATCTGGCCCGCGTCGCTGCCGAACATCGCCTTGCGGTCCTCGGCCGAGGGGGTGTTGGCGCGCACGACCTCGCGCTTCGGCGGGACGAGGCTGGCCATCACACCCGCGGGGGTGGTGATCTTGGGCCGCTGGATCGCCGCCTCGGCCTGCCGTGCGAGCGTCGCGCCGATGTCCTCATAAGTTTCGGCGATTTCGGCCGGGGTCATCCAGCCCTGCTGCGCCATCAGCGCCGCGCCCTTGAGCAAGGGGTCGCGCGCTTCGTCCGATTCGATCAGCGCCTTGGGGAGATAGGCGCCCTGTACGTCCGAACCCGCGTGACCGTAGAGACGCACCGTCGCCATATGGAGGAACACCGGTTTGCGCGTGCGGCGCGCGTAGTCGGCGGCTTCCTTGGCGCCCGCATAGGCCGAAGCGAGGTCGGTGCCGTCGCACTGGATATAGTGGAGACCCGCGCGGTGGCGGAACTGCGCCTCGATCCAGCCCGTCGGCGTGCGCGTCGAAATGCCGATGCCATTATCCTCGCAGAGGAAGATCAGCGGCATCGGCGAGCCTTGGAACGCCGCCCAGCCCGCGGTGTTGAACGCGCCCTGCGCGGTCGAATGGTTCGCCGAGGCGTCGCCGAAGCTGGTGAGCACCACCGCATCGTCGGGGAGCGGCAGGTCCTTCATCCCCTGCCGCCGCGCGATGCCGATCGAGAAGGCTGCGCCGACCGCTTTCGGGAGATGCGAGGCGATGGTCGAGGTCTGCGGCGGGATCGCGAGCGGTTTCGAGCCGATCACCTTGTGGCGACCGCCCGAAATCGGGTCCTCGCTCGACGCCGCGAAGCTCAGCAGCATGTCCCAGGTCGCGGTCTCGCCGGGCAGCTGGCGCGCGCGGTGGAGCTGGAAGGCGTTGGAACGATAATGGAGAAAGGCCATGTCGGTGACGCGGAGCGCCGCCGCGACCGCGGCATTGCCCTCGTGCCCCGACGAGCCGATCGTGTAGAAACCCTCGCCGCGCGCCTGGAGATGCCGCGACAGCCGGTCCATCTGGCGGCTGGTCAGCTGCGACAGGAAGATGTCGGTGGCCTCGGCGCGCGACAGGCCGGCGGTCGCGGGATCCGGCGCATCGGCGCGATCGGGCAGCCGGCCCGTCGCCAGCGCGGCGAGGAATTTTTCATGTACCGCCTGCGCCGCGTCCACGCCGTGTCTCCCATCGTCTCTTCGTTGCAGGCGCAACCATCGGCCCGCCCGCCGCGGCGCGCTATTATGGCGCGCGGGCGCTTGCAAGCATCTCTTGCCATCGCGCCGCCGGGCGCGCTACCACCAACGGCGATGACGATCCGGGGCGGAGCCAGTTTTTCAACATGATATCGCTGTGGATCGCCCAGGCGTCGGCCGCCGCCGAAACGCCCCGCGACGGCGGCGAAGGCTGGCTGGTCGATCCCGAACTCGTCGATCCCGGCTATATCCAGACGATGGCGGGCGACACGATCCAGACCGCCTTCCCGCCCCCGCCGCCGGTGCCCGAAACGCCGGGATGGCTGATGGCGATCGGCCGGGCGATCGGTCGCCTGTTCGAATTCCTGGCCCCCGCAGCGCAGCCCCTGCTGTGGGTTGCGGGCATCGCGCTGGTGCTGCTGCTCCTCTATCTGTTCGTCCCCGCTTTCGCGACTTGGGTCGACGACCTGCGCCTGCGCCGCAAGCGCGGCGCGGCGGACGAGGAAGAGCTGGTTGGGCAGGCGGAAGCCGGCGCGGCACGCGCGCTGCTCGCCGAGGCCGACGCGCTGGCGGCGGCGGGGCGCTTTGCCGAAGCGGCGCACCTGCTGCTCTATCGCAGCGTCGAGGATATCGAGGGGCGCCGTCCCGGGCTGGTCAAGCCCGCGATGACGTCGCGCGAACTGGCGGGCGCGAGCGACCTGCCCGCGGTCGCACGCGAGGCGTTCAGCCGCATCGCGCGCGCGGTCGAGATCAGCCTGTTCGGCGGCCGTGCGATCGACGCCGGCGCGTGGGAACAGTGCCGCGCCGCCTATGCCGAGATGACGGTGCCGAAGAATTGGGCGCGCGCATGAGCGGCGAGACGGCGAGCGGCGAGAGCCCCTTCAACCCGCGGCTGATGGCCGGCGTGGTCGTCATCGGCATCATCGCCTTCATCGCGCTGTGGGCGCTGATCGCGCTCGGCCCGCAGCTCAGCAGCGGCAAGGACGGCCAGGGCCATGCGCTGTCGAAGGCAGCGCCGGGCTATGCCGGGATCGTCGACCTGATCGAACGCGCGGGCGCGACGGTCGATATCCGGCGCAGCCCCCCCTCCTATAGCTATGACGATTATCAGCCGCTGATCGTCCTGACCCCGACGCACGAGACGCGCGCCGAGGAAATCGCCGAACTGCTGACGAGCGCCGGGGGCGCCCCGGTGCTGATCGTGCTGCCCAAATGGCGGGCGATGCGCATCCCGGGGAGCGACACCAAGCCCGGTTGGGTCAGCGTCGGCGCCCCGGTCGCGCCGCCCGCGAGGCTGCTGCCCGAGGCGCCCTTCGGCAAGGTCGCGATCGACACGTCAAAGGGCCAGGTGACGAAAGCCCCGGCGTGGGTCGCGGGGCGCCAGATCGGCCTGTCGCTGCCCGCGGGCGTCCAGACGGTGTCAGGCGACGGGATCGAGACATTGGCCGCGGCACCGGACGGCGGCGCGGTGCTGGCGCGGGCGCGCGAGCAGGACGTCTACATCCTCGCCGACCCCGACCTCATCAACAATTTCGCCTTTGCCAGCCGCGAGGGCGCGCGCGGCGCCGCGATGCTGATCGACGGCATCGCCGAGGACGCCGACGCCGACAGCATCGCCTTCGACGTCACCTTGAACGGGCTGGGCGGTGGGCGCTCGCTGCTGCGCTTTGCCTTCGTGCCTCCGTTCATCGGCATCACCCTGTGCCTGATCGCGGCGGGGCTCTTCGCGCTGTGGCAGGCGTGGGCGCGCTTCGGCCCGGCGCTGAAGCCCGGGCGCGCCATCGCGGTGTCGAAGGCGGCGCTGATCGCGAACAGCGCCGACCTGATCAAGCAGGCCGACCGCGAGCTGGAGGGCGCCGACAGCTATGTCGCGAGCCTGCGCGCCGCGATCGCGCGGCGGCTGCACGCCCCCGCCGGCCTCGACGCCGCGGCGACCGACAGCTGGATCGACCGGCATCTGCCGCCCGGCGGCGACCTCTTCTCGGCGCTCGCGCGGCGCTTGCCGCTCGCGCGCAACAAGCATGAATTCCTCGCAGACGCGCAGGCGCTGCACGACATCAGGAAGGACTTAATCCGTGACAGCTGATCTACTCGCCAAGGGCGACGGGCCCAAGAAAGACGGGGCGGGGGGCGTCGCGCGCGTGCAAGCGCTGGGCGCCGCGATCGACGCCGAGGTCGCCAAGGCGGTGTTCGGCCAGCAGCCGCTGACGCGGATGGTGACGATCGCGCTGCTCGCGGGCGGCCATGTGCTGCTCGAAGGCCCGCCGGGAACCGCCAAGACCCTGCTCGCGCAGGCCTTTGCCCGCGCGACCGGGCTCGATTTCGGGCGCATCCAGTTCACCCCCGACCTGATGCCGGGCGATATCCTGGGGTCGAACCTGTTCAACTTCCAGACGTCGAGCTTTACGCTCACCAAGGGGCCGATCTTTACCGAGCTGCTGCTCGCCGATGAAATCAACCGCACCCCGCCCAAGACGCAGGCCGCGCTGCTCGAGGCGATGCAGGAGCGGCGCGTGACGATCAACGGCGAGCCGCACGTCATGAGCCCGCGCTTCACTGTGCTGGCGACGCAGAACCCGATCGAGCAACAGGGCGTCTATCCGCTGCCCGAGGCGCAGCTCGACCGCTTCCTGTTCAAGCTGGTCGTCGATTATCCGGCAATCGAGGAAGAACGGCGGATCGTCGCCGAGCATGGCGGGCGCTTCAAGAGCCCCGCGGTCGGCGATTTCGGCGTGGCGCAGGTGGCCGATGCCAAGGCGATCGGCGAGGCAATCGATATCATTTCGAACGTCCGGCTGGCCGACGAGATCGTCGATTATATCGTGCGGCTGGTGCGCGCGACGCGCGAGAGCGCGGATCTGGAATGCGGCGCGAGCCCGCGCGCGGCCTCGCTGCTCGCGCGCGCCGCAAGCGCCGCGGCGGCACTCGACGGGCGCGACTATGTGATCCCCGACGATATTCAGCGCCTTGCCGCCGGGGTGCTGCGCCACCGCGTGATCCTGTCGGCCGCGGCCGAGATCGAGGGGCGCAGCGTCGAACAGGTGGTGAGCGCACTGCTCGAACGCGAGGAGGTGCCGCGTTGATCGGGAGCCGGAAAAGATCCTCCCTGCGGCGAAGCCGTGGGGAGGCGGACCGCGCGCATAGCGCGTGGTGGAGGGGCTGCGTCATAGCCCCTCCGTCAGCGCTTAGCGCTGCCACCTCCCCACCGCTTCGCGGCAGGGAGGATCTTTTTTGATGATCTATCCGACCCGGCGGGCGATCCTTCTGCTGCTGGCGGGTGCGCCGGTCGCGCTGCTGCTCGGGCTGATCCGGCCCGAGCTGTGGCTGTTCGCGCCCGGGTGGATCGCTTTCCTGGTCGCCTGCCTGCTGGTCGACGCACTCGCGGGCGCGCATCCGCGCCACTTGACGCTCGATGCGAAATATCCGCACCAGGTCGGGGTCGGCGACCCGTTCGACCTCAAGCTGACCGCGGCGAGCGAGCGCGGGGTGCCGCGGCACGCCGAGGTCGCGCTGGCGGTCGACGAACGGCTGGCGGTCGGGGGCCGGCTCACCGAAACGATGCGCGCCGCCGAGGGCGGACCGCTCACGCGAATCATGCCGCTGTCGGCGAGCCGGCGCGGCAAGGGCTTGATCGACGCCGCGTGGATCCGCTGGCGCGGGCCGCTGGGGCTGGTGTGGAAACAGCGCAAATTCGCTCTCGACGGCAGCATCGCGGTCGTCCCCAGCCTGCGCGCGGTGACCGAGGAGGGCAGCCGATTGTTCCAGCGCAACAGCTGGTTTGGTCTGCGCCAGCAGCGCATCCGCGGCGAAGGCGCCGAATATGAAGCGCTCGCCGAATATCAGCCGGGCATGGACCGGCGCGCGATCGACTGGAACGCGACCGCGCGGCACGTGAAATTGCTTGCCAAGGAATATCGCGTCGAGCGCGACAATCGCGTCGTGCTGGCGATCGACGGCGGGCGGACGATGGCCGAGCCGGTGGGCGGCATGCCGCGCGTCGACCGCGCGGTGTCGGCGGCGCTGCTGCTCGCCTATGTCGGGCTGAAGATGAACGACCGGATCAGCCTCTTCTCCTTCGCGGCGAAACCGCAGGCGATGACGCCGGCCCATATGCACACGCAGGATTTCCCGGCGCTCCAGCGCGCGGCGAGCCTGGTCGATTACGCCCCGGTCGAGAGCAATTTCACGCTGGCGCTGACGACCTTGTCGGCGCAGCTCAACCGCCGGTCGCTGATCATCTTGTTCACCGAATTCACAGATGCGACGAGCGCCGACCTGATGATCCGCGCCGCGGGCCGGCTGGTCAAGAAGCACCGGCTGCTGTTCGTCGTGCTGAAGGACGAGGAGCTGGAGAGCGAGGAAAAGCGCCGCCCCGAAAGCGCCGCCGACGTCACGCGATCGAACGTCGCCGCCGCGATGCTGCGCGACCGCCAGCTGGTCATCGCGCGGTTGCAGCGGCTGGGCGCCGACGTGCTCGAAGTGCCCGCCGACGCGATGGCGGGCGGGGTGATCGACGCCTATCTGGGCATCAAGCGCGAGGGTAGCCTGTGATCGTGCCGACCGTCTCCGCCGCCGCCGCGATCGACGCGCCGACCTTCTCGACCGTGCGTTTCCGCGCCGAGCGCGAGGCCGACTGGATCGCCTTCGACGCGCTGCTCACCCGGCTCGAGAAAAAGGGCGCCAAGGGGCTGTCGAGCGAGGAGCTGCTCCAACTGCCCGTGCTCTATCGCGCGACCCTGTCGTCGCTGTCGATCGCGCGCGCAACCAGCCTCGACAAGGCATTGCTCGATCATCTCGAGGCGCTGTCGATGCGCGGTTATTTCCTGATCTATGGCGTGCGCCAGTCGCGGCTCGACCGGCTGGCGCGCTTCTTCGCGCGCGACTGGCCGCTGGCGGTGCAGGCAGTGTGGAAAGAAACGCTGATCATCGTGGCCATCCTCCTCCTCGGCGGACTGACCAGCTGGTCGCTCGTGACCAGCGATCCGCAATGGTACTACAGCTTCGTCGACGAAAGCATGGCGGGCGGGCGCGACCCGCGCGCGACGGTCGAATATCTGCAATCGACGATGGGGCACGGCAAGGCCGCGGCCGACGAGGAGGGCGGCGCGCTGCACGTCTTCGCCTCCTTCCTGTTCACGCACAACAGCGGCGTGTCGATCATGTCCTTCGCGCTGGGCTTTGCCTTCGGCATCCCGACGATGATGCTGGAATTCTATCAGGGCATCAACATCGGCGCGATGGTCGCGGTCTTCACCTCGAAGGGGCTGGGTTATGATTTCGCCGGCTGGCTGTTCATTCACGGCACGACCGAGCTGTTCGCCGCCGCTTTGTCTGGCGCCGCGGGGCTGCGCATCGGCGCGGCGGTGGTATTTCCGGGCGCGCGCAGCCGGTTGCAGGCGGCGTCGGATGCAGGGCGCACCGCGGGCAAGGTGATGGTCGGCGTGATCATCATGCTGCTGATCGCCGGGCTGCTCGAAGGTTTCGGGCGCCAGCTGATCACCGACACGGTGACGCGCTATGCGATCGGCACCGCGATGCTGCTCTTCTGGCTCGCCTATTATTACCTCCCCCGCCGCGAGGAGGCCGCATGAGCGCGGCCACCAACGCGCGCGAGCGGCTGGCGCGGCAGGGCAAGCTGCGCCAGTTCATCACCCCCGAGGGGGTCGATCTCGAGCTGAAGATCGCGAGTTCGGGGCTGCGGTTCGGCGCGCTGATCGTCGACCTCGGTATCATGCTGGTCGTGCTGATCCTCTTCAGCCTGCTGATCGGCTGGCTCGGCTATTCGAGCCGCTCGGACATATTCCAGAGCATCTGGCTGCTCGGCTTCTTCTTCCTGCGGACCTTCTGGTTCATCGGGTTCGAGCTGGGGCAGCGCGCCGCGACGCCGGGCAAGAGGCTGATGGGTATCCGCGTCGTCGCGCGCGACGGCGGACGCCTGACCGCCGACGCGGTGGTCGCGCGCAACCTGATCCGCGAGCTCGAAATCTTTCTGCCGCTGATGATGCTGGGGTTCGGCGCGGGCGAGGACCGCGTGTCGGGGCTGACCGTCGCGGCCGGCATATTATGGTCGCTGACGCTCAGCCTGTTCCTGCTGTTCAACAAGGACCGGATGCGGATGGGCGACCTGATCGCGGGGACCTGGGTCGTGATGGCGCAGCGCTCGAAGCTCGACCAGGATATCGCCGCCGAGGCCGACGGCGCCGCGACGATGACTTTCGGCGAAAACGAGCTCGCGGTTTACGGCATCTACGAGCTGCAGGAACTCGAGCGGGTCTTGCGCGCCCGCGATCCGCGCGCCATGCGCGAGGTCGCCGACACGATCCGCGCCAAGATCGGGCGGCCGGTGGCCGAGGAGGACGATGTCTTCCTCCTCGCCTATTACCGGCAACTGAAGGCGCGGCTCGAACGCAAATTGCTGTTCGGCAAGCGGCGAGAGGATAAATATGCCAGCGACTGACCCGTCCGCAGCTTCGGTGACCGAAGCGCTCCACAAGCGCCGCTCGGTGCGCGCCTTTGCCGACCGGCCGGTCGATCCCGCGCTGCTCGCGGAAATCTTCGCCGCCGCACAGCGCGCGCCCTCGGGCGGCAACCTCCAGCCCTGGCAGGCGGTCGTGCTGACGGGCGCGCCCTGGCAGGCGGTGAAGGACGCCGTCGCGGGGCGCATCGCGATGGGGCGCGACGGGCATCAGCCCGAATATGACATCTACCCCAAGGGGCTGACCGACCCGTGGGAGACGCGGCGCTTCGGCGTCGGCGAGGGGCTCTATGCTGCGCTCGGCATCCCGCGCGAGGACAAGAAGGGCCGGCTCGGCCAGTTCATGCACAATTATACCGGCTTCGGCGCCCCGGTGATGCTGTTCCTCCACTGTTCGCGGATCATGGGGCCGCCGCAATGGTCCGACATGGGCATGTGGTTGCAGTCGGTCATGCTGCTGCTCGTCGAGCACGGCCTCGCCAGCTGCCCGCAGGAATGTTGGGCGATGTATGGCGAGACGATCCGCCAGACGCTGGAGCTCGGCGACGGCCAGATCCTCTTCACCGGGCTGGCGATCGGCTATGCCGACGAGGCGGCCGCGGTGAACCAATGGCCGGTGCCGCGCGTTGGCCTCGACGAAGTGATCGACTGGCGGGGGTTTTCCCGATGAGCAAAAGACGCGCTTGGTGGCGCTATGGCACGGCGCTGCCGCTGACGCTGGCGATCGCCAGCTGCGCCGCGGTGCCGACCCCGGCGCCGGTGCAGCAACCGCGCCCCGTCGCGGTCGCGCCTACCCCCGTTCCGCTGCCCCCTGCCCCGCCAGCACGGCCGTGGGACCAGCGTCAGCTCGACGCCGGCGAATGGCGTTACGACGCAGGCTCGCGCACCGCGCGCTTCGCGCAGGCCAGCGCCGCATCGCCGCTGGTGACGATGGTCTGCAACGGCGGGTCGATCGAGCTCGGCGCGGGGCTGGGCGCCGGCGAGGCGCCGCTCGACGTGCAATTGCGGACCAGCGCGGGGACCGACCAGCTGCGCCTCACCGGCGGCCGGGTCGCGATCGGCGCACGCGACGTCAAGCTCGACCGCATCGCGTTCAGCCGCGGGCGCTTTGCCTTGGAAGCGAGCAACGGCAGCACGCTGACGCTGCCGGTGCAGTCGGAAATCGGGCGGCTGATCGAGGATTGCCGGGGGTAATTATCCTCCCTGTCGCGAAGCGATGGGGAGGGGGACCGTCCGAAGGATGGTGGGGGGGCGGCGATTTGGGCGCCAACGCCCCTCCGTCAGCGCTTCGCGCTGCCACCTCCCCATCGCTGCGCGACAGGGAGGATATCCCATTAAGCCCCCAGCTGGACCGTCCCGCCTTTGATCCAGCCCCAGCGGCACGGGCCCTGATATTCGCGCGCGGTGCGGATCGGGCGGCCGATGCCGCAGAGCGTGTCGTCCTGTCCCGCGGGCGGGAAGATCACCCCGAACCAGGCGTCGTCGTCGGTCGCCTCGCACAGCGACACACGCACCCCGCCGGCGAGCTTCGCCTTGACCGCGCGCGTTTCGCCGGGCGCCCAATAGACGTCGGTGCCGCCGGCCTTGACGCGGCTGATGCTCGAACAGGCGGGAAGCTGGGGCCCTTCGGTGCCGATCATCACCGGGCGCGAGGCGAGCGGCTCGCCGGCGACCACCGGGGCATTGTCGGCGGGCGGCGCGGGCTGCGAACAGGCGGCGAGCGCGAAGGCGAGGGTGGCGGCAAGCGAAGCGGGGAGACGATGGTTCATGGGGCGAAACTAGCCGCCGCGGCGCGGCGGCGCAACGCCCCTTGCCACGACCCCGAGAGGCGCATTTTCGCTTGGGTTTTCGGGGCGCCGACCCTATATAATCGATATGACGGATACCCCTGAAAATATCGCCCCCAGCACGCCTGCCAACCAGCCCAACAGCAACGCCTATGGCGCCGATTCGATCAAGGTGCTGAAGGGCCTCGACGCGGTCCGCAAGCGCCCGGGCATGTATATCGGCGACACCGACGACGGGTCGGGGCTCCATCACATGGTGTTCGAGGTTTCGGACAATGCGATCGACGAAGCGCTCGCGGGGCATTGCGACCTCGTCCTGATCACGCTCAACAGCGACGGGTCGGTCAGCGTCGAGGACAATGGCCGCGGCATCCCGACGGGCATCCACGCCGAAGAAGGCATTTCGGCGGCCGAGGTCATCATGACCCAGCTCCACGCGGGCGGGAAGTTCGAGAATACCAGCGACGACAATGCGTATAAAGTGTCGGGCGGCCTGCACGGCGTCGGCGTCAGCGTCGTCAACGCGCTCAGTGAGTGGCTGGAACTCACGATCTGGCGCGACGGCGAAGAGCATTGGATGCGCTTCGAGAATGGCGATTCGGTCGCGCCCTTGAAGGTCAACGGCCCCGCCCCGGCGGGCAAGAAGGGCACACGCGTCACGTTCCAGGCGTCGACCGAGACGTTCAAGAATGTCCTCGAATTCGACTTCGAGAAGCTTGAGCACCGTTACCGCGAGCTGGCGTTCCTCAATTCGGGCGTCCGCATCAAGCTGGTCGACGCGCGCCATGCCGAGCATGTCAGCCACGACCTGTTCTACGAAGGCGGCATCGGCGCCTTCGTGCGCTATCTCGACCGTAACAAGACCGCGCTGCTGCCCGATCCGATTGCGATCAGCAGCGAGCGCGACGGCATCGGCATCGACGTCGCGCTCGAGTGGAACGACAGCTATTATGAAAATGTCCTCTGCTTCACGAACAACATCCCGCAGCGCGACGGCGGCACGCACCTCGCCGCCTTCCGCGCCGCGCTGACGCGCACATTGAACAGCTATGGCGACAAGTCGGGCATCCTCAAGAAGGAAAAGGTCTCGCTGACCGGCGAGGATATGCGCGAGGGGCTGACCGCGATCGTGTCGGTCAAACTGCCCGATCCCAAATTCTCGTCGCAGACCAAGGACAAGCTCGTCTCGTCCGAGGTCCGCCAGCCGCTCGAAAGCCTGATGGCCGACCGGATGACCGAATGGCTCGAGGAAAATCCCGCCTATGCGAAAGCGGTGATCCAGAAGGTCATCGACGCCGCCGCGGCACGCGAGGCCGCCAAGAAGGCGCGCGAGCTGACGCGGCGCAAGGGCGCGATGGACATCGCCTCGCTACCCGGCAAGCTGGCCGACTGCCAGGAACGCGACCCCGCCAAATGCGAACTCTTCCTGGTCGAGGGCGATTCGGCAGGTGGCAGCGCGAAGCAGGGCCGCGACCGGCATGTGCAGGCGATCCTGCCGCTGAAGGGCAAAATCCTGAACGTCGAGCGCGCGCGGTTCGACCGGATCATTTCGTCGAAGGAAGTCGGGACGCTGATCCAGGCGCTCGGGACGGGCATTCGCGACGAGTTCAACCTCGAAAAACTGCGCTATCACAAGATCGTGATCATGACCGACGCCGACGTCGACGGCGCGCATATCCGCACGCTTCTGCTCACCTTCTTCTATCGACAGATGCCCGAGATCATCGAGGGCGGGCACCTCTACATCGCCCAGCCGCCGCTCTACAAGGTCGCGAAGGGGCGCAGCGAAGTCTATCTGAAAGACGATAGCGCGCTCGAAAACTACCTCGTCGACGGCGGCATCGACGCGCTGATGCTCGAGACGAGCGGCGGCGCGCGGTCGGGGAACGACCTGCGCTCGCTGATCGAGCATGGCCGCCGCCTGCGGGCGCTGATGCGCTATGTCCCGCGCGGGCATAATTACGAGCTGGTCGAGGCGCTGGCGCTGAACGGCGCGCTCGATCCCGCGCAAGACGAAGCCGGCCGCGCCACCGCGGGCATCCGTGCCGCCGAGTGGCTGAACGCCGCCGAGCGCGCGCTGACCGGCGGCAGCGAGGCGAAGTGGACGATCGTCGCGGTCGACGGCGGCTATACGCTCGAAAAGCGCTGGCGCGGGGTCAGCGACCATCATGCCATCGACGCCGCGTTCCTCGCGAGCCAGGAGGCGCGCCGGCTGCACAAGCTCGCCGCCGAACAGGCCGAAACCTATGCGCATCCCGCGCGGCTGGTGAAGGGCAGCAGCGCCGCGGCGCAGGCGGCCGACGCCGCCGCGATCGCCGCGTCCGCCGAGGCCGAGAACGATGCCGAGGCGAGCGACAGCGACCTGCCCGCCGCGACCGGCGGCAAGATTACCTCGATCACGCGCCCGTCCGAACTGCTCGACGCGATTTTCGCGCACAGCCGCAAGGGGCTGACGATCAGCCGCTACAAGGGGCTGGGCGAGATGAATGCCGAGCAGCTCTGGGAAACCACGCTCGACCCCGCCAACCGCTCGCTGCTGCGCGTCGAGGCCGACCAGGCCGACGTCGCGCACGATATCTTCGAGCGGCTGATGGGCGACGAGGTCGAGCCGCGGCGCGATTTCATCCAGACCAACGCGCTGTCGGTGGCCAATCTCGACGTCTGATCGCAATTACGGCGCGGCGTAACGCGGCCCGGCTTGCCACGGCGCGCCGAGCGCGGTTCTCTGCCGCCAGAAAACGGGGGAGGATGTCATGCGGGCGCTGTTGGCTATGCTGATGCCGATGCTGCTGGCGCTTCCGGCGGCCGCGCAGGAGGTCGAAGACGACACAGAAACCGTCGTCGAGACCGAGGTCGCGACCGGAATGGCGAGCTATTACAGCCGCGAGATTGCGGGCAACCGCACCGCCAATGGCGAGGTGTGCGATCCCGGCGACCTGACCGCGGCGCACCGCAGCCTGCCCTTCGGCAGCAAGGTGCGCGTCACCAACCTGTCGAACGGGCAGAGCGTGGTGGTGCGGATCAACGACCGGGGTCCCTTCGGGCGCGGGCGCGTCATCGACATCAGCCACGCCGCGGCGAAGGAAATCGGCATGCACCGGAGCGGCACGGCGCGGGTGCGGCTGGCGCTGCTGGAGGATTGACGGCCGGCTTCGGGCGAAACGCGACATTCATCGCATGCTATCAGTCGAACACCGACCAGCCCGCGACATAAGCGAAATGTTCGAGCGCGATCGCGCCGACGAGCGACGTTCCCGCTTCGTTGAGCCCCGGCGACCAGACCGCGATCGAGCCCTGCCCCGGCGCGATGCACAGGATGCCGCCGCCGACCCCGCTCTTGCCCGGCAGACCGACGCGGAAGGCGAATTCGCCCGAATTGTCGTAGTGGCCGCAGAGCATCATGATCGCGTTGATGCGGCGCGCGCGGTGCGCCTCGAGCAATTGCTCGCCGGTGCGCGGGTCGCGGCCTTCCATCGCCAGGAACAGCCCCGCCTTCGCCAGTTGGGTGCAGCTCATCGCGATCGCGCATTGGCGAAAATAGACGCCGAGCGTCGTTTCGACGGGGTGACGGAGGTTGCCGAAGGCGTCCATAAAATGGGTCAGGCTGCGGTTGCGCGCGCCGGTTTCGGATTCGGAAGATGCGACGTCGAGGTCGATCTCTACCGCGTCGTCGCCGGCGCGGGCGCGCATGAAGGCGAGGATTTCCTCGACCGTTTCGTCGAGGTCGCGGCCGTCGATCAGCCGGTCGGTGGTCGCGATCGCGCCGGCGTTGATGAAGGGGTTGCGCGGCACGCCGGCCTCGTTTTCGAGCTGGACGATCGAATTGAACGCGCTGCCCGAGGGTTCACGGCCGACGCTGTCCCACAGCGAACTGCCGACGCGGCGGAGCGCGAGCGCCAGCGTGAACACCTTCGACACCGACTGGATGGAAAACGCCTCGCTGGCGTCGCCGGCGGTGTGGAGCGTGCCGTCGGGAAGCGCGAGCGCCATACCAAAACGGTTCGGATCGACCTTCGCCAGCGCCGGAATATAGTCGGCGACCTTGCCCTGGCCGCGGTGCGGCAGCGCGACTTCATAGGCTTCGGCGAGGCAGCGGGCGAGGTCGGTCATCGCCCACTTCCTAGCAACTTCATTCGCGATTGCATGTATTTTCATTTTTGCGAAAATATTCTATTATCGAGAAATCATAGGCGAATCGGGAGAGCGATCATGGCGGAACAGGCACGTAGCAAGGGGCTTTCGAGCGCCGTCTGTTACCAGGACGCCAAGGCGGCGTTCCGCTGGCTGGAGGAGGCGTTCGGTTTCGAGCCGCTGTTCGTGCTGCTCGATGCCGAGGGCAATCTGGCGCATAGCGAGATGGGCTATGGCGGATCGACGATCATGGTCGGCAACGAATGGTCCGAGGATCACAAGAGCCCCAAGTCGCTGGGCGGCAAGAATACGCAGACGGTGCATGTGCAGCTCGCCGCCGGCGAGGATATCGACGCGCATTGCGAAGTCGCGCGCACCGCGGGCGCCGTGATCGTCCAGGAGCCCGAGACGCAATTCTACGGCGACCGCAGCTACCGCGCCAGGGATCCCGAGGGGCATATCTGGACCTTCGGCGTGACGGTCGAGGAAAAGAGCGCCGACGAGTGGGACGCCGCAGGCGGCTTCACGACCAAGACGCGGCTCGACGATTGAGCGCCCTAAGATCGAGCGAGGGGGTCGACCGTGTCTTCGCCGCGCTCGCCGACCCGAAACGGCGGCGCGCGGTCGAACTGCTGGGGCAGCGTCCCCACAGCGCGGGCGAGCTCGCGCATGCGCTCGGGCTCGCGCCGCCGGCGATGAGCCGGCACCTGCGCGCGCTCAAGGAGGGCGGGCTGGTCGAGGACGGCTTTCCGCTCTTCGACGCGCGGGTGCGCATCTATCGGCTGAAGGACGGCGCGACCGCCGAGCTCAAGCAATGGCTGGCCGACACCGAGGCGCTTTGGGCTGACCAGCTCGCGGCGTTCAAGGCACATGTCGAGCGTGACATATGAGCGCCGCGGTGATCGTCGCGCTGCGCGTCGCGGCCTCGCCCGCGCGCGCGTTCGAGGTGTTCACGCGCGAGATCGGGCTGTGGTGGCAGAGCCATCCGCTGTTCGCGCTGTCGCGGCAGGGCGACGGCGCGCTGCGCTTCGATCCCGAGGGCCCCGGCGGGCGGCTGGTGACGCGCTTCGCCGACGGGCGCGAGTGGGAAATCGGCACGGTGCACCGCTGGGAGCCCGGCGCGCTCCTGGCGTTCGGCTGGCGGCTGCCGAGTTTCAAACCCGAACAGGCGACCGAGGTCGAGGTGCGCTTCGAGGCGGTCGGCGCCGAGACGCGCGTGACGGTCGAGCATCGCGGCTGGGATGCGATCCCGCAGCAGCATGTCGCGCGGCACGGGTTCGAACTGATGCTGTTCCAGCGCCGGCTGGGCGAGCATTGGCGCGGGTTGCTGGGGGGCGTGGGCGAGCGGGTTTAGAGGGGGCTTTGAGGGGGTGAGCGGCCCGAAAGATCCTCCCCTTGGCGCAGCCATGGGGAGGGGAACCGCCGCCGTAGGCGGTGGTGGAGGGGTCTGGCCTTGCGCCGGCCTTTGACGGCGTCGAACCCCTCCGTCAGCGCTTTGCGCTGCCACCTCCCCATCGCTGCGCGTGGGGAGGATCCTTAGCCCGAAAACGCCCCTACCCTAATTCGACGCCTGCGCCTTGGCCATCGTGTCGATCGTCCGGTCGGCGCTCGCGAACAGTTCGGGCTGGCGTTCGCGGAAGCCCGCGCAGGTGGCGATGTCGGCGGCGAAGACATCGGTCTTGCCCTCGACGCGCGCGAGCACCGCGTCCGAATTGGCGATGGCGTTTTCGGCCTCGAAGAGCGTCTTCAGCGTCTTGGCGT
Organism: Sphingopyxis sp. QXT-31; assembly: GCF_001984035.1. NCBI lineage: Bacteria > Pseudomonadati > Pseudomonadota > Alphaproteobacteria > Sphingomonadales > Sphingopyxidaceae > Sphingopyxis > Sphingopyxis sp. QXT-31. Next base: position 3,443,642 of record NZ_CP019449.1, on the reverse strand, counting down.
CGAACTTGTCGTCGGGCTTGTTCTCGGCCAGCGCGAGCATGATCATATAATATTGCAGGAAATGGCGCCCCGCGGTCAGCTGCGCCTCGCTCTCCTTGGGAGCGCGTTCGCTGGTGACCTGATAGACCGCGGCGCAGCGCAGCATGCCCGCGAGCTTCATCATCGGTTCTTCGGCGGCGACCGGCAACGGGAACAGCAGCGCCGCAGCGGCGCTCGCGGCCAGTGTGAATTTGAACATGAGCATCCTTCAGATGGATGCGACCCCTAAGGATGTATCGCCGGTTTTGAAGGGGTTGTCGATGCCATTGTCTCCCCTCCCGCCTGCGGGAGGGGAGAAACCCTTGCCGCCCTGCACCGGGCACGCCACATCTGCCCCATGCCCCTCCCGCAAATCTTCAACGACTGGTTCGCCGCGCGCGGGTGGCGGGTGCGGCGGCATCAGGCCGATATGCTCGCAGCGGCGGCGCGCGGCGAACATGCCCTGCTCGTCGCAGCGACCGGGGCAGGGAAGACGCTGGCGGGTTTCCTGCCGACGCTGGTCGATCTCACCGCGCATCCGTCGGACCGGCTGCACACGCTCTATGTGTCGCCGCTGAAGGCGCTCGCCGCCGACGTCGAGCGTAACCTGACCGTGCCGGTCGAGGAGATGGGGCTGCCGATCAGCGTCGAGAGCCGCAGCGGCGACACGTCGTCGGACAAGAAGGCGCGCCAGCGCAGCCGACCGCCGAACATATTGCTGACCACCCCCGAATCCTTGTCGCTTCTGCTCTCCTATCCCGACAGTTTCACGATGTTCGCGGACCTCAAGACCGTGGTGATCGACGAGATCCACGCCTTTGCCCCGGGCAAGCGTGGTGATCTGCTGAGCCTTGCACTGGCGCGGCTGCAGCAAATCGCCCCCGCGATGCGCCGCGTCGGGCTGTCGGCGACGATCGCCGATCCGGCGCAATATGCCGGATGGCTGGCGCCCGAGGCGGCGGGCGGGACGGTGACGATCGTCACCGGGGAGGCCGGTGCCGACCCCGATATAGCGATCCTCCTGCCCGAGGGCGCGGTGCCCTGGGCAGGGCATTCGGGGCGCTATGCGGTGCACCAGGTGATGGAGGAGGTCGCGAAGAACCGCACGACGATCATCTTCTGCAACACGCGCGGGCTGGCCGAACTGATCTTCCAGGAATTGTGGAAGGTCAACGACCTGTCGCTGCCGATCGGTATCCACCATGGCAGCCTCGACCGCGAGGCAAGACAAAGGGCGGAAGCCGCGATGGCCGAAGGGCGGCTGCGCGCGCTGGTCGCGACGTCGAGCCTCGACCTCGGGCTCGACTGGGGCGACGTCGATTGCGTGATCCAGATGGGGGCGCCCAAGGGAAGCTCGCGGCTGCTCCAGCGCATCGGGCGCGCCAACCACCGCCTCGACGAGCCGAGCCGCGCGTTGATCGTACCGGGCAACCGCTTCGAATATCTCGAGGCGCAGGCGGCCTTGGACGCCGTGGAAGCGGGCGAGCGCGACGCCGACCGTTTCCGACCCGGCGCGCTCGACGTGCTGGCGCAGCATGTGATGGCGCTCGCCTGCGCGGCGTCGTTCGACGAGGGTGAATTGCTCGCCGAAATCCGCTCGGCTGCGCCCTATCGCTGGATCAACGCGACGACCTTTTCGCGGCTGCTGGGTTTCGTGCGCGACGGGGGTTATGCGCTGAAGAGCTACGACCGCTTCCGCCGCCTCGCGCCCGACGGACCCCCAGGCGAAACGCAGCGCTGGCGCATCGCGCATCCGCGGCTCGCGGCGCAACACCGGCTCAATGCGGGGATCATCGTCGACGCGCCGACGCTCGATGTGCGCTTCAAGAACGGGCGCCGCCTGGGGAGTGTCGAGGAATATTTCGCGAGCACGCTGACTCCGGGCGACACCTTCGCCTTTGCGGGGCTCAGCCTCGAGGTCGAGGCGATCCGCGACACCGACCTGCTGGTGCGCGCGACGACGCGGCCCGCCCGCATCCCCTCCTATGTCGGGGCACGCATGGCGCTGACGACGCGGCTCGCCGACCGGGTGCGGACCTTTCTCGCCGAGCCCGCGAGCTGGACGCGCTTTCCCGAAGATGTGCGCTTCTGGCTGGAGATGCAGCAGCTGCGATCGGTGCTGCCACGCCCCGGCGAATTGCTGGTCGAGACCTTCCCGCACGAGGGCAATCATTATCTCGTCGCCTATCCCTTCGAGGGGTGGAATGCGCATCAGTCGCTGGGCATGCTGATCTCGAAACGCATGGAGCGCGCGGGGCTGCAGCCCTTGGGCTTCGTCGCCTCGGACTATGCGCTGGCGATCTGGTCGCTGCGCCCCGTGACCGATCCCGCAGCGCTGTTCGACGCGGCGATCCTCGAGTACGAGTTCGTCGAATGGGTCGAGGGATCGCACCTCCTGAAGCGCGCCTTCCGCGAGGTCGCGGTGATCGGCGGGCTGATCGAGCGCCAGCATCCGGGCAAGCGCAAGACGGGCAAGCAGGTCACTTTTTCCACCGACCTGATCTTCGACGTGCTGCGCAAGTACGAGCCCGACCATCTTTTGCTCGAGGCGGCCTGGGCCGATGCGCGCGAGCGGCTGACGGATGTGGCGCGCCTCGGCGACCTGCTCGACCGCGCGGCGGGGACGATGCTGCACCAGCGGCTCGAGCGGATCAGCCCGCTGGCGGTGCCGGTGCTGGTGCTGATCGGGCGCGAGAATGTCGCGGCGGCGGATATCGACGACGCGCTGCTGGGCGAGCTGGCCGACGAACTGGCCGCGGCGGCGATGGGTGGAGGGCGGTCGGGTATCGGGCGATAGCGGACGTAACGATCCTCCCCACACGCAGCGATGGGGAGGTGGCAGCCCGCAGGGCTGACGGAGGGGTCGGCGACGTCACAGGTCAGCTCTGCCCCGCAACCCCTCCACCACCGCTTCGCGGCGGTCCCCCTCCCCATCGCTTCGCGTGGGGAGGACCTTTAGGGCAGCTCGCCACCCCAAAACCGTCCCTCCCGATCGCCCTTCCCATAGCCCCCGCCCCGCTTGCCGCGAACCGCGGAGAGGCGTAGACTGGGGACAAATATAATGAGGATGCCCGCGATGACCCATGTTTCGAAGCGGCCGATGATCTGGAGCGCGCTCGCCGCGGCGCCGCTGCTGCTGGGCGCGAGCCAGCCCCCGGCACCCCCGGCGGTGCCCGCCCCCGCCGCAACCCTGATCGACGATCCCGCGCTGACGAGCGAGGTCACGCCCTTCATCCAGCCCTTCGACCTCGACGCGACGCGGCGCATGGCGGTGCAGGTGATGGTCGGCGGGCAGGGGCCCTTTTCCTTCCTGGTCGATACCGGCGCCGAACGCACGGTGATCGCGCGCGAACTCGCCGACCGCCTGGGGCTGGCCGAGGGCGAGAAATTGCGGCTGGCGACGATCGGCAGCTCGGCGGTGGTGACCAGCTACCGCGTCGCGGCGCTGTCGATGACGGGGCTGCACATGACGCCGTTCGATGCCCCCGCCTTTTCGGGACGCCATATCGGCGCGGCCGGGCTGATCGGGGTCGACATGCTCGAAAACCGGCGCATCCTGATCAATTTCCGCAGCGAAAGCATGGAGATACTCGAGACGAGGCGGCGGGCGCGACCGATCATCGACGACGACGACGCGATCGTCGTCACCGCGCGCAACATGGCGGGGCGGCTGATCCTGTCCGACGCGCGCATCGACGGCAAGCGCGTCGATGTGATCGTCGACACCGGGGCGCAGACGAGCGTCGGCAACCTCGCGCTGCAACGGCTGGTCGCATCGCGGCGCCAGCACAGCTTCCCCTTCTTTTCGACGGTGCTGAACGCGGTGTCGGGCGAAGAGGTGCCGGCGACGCGCACCGCGATCAAGCGCATCACGATCAGCGGCGCCGACGTCAACGACCTGCCCGTCTCCTTCGCCGACAGCCAGGCGTTCCGCGCGCTGGGGCTGGAGGAGCGGCCGGCGCTGCTGCTGGGCATGGACAGCCTGTCGCTGTTCGACCGCGTCGAGATCGATTTTCCCAACAAGCGCGTGATCTTCGAACTGCCGACCGGGGCGTCGCGCGAAAACCGCCAGCGTTTCGCCGCCTATTCGCCGCCCCGCGGATAGGCCCGGGCGCGCGGCCCTTGCCGGGGGCAAGCGGCATCGCCATAGCGATGCGATGCCCGCCGCGCCGCATTTCGATTTCGCCGGTCACCACTTCGTCCCGCTCGCCGGGCGCGCGCTGTTCTGGCCGCGCCACGGCGCGCTGATCGTCGCCGACCTGCACCTCGAAAAGGCGAGCTGGTACGCGGCGCACGGCCAGCCGCTTCCGCCCTATGACAGCCACGACACGCTCGACCGGCTGGCGCGGCTCGCCGCCGAGACCGGGGCCCGCGCGATCTGGTGCCTCGGCGACAGTTTCCACGACCGCGCCGCGGCGGAGCGCATCGCGCCCGCGGTCGCCGAGCGGCTGCTGCGCCAGACGGGCAGCGTGCGGCTGACCTGGATCGCGGGCAACCACGACGGGCTGGCCGGCGGCGCGTGGGGCGGCGCGGTCGCCGACGAGATCGAGGTCGACGGGATCGTTTTTCGCCACCAATCTATGGACGGCGAGACGCGGCCCGAAGTATCGGGGCATTTCCACCCCAAGCTGCGCCTCCAGCTGCGCGGGCGGCTCGTATCGCGGCCGTGCTTCGCGGGCGATGCGCAGCGGCTGATTCTGCCCGCTTTCGGCAGCCTGACCGGCGGGCTCGACGTCGGCGACGAGGCGATCGCAGCCAATTTTGCCGGCGATTATCGCGCAATGCTGGTCGCGGGCGGAAAATTGCTGTCGCTGCGCTGCGGCGCCCATGCCGCCGATGACGTTACGGCAATGCCGCGCCGCGCCCGATAGCGCCGAAATCCGGGCTTTACAGCCTGTGACACAAATGCATCACCCGCCGAAAACATCGCGCAAATGCAGCGCCTCGGCTGGATCGCCGCATAATTATGCGTATGAATAGGCGCTAATAAAAACAACGAAATGTTGAGAGGAGTGCCCGAAATGAAATCCTATACCCTTTGTGCTGCCCGCCTTCTGCGCACCAGTGCGCTCGGCGCCTCGCTGGCGATCGTCAGCATGGCGGTCCCCGCCTTCGCGCAGGAGAGCGATACCCCCGCCGACACCGCGACCACCGACGACGCCGGCGACAGCGAAATCGTCGTCACGGCGCAGGGCCGCTCGCAGCGGCTGGCCGACGTCCCCGTCGCCATCTCGGCGGTCAATGCCGAGGTGCTACAGAACAGCGGCGCCAACGACATCCGCCAGCTCAACCAGGTCGCGCCGTCGCTGCTCGTCTCGTCGACCGGATCGGAAGCCAATGGTTCGGCGCGTATCCGCGGCATCGGCACCGTCGGCGACAACCCCGGCCTCGAAAGCTCGGTCCCGGTGTTCATCGACGGCGTCTATCGCTCGCGTTCGGGCATCGGGCTCAACGAGCTCGGCGAGATCGACCGCGTCGAGGTGCAGCGCGGCCCGCAGGGCACCCTCGGCGGCCGCAACTCGTCGGCGGGCCTGATCAGCATCTATTCGAAAAAGCCCGACTTCAACTTCGGCGCCACCGCCGAAGCGACCTATGGCAATTATGACTATTTCCGCCTCGGCGGCAGCATCACGGGGCCGATCACCGACACGATCGCCGCGCGCCTCGACGGCATCTGGGTCAAGCGCGACGGCTTCTATCGCGACGCCGCGAACAACACCGACGTCAACGACCGCGACCGCTATTTCGTGCGCGGCCAATTGCTGTTCGAGCCAACCGACGCGCTGTCGATCCGGCTGATCGCCGACTATACGTTCCGCGACGAAAAATGCTGCGGCGCGGTCTATATCGACAACAGCGTCAATCCCTTCATCGGCAATCTCAACAACCCGTCGACGCCGCTTTCGACCGGCGCAGGCGGAACGCCGCCGAACCTGCCGCAGGCGAACGGCAACAACATCATCAACGTGCTGCGCGACCTCGGCCAGTCGCTGTCCGCCTTCAACCAGGGCTATGGCCGCAACCTGTCGGTCACCCCGGGGCGCAGCTATGCCGGCGAGACCAAGGATTATGGTTTCTCGGCGCAGATCGATTATGACCTCGGCGGCGCGACGCTGACCTCGATCACCGGTTACCGCGAATATCGGTCGGGGCAGGCGGGCGACGTCGATTACGGCACGGTCGACATCCTCTATCGCGCCGAGGACGACGACGCCTATCGCCAGTTCCACACCTTCACCCAGGAAGTGCGCCTGCAGGGCGAAGCGTTCGACGGCAAGCTCGACTGGCTGGTCGGCGGCTTCTATGCCAACGAGCGCCTGACGGTTCGCGACAATCTGCGTTTCGGCAACCAATATGGCCGCTTTGCCGCCTGTCGCCTGATTTCGGGCGGCGCGCTTGCAGGGCTCTATTCGCCGACCTCGGCGGGCTGCGTCGCGGCGCGGCCGCCGGCATTCGGCGCGGCATCGCCCGCGATCTACGCCGCGCTCGACCAGCTCGACGGCATTCGCGACAAGGGCAGCATCAACGACCGCTATTTCCAGAAGGACACCAATTGGGCGCTGTTCACGCACAATATCGTCCACATCACCGACCGGCTCGATCTGACGCTGGGTGTCCGTTACACCCACGACACGAAGAATTTCGATGCGACCTTCACCAACGACAACACCGCGTGCGTCAACGTCCAGAATCTGGTCGGCGGTTTCACCGGCGTTCAGGCGCTGGCGGCGGTGTCGCAGGGGCTGATCGGACTGGCCTGTCAGGGCAATTCGACCGCCGAACTCAATGGCGTGTCGATCAACGACAAGCGCAGCGAGGACGAATGGACCGGTACCGCGATCCTGTCGTACAAGCCGATCGACGACCTGCTGCTCTATGCGAGCTTCGCGCGCGGCTACAAGGCGGGCGGGTTCAACCTCGACCGCTCGGCGCTCAAGGCGCCACTCGTATCCTTCGCCTCGGTGGGCGGGGCGCAGGCGCTGGTCGGCAATCTGCAGTTCGACCCCGAACTGGTCGACAGCTATGAAATCGGCGCCAAATATGCGACCGGCCCGTTCAGCCTGAGCCTGTCGGCCTTCCGGTCGGACTTCAGCAACTTCCAGCTGAATACCTTCAACGGTACGGTCTTCCTGGTCCAGACGATCAACGGCTGTAGCGACCTGGTCGGCGGCCCCGACGCCGATACCGACCTCAGCTCGGCGACCGGAACCTGCGCCGCAGGCGATGTCGGCTATGGCGTGCGCACCCAAGGCGTCGAAATCGAGGCGCAGCTGGTTCCGGCCCCCAATTTCCGCATGGCCGCCGGCCTGACCTATGCCCGCACCAAATATCGCGGCGACCTGGTCGGCAACAAGTCGGGCGCGCCGCTCGACGCCGCGCTGCGCAAGCTGCCCGGCGACAATCTGTCGAACGCGCCCGAACTGGTCGCCACCGGCAGCGTGACCTGGACCCCCGAGCTGGGCAGCAGCGGGCTCACCGGTCTCGTCTATATCGATGGCCGCATGACCAGCGATTACAACACCGGCTCCGACCTGTTCCCGCAGAAGGAACAGAATGGCTATGCGCTGTTCAACGCGCGTGTCGGCGTGCGCGGCCCCGACGAGAAATGGGGCGTCGAACTGTGGGCGCAGAATATCTTCAACAAGAATTATGCGCAGGTCGCGTTCAACTCGCCGTTCCAGGCGGGCACGACGTCGGCCCCCTTCACCGACCCGCAATATCCGGGCGGACGCCAGATCTTCTCGCAGTTCCTGGCCGAACCCAGGACCTATGGCGTGACGCTGCGCGGCAAGTTCTAAGCCGCACAGCCCGCTTTTCGGGACTTTCAAGCCCGCCCGCATCCCACCGGATGCGGGCGGTTTTTGATTTTGGCATCGGCCGAAAATCTGTTATCATCACTGAGAATAAAATAAGCTTGGTGGGAGGATGACATGAAAAAGGCCGACAGGAGAATTGCGCGTTTCGCCCGTGGCGGTGCGGCAGGGGCCGCGCTCGCAGTGGCGCTGATCGCGGTACCGAGCTACGCGCAGGACACGGCCGCCTCCGCGGCCGAGACCGACGAAGATACGATCATCGTCACCGCGACGCGGCGCAGCGAATTGCTGTCCGACGTGCCGATCGCGGTGTCGGCGGTATCGGGCGACACGCTGGAAAAGACCGGCGCCACCGACGTGCGCGCGCTGGGCCAGGTCGCCCCGTCGCTGCTCGTCTCGGGCGCGACGAGCGAGGTCAATTTTACCGCGCGTATCCGCGGCATCGGCACCGTCGGCGAGAACCCGGGTCTAGAGAGTTCGGTCGGGCTGTTCATCGACGGCGTCTATCGCAGCCGCACCGGGGTCGGCCTGTCCGAACTGGGCGATATCGAGCGCGTCGAGGTGCTGCGCGGTCCGCAGGGAACCTTGTTCGGGCGCAACTCGACCGCGGGGCTGATCAACATCGTGACCAAGGGTCCCGACATGACCGGCTTCGGCGCCAAGGCGTCGGCGAGTTACGGCAACTATGATTATTGGCGCGTCGACGGCATGGTCAACGCCCCGCTGGGCGACACGGCCGCGGTGCGCATCGACGGCGTCTGGCAGAAGCGCGACGGCTTCATCAAGAACGTCACCCCGGGCGAGCCCGACATCAACGACCGCGACCGCTGGCTGGTGCGCGGCCAGCTGGCGTTCGAGCCCAACGACAGCCTGAAGGTACGGCTGATCGCCGACTACAGCGAGCGCAAGGAAAATTGCTGCGGCGGCATCCTGCTGAACCCGGTGCGCAACCTGGCGCGCGGCCCCGACGGCTTTCCCGTCGCGTCGGCGAACACGCTGCTGCCGCTGCTGCTCGCGCTCGGATCGAACCACCAGCAGGCCCCCGCGGGGACAAGCTTCGTGCGCCGCCAGGCGACGACCCCCGGGGTGACCTATCGTTCGGACACCAAGGATTGGGGTGTTTCGGGCGAGGTCAGCTGGGACCTGGGCGGTGCGTCGCTGACCTCGATCACTGCCTATCGCGATTACAAGAATGCGCAGGGGCAGGACGCCGACTTCAACGCGCTCGACATATTGCGGCGCACCGATCTCGACCGCCGCTTCCGGCTGTTCACGCAGGAACTGCGGCTGCAGGGCGAGGCGTTCGACGGGCGGCTCGACTGGCTGGTCGGCGGCTATTACGCCAACGAGCGGCTCGATGTCGACGACGACATCGTCTATGGCGCCAATTACGAGAAATTCGCCAATTGCCTGCTCTTCGCGCAGGCGCTGCCGACCGCGGTGCTGCCGAGCAACGCCAGCTGCGTGAACGTCCCGGTGGTGCAGGGAACGATCGCCGGACTGTCGGCGCTGCCGATCGGCGATCCGCGGCGCGCGTCGATCCCGCTGTTGTCGGCGCTGATCGCCAACCCGGCGCGGCCGGGCTTCGGTTCGCTCGCCGCGGCGCTCGGCCAGCCGAACCTCGCGATCAACGGCACCGGCAACCAGGGCTCGACCTTCGAGCAGAAGAGCCGCAATTTCGCGGTCTTCACGCACAACAGCTTCGACATCATCGAGGACCGGCTGACGCTGACCGTCGGCGCGCGCTACACCAGCGAGCGCAAGGCGCTGGATGCCGACGCCAATTTCAACAACGGCATCTGCTCGCTGATCGTCAATTCGCCCTTCCAGTCGCTCGCCTCGCTGCCGTGCGTGATCAACGGCACCGCGCCCGACCTGCCCGCGGGCAGCGCGGGGACCAAGTTCAAGGACAATGAATGGACCGGCACGGTGGTGCTGAGCTGGAAACCGACCGACGACCTGCTCGTCTATGGCTCGGCGTCGAAGGGTTACAAGGCGGGGGGCTTCAACCTCGATTTCTCGGCGCTCGACCGGCCGTGCAACACCGCGTTCGACGCCGCCTGCGCCGCAAGGCTCGCGCTGCCCGCGAACACCCCGGGCAACGGCCGCGCCGAGGCGAGCGATTTGCAATTCGCGAGCGAGAAGGTCGACGCCTATGAATTCGGGGTCAAATATGACGGCGACGGCGTCGATGTGAACCTGGCGGCTTTCTACCAGGAATATAGCAATTACCAGCTCAACACCTTCAACGGCGTCAATTTCGAGGTCACCAATATCCAGGCGTGCAAGACCGACCTCGCCGGTGCCGACAGCGACGGATCGGCGACGACGGGGGCCTGCGCGCCCGACCAGCTGAAGCCCGGGGTGCGCGCCAAGGGGATCGAGATCGAGACCTTTCTGCGCCCGGCGCGCTATTTCACGGTCAATATGGGGCTGACCTATGTCGATACCCTCTATCGCCGCAACCTGGTGGGCACCGGGGGCCGGCCGCTGTCGCCGGTGCTGTTCCAGCTGCCCGGGCGGAGCGTATCCAATTCGTCCCAATATGTCGCGACCGCGGGGATCAGCTGGACCCCGCCGATCGGCAATTCGGGGCTGACCGGGCTCGTCTATTTCGACACCCGCCTGCAGAGCGATACCAACACCGGATCGGACCTCGACGTAGAGAAAATTCAGGACGGCTTCGCGGTGTTCAACGGGCGGCTCGGTATCTACGGCGCCGAGCGGCGCTGGGGCGTCGAGCTCTGGGCGCAGAATATCTTCAACAAGACATATTATCAGATCGGCGCCGACATGCCGCTGCAGGGCGGCGGCACCTTCCGCGCCGTCGCCGCACCGGCATCGAGCGGGCTGGCGGGGACGGCGAACCAGCTGTTCGTCGGCTTTCCGGGCGAACCGCGGACTTATGGCCTGACGTTGCGCGGGCAGTTCTGATCCGGGCTCTCCCCCCGCCCCGCGAGGGGTGGGGCGGGAGGTCCGCCGCGGTCAGGGCACGGCCGCGGCGGGCCCAGGCCCGGGGAACGGAGGCTCGCGCATAATCCGCCGCTTGACTCATTTCGACATTTAGCTAAATGTCGATTCATGAGCCAGGTCTTCCGCGCCCTTTCCGATCCGACGCGCCGCCGCGTGCTGCAACTGCTGCGCGCGGGGCCGATGAGCGCAGGCGAACTCAGCGACCAGTTCGCGGTATCGAAGCCGACGATGTCCGCGCATTTCGCGGTGCTGCGCGAGGCCGATCTGGTCCACGCCGAAAAGACGGGCAAGTCGGTCGTCTATCATCTGAAGCTCTCGGTGCTCGAGGAAGCATTGCTCGGCTTCGTCCATTCGTTCGGGCTCGGCGCCGATGCGCCCGCGCCCGAACCCCATGCACCCAAGGAGAATGCGCGATGAACAAGGACATCAAAGGCGGCCTCGCCTGGGGCGGGGGCATCATCGCGCTGGCGCTCGGTGCGACCGCGTTGCGCCAGTTCGGCTACATCGACGCCGACACCATGACGCGCGTCGTCGTCGGGATCAACGGCATCATGATCGCCTGGTATGGTAATCGCATGCCCAAGACACTGGCACCAGGCAACATCGCCCGCCGCGTCCAGCGGGTCGGCGGCTGGGCCTTCGTCCTGAGCGGGCTCGTCTATGCGGCGCTCTGGGCCTTTGCGCCGATCGACGTCGCGGTCGGCGGCGGCTGCGCCGCAGTGCTCGGCGGGATGGCGGTGACGCTGGCCTATTGCCTGTCGCTGCGCCGCAGGGCGAAGGCCGCCTGAGCCGCCTTACCGAGCCCGCGCCGCCTGATGCGCGATGTCGGTGACCAGTTTCCTGAACAGCACCGCCCCCGCGGTGCCCGACGCCTTCAGCGCGCGTTCGCAGTCGAGCAGCCGGCTCATCAGCCGCGCGATGCGCACCGAATCCCAGATGTGGAGCTGCGCGGTCACCGCGCTTTGCTCCTTCCAGAATACGCCGCTGCTGCGCGCCGACACCACCGTCGCAGGATGCGCGCCCGCATCGACCTCGGCGCGGAGGCGCGCGAGCTGCGTCGCCCGGATCGCCAACGCGCGGATCAAGCGGATCTCGGCGACGCCGACCGCCGCCGCCTGCGCGAGCATCGCGGGCAGCTCGCGCACCTTGCCGCCGAGTGCGATGTTGATGCACTCGCTGACATCCTCCTCGTGCGTCGCGGCGCCCAATGCGGCGAGATCGGCGGCAGTGACCTGGCGCTGGCGGTCGGGGCCCGCGTCGAGGTAGAGCGCGATCTTCTCGAGCTCGCGGCGCATCAGCGCCTGGTCGCCCGAGACGAGGTCGACGAGCAATTGCGCCTCGGCATTGCCGAGCCGGAGGCCCTGCTGCTCGGCCGCCGACATCGCGATGCCGACCAGCGCGCGGCGGTCGGGCTGGTAACAGATCGCTGCGACCGCACTGCTCGATCCCTCGATCAGCTTGACCAGCTTCGACTTGGCGGTGACCGAGGCGCCGGTTGCGATCACCGGGTTGATCGCATTCTCGGTCGCCAGCAAGGCTTCGACGGCGGCGAGGCAGTCGTCGCCGCTGCCGCTGATTTCGAGGCGGATGATCCGCGCGCTCGAAAAGAGCGACATCGACGCGGCCTCGGCGGCGAGCAGCGAGGGGTCCTGGTTCATCTGCGACGAGGTCAGGTCGAGCCGCTCGGCCTCCTTGCCCGCGAGGCCGACCAGCCGCGCGGCGAGCGTTTCCATCGTCGCTTCGTCGGGCCCGATGAGCAGGGTGAGGCGGACCGCGGGGTCGAGCCGGCTGACGCGTTCGAGCTCGGCGGGCTTGACGCTCTTCACAGGCCCGGGGCGGCGGGGGCGTCGGGGGTGCGGCCGCCGCCGCGGTCGGCGAAGACCGCGATGCGCGCGACGATCTGGTCGGCGACCGCCTGCGACAGGCGTTCGAGCGCGGTCGATTCGGCGGCGATCGTCGCATATTCGCTGCCGACGACGTCGATCCCCGCGTCGGAGAAGGCGGTCGCGTCGAGCAGCACCTGGCCGCTGCCCGCATCGACGAGCTGGTATCGCGCACGCAGGGTGCGGCGCTCGCGCGTCACGGCATCGTCGGCGCGCACGCCGAAGCCGGTGATGCTGTCCTCAAGCCGCACGTCGAGGCGCAGGCGCTTGCCCGCGCCCTGTCCGTTCTGCGCCGCGACGAGCCGGTCGCGCAGCGCGTTGCGCACAAGCCAGCCGTTGTGGCCCTCGATCGGCGCGACGTCGATATCGGCAAGGATCGTCGCCACCGCGCCGTCGCTGCCGCTGGCGTAGAGCGGACGCAGGCCGCAGCCGCCGAGGAGCAGCGACGCGGCGACGATCGAGGCAGTGACAAGCTTATGCATCGCGAACATCCATGCCTCTAATCCCCGTTCGTGTCGAGCGAAGTCGAGACACGCCGAGGGCGGCGCCGGACGTCCCTCGACTTCGCTCGGGACGAACGGAGGTAGGGCGCATAGGTTCCGCGGCCCGCCGGTCAGGGAACGATGTTCACGAGCCGGTCGGGCACGACGATCACCTTGCGCGGCGCAGCGCCGCCGAGCAGCTCGGCGATCCGCGGGCGCGCGAGCGCGGCGGCTTCGAGGTCGTCCTTGGCCGCGCCTTTCGCCGCGGTCATCGTGTCGCGCAGCTTGCCCGCGACCTGGATCGCGATCGTCACCTCGTCGTCGACGAGCAGCGCCGGATTGGCGGTCGGCCAAACGGCGTCGGCGATCATCGCGGTCGAGCGCTGGCCCTCGGGCAGCGCCGCCCAGGCCTCCTCGGCGAGGTGCGGCAGCATCGGCGCGACGAGCAGGATCAGGTTGCGGCACGCCTCGGCGCGGGTCGCCGACGGCGGCGCCTTTTCGATGTCGTTCGCAAGCGCGTGGATCTTGGCCACGGCCTTGTTGAAACCCAACGCCTCGATATCGGCGGCGACGCCGGCGATCGTCTGGTGCAGCTTGCGGGCAAGGCCCTTATCCTCGGCGCCGTCGCCGACCTTGTCGGTGTCGCCGGAAATCCGCCACAGCCGCTGGACGAAGCGCCACGCGCCTTCGATCCCCGCCTCGCTCCACGGCAGGTCGCGCTCGGGCGGGCTGTCGGAGAGCATGAACCAGCGCGCGGCGTCGGCACCATATTGGTCGAGAATGGCGTCGGGATCGACGACATTCTTCTTCGACTTCGACATCTTGATCACGCGGCCGACCTGCACCGGCGTGCCTTCGCTGTTCAGCGTCGCGCCGTCGGCGGTGCGGGTGATTTCCTCCGGCGTGAAGAAGATCGGCGGCAGGCCTTCGCCCTGCTCGCGGCTGTAGGTCTCGTGCGTCACCATGCCCTGCGTAAACAGGCTGGCGAAGGGCTCCTGGATGTCGATCATCCCGAGCTTGTTCAGCGCGCGCGTCCAGAAGCGCGCGTAGAGCAGGTGGAGGATCGCATGCTCGATGCCGCCAATATATTGGTCGACGGGCAGCCAGCGGCGGATCACCTCGGGATCGAAGGGCTTGTCCGACGGGGCCGAGGCGAAGCGCAGGAAATACCAGGACGAATCGACGAAGGTGTCGAGCGTGTCGGTTTCGCGCACCGCTTCGCCGCCGCACGACGGGCAAGCGACGTGCTTCCACGTCGGATGGCGGTCGAGCGGATTGCCGGGGACCGAGAAATCGGCGTCCTCGGGCAGCACGACGGGGAGCTGGCTCTTGGGCACCGGCAGCAGGCCGCAGGCGTCGCAATGGATGAAGGGGATCGGCGTGCCCCAATAGCGCTGGCGCGAGACGCCCCAGTCGCGCAGGCGCCACACGGTCGTGCCCTTGCCCCAGCCCTCATGCTCGGCGCGCGCAATCACGGCGGCCTTGGCCTCGTCGATCGTCATGCCGTCGAGGAAGTGGCTGTTCACCAGCTTGCCGGGTCCGGTGTAGGCCTCGTCGCCGGTGAAATGCTGCGCGGTCTCGTCGCCGTCGGCAATCACGCGGTGGACCTGCAGCCCGTATTTATGCGCAAAGTCGAGGTCGCGCTGGTCGTGCGCAGGGCAGCCGAAGATCGCGCCGGTGCCATAGTCCATCAGCACATAGTTCACGACCCAAACCGGCAGATGCCAGTTGGGATCGAGCGGATGCTCGACCGCGAGGCCCGTGTCGAAACCCAGTTTCTCGGCCGTGTCGATCTGCTCGGCGGCGGTGCCCTGGCGGCGGCATTCCTCGATGAACGCCGCGAGCTCGGGCGAATCCTTCGCGAGCTTCTCGGCCAACGGGTGATCGGGCGAGACCGCCGCGAAGCTCGCGCCATAAAGGGTGTCGGGGCGCGTCGTGAAGACGTCGAAACCCGGCGCGCCGCCCGCCATGCGGAAGCTGAACTCCAGCCCCTGCGACTTGCCGATCCAGTTTTCCTGCATCAGCCGGACCTTGTCGGGCCATTTGTCGAGGCTCTGCAGCCCTTCGAGCAATTCGTCGGCGAAGTCGGTGATCTTGAGGAACCACTGCGACAGCTTTTTCTTCTCGACCAGCGCGCCCGAGCGCCAGCCGCGCCCGTCGATCACCTGCTCGTTGGCGAGCACGGTCATGTCGACGGGGTCCCAGTTGACGTAGCTTTCCTTGCGCGTGACGAGGCCGTGCGCGAACAGGTCGAGGAACAGCGCCTGTTCCTGCCCATAATAATCGGGCTCGCACGTCGCGAGCTCGCGGCTCCAGTCGATCGCGAGGCCGAGGCGCTTCAGCTGGCTGCGCATCGCGGCGATATTGTCGCGCGTCCAGCCGCCGGGGTGCACGCCCTTTTCCATCGCCGCGTTTTCCGCGGGCATGCCGAAGGCATCCCAGCCCATCGGGTGGAGCACGTCGTGCCCGGTCATGCGCTTGAAGCGCGCGAGCACATCGCCCATCGCATAGTTGCGGACATGCCCCATATGGATGCGCCCCGACGGATAGGGGAACATCTCGAGGATATAGGCCTTGGGCTTGCCGTCGGTATCGGTGGTGGCGAAGCTGTTCGCCGCCTCCCACGCCTTTTGCCAGCGGGCGTCGGCGGCGAGAGCGCCAAAGCGCGGTTCGCGGGTCATTCGTTCTCTACCCTGTCTGTCTGGCGGCGCGCGTCCGCGCCCGGAAATTAGCCCTCGAAGGCCGAACGGCGCAGGTCGCGGGCGCGGGTGAGGATGATTTCCTCGAGCTTCTGCACCGTCGCCGCCTGCACCGGGGCATCGACCCAGGTGCCGCCCTGCGCGACCTGGCGCGAGGCCGCGACGCGCAGCGCGTCGGCGCGCAGGTCGCGGTCGAGGATCGACACGGTGACCTTCATCCGCTCGTTCGGGTTGCCCGGGTTCGCATACCAGTCGGTGATGATCACCCCGCCCGACGAATCGGCCTGGAGCAAGGGCATGAACGACAACGCATCGAGCGAGGCGCGCCACAAATAGCTGTTCACGCCGATGGTGGTGACCTGCGACGCGGCGAGATCGGCGCGCGGCCGTTCCTTGCCGCCGCACGCCGCAAGGCCGAGCGCAGCGACGCCGAGCAGCGCGAGCGTGGCGGTACGGCGACCGGTCAGGGCAAGGACGGAAAGCTTGGACATGCCGAAACACCTTATCAAAATGGCGCGGGCGACCGCCGCGCTGCTAAAGAATTGCGAGCGTCTCTATCGCGCCTCTCGCGCGGCGGCAAGCGCGGCAATGCGCTTGTTTGCGCCGTTCATCGGGGAGTCAGGTGGCGGCCCCACTGTGGTCATCGCGCAACAGGCCCGTAAAAATCAGGGCCTAAAGATTTGCTTTGGCGCGAATCACTGGAAAAGTCGGCGCAAGGGGCCTATCTGGGCTGGGTACTGGGATTGGAGTCGCAGACAATGCCGCGCACATCGCGCCATTTCTGGAAAGCAGGGGTCGTCGTTCTGGCGGCCGTTCCGCTTGCCCTGCCCCCCCCGCTCGCCGCGATGAGCCGCGCTGACCGCATCCGCGAAACCTCGCTGTCGGACACCTTGCTGGGGCAGTTCACCCCGGCATCGGGCGATCCGCGCCTGATCGCGCGCTACGCCAAGGTGTCGGCCGACGCGCGCCGCAGCTTCAGCTTCACCCCCGCGCTGACCGACGAGAATCGCGGCAACCGCGCAATCACCGTGGTCGTGCGCAGCCGCGACGAATCGTCGAGCGCCGCGCTGACCACCGCGCTCGCGCAGGGCCGCAAGGCGCCCGTCGCGATTACCCCCGTCGCCTATAACCTCGGCGCATCGGTCGGGTTCGAGAAATTCGTCACCCCGGCGCTGCCGCGCGGGCTCGACCTGCGCAACCTGCCGCAGGCGAAGGCGCCCGAGCAGAATGAAAAGAAATCGCGCTTTGCGACGCGGATGCTCGCGCAGCCCAGCGATCCCGCCGGCGCGACCGACCGGCTGACCGCGCCCGGTGACGACCAGACGGTCGATGTCGTCAGCAGCTATCGCGTGACCAAGAACCTCGATGTCACCGCGGGCGTGCGCTACAAGAGCGACGACGGCGTCCAGCCGCTGACCGACGCCCGCCGCGACAGCCAGGCGGTCTATGTGGGCACCGCGTTCCGCTTCTAAACGCGCGGCGTTTCGTTTCCTTATTATTGCTAAACGAGCGGTGACTTCAGCTTCTTCGTAGCTGGTTGTCGTCAAGATCCTCCCCATCGCGCAGCGTTGGGGAGGGGGACCGCTTGCGAAGCGAGTGGTGGAGGGGTCGGCAACGTGGCGCCATTACCCCTCCGTCAGCGCTTCGCGCTGCCACCTCCCCATCGCTTCGCGTGGGGAGGACCTTTGCGGCCGCTCCCGCCCGCTCCTCTCATCCACGCATCGATTCCCGCCCAACCGGGCGTGAGGCCGCTCGCCGCACTGGCTCGGCGGAGCCCGCAGGCACGCTTCGCGGTCATGCCGCCGAGTGCGACGGAGTGCGCGCCGGTGAGTCGCGCGAGGCGTAGCCAGGCCTTTTGCCCGAGCGCAGGGGCGCCGGCGTGCGAGCCCGTCGTGTGGAGCGGCGAGACGAAGGCCAGGTCGGCGTTGGCGCGCCGCGCGGCGCGGGCTTCGCGAGCATCGTGCACGGGCATCGAGACGATCAGGCCGAGACGTTGCGCCTGCGCCGCCTGCTTCGCCGATGGCTGGCGCAGGTGGACCCCAGCGGCGCCCCAGCGCCGCGCGAGCGCGGGCGAGCCGGCGAGCAGCAGCAGATGCCCGGTGCGCGCGAGGCGGCGCGCGAGGCGCCAGCGCCGGCCCGGCGCCAGATCGTCGTGGCGCAGCACGATGCCGCTCCCCGGCGGCAGCGCCGCGACCGCCACGAACAGCGCGTCGCCGAGCCGCGCATCGGTGAACAGCCAGATCAACGGCAAGGGCGAGGGGTGGCGCCGGGGCATCGGCTTTTCTATAGGCGCGTCGCCGCCGCGCGCAACGCGCCGCCGCCAGCGAAGGATCAGCGATGGAAGACGCAGCGCAGCGATTGGCCGAAGTCGAAGCGGGAATCGCCGCCGCCGCGGCGCGCGCCGGGCGCAAGGCGTCCGACGTGACGCTGATCGCGGTGTCGAAGACGCATGACGCCGACGCGATCCGCCCGCTGATCGCCGCCGGCCAGCGCCATTTCGGCGAGAATCGCGTGCAGGAGGCTGCGGGCAAATGGCCCGCGCTGCGCGCCGACACGTCGGATATCACGCTCCACCTGATCGGCCAGCTGCAGTCTAACAAGGCCGAGGAGGCGGTGGCGCTATTCGACGCGATCCATTCGCTCGACCGCCCGTCGCTGGTGCAGGCACTCGCGAAGGCGTGCGCGAAGGCGGGCAAGCAGCCTCAGCTTTTCGTCCAGGTCAACATCGGCGACGAAGAACAGAAGGGCGGCTGCGCGGTCGCCGACCTGCCCGCGCTGCTCACCGAAGCGGCCGACGCGGGGCTGAAAATCAAGGGCCTGATGGCGATCCCGCCCGCCGATGTCGCGCCCACCCCCTATTTCGCGCTGCTCGACGAACTCGCCGAACGCCACGGCCTGCCTTTGCGCTCGATGGGGATGAGCGGCGACTATGAAGGCGCGGTGATGCTCGGCGCGACGCATGTGCGCGTCGGGACGGCGTTGTTCGGGGGGCGGGACTGAGGGGCGTCGCGGCGTTAGCGGACATCCCTTCTTCGTCACCCCGGACTCGATCCGGGGTCCCGCTTAGCAACGTCGCGAGATAGACTTCACGCAAAGGCGCAAAGAAGAAGACCGCGACCGCAAGGTCGCCTTTCCATCATCGCCGCATCGGGTTGCAACGTCGAACGAACAAGCCGCTTCGCGGCCAGCACGACCTCTTCGTGCCTTTGCGCCTTTGCGCGAGACAAGAATAACCGGACGCATCGGACGACACAACCGCAACGTCGGCAAGCGACCGATGTCAGACATTGCTCTGTTGATCGCGCGGGCTACTATGTCGCTATGAAATCCAGCGAGCTACCCATCTACTTTCGCTTGCCGTGGCCAGAGGGCGAGGTTCCGGCGAACGAACCCTCGTGGCTGTATTACGAGATCGACAAGGACAACGATGCCGTCCGTCGATCCATAGAAGTCTTTCCCGACGGCCGCATCACCCGAAATAGCATCGAGATCGAGGAGCGTGACGGCAGGCCGTGCCCGTCGCTAATCGATACTTCTCTTGATGACGGCTTTGGCGATGGGGAGCCTTTGGCGATGACTGAGGCTGAGTTTGAAGACTTGTGGCAACGAGGTGTCGACACTCCGTTCTGGAATGTCCGCTAACCACCCCAAAGCCGACGCCACCCTATTCATATTCCACCGTCACCGGAATCCGCCCGCGATAGTCGCCGTCGTCGAGCCCGGCGATCTGGAGCCGGCCGCCGAAGCGGAATTGCAGCCGCCCGTCGGAGCCGAGGCGCGGTGCGGCGGAGAGGTTGGTGACGAGGCCGCTGACGCGCGCGCTGCGGCCCCGGTCGCCTTCGAGATCGACGCTGGTCGGCAGGATCACACGCACCGCGGCGCCGGGTTCGCCGGTGACCGTCACAATGCCGGTGACCGCGAAGCCGCCGAGGTCGACGACGTCGCCGCTGAGCCGCCGCGCGCCCGACAGCGGGTCGAGCTCGACCGCGCCGCCCATCGCGCCGACCGCGACGCGGCTGAAATCGAGCTGGGTTTCGACCTCGACGCGCAGCGGCATCTCGGCCTGGCGGGCGGCGCTCGCGCCCGATGCGCCGTCCGCTCCGCACAGCAGGCATTGCGCCGAGACCGGTGTCGATGCGGCCAGCATGGCAAGGGCAAGGAAAAGGCGCGGTCCCACGCCTGTGCGATAGCCGTTTCATGGTTAAGCCGCGGTAAAGGGGCGAAGGCGCTTATCCGCTGGCGACTCCCCCGCTTTTGGCCCAAAGGAGCGCCATGCTCCCCGCTCCCCCCGCCTGGCTCAACGCGCTCGCCACCGCGACGCCCGATCACGATATCCATCACGCCTTCATCGACTGGGCGACGCCGCGCGTTGCCGACGAGCGGACGCGCGCGCTCTTTGCGCGCATGGCCGCGCGCTCGGGCATCGACCATCGCTGGTCGGTCCTGCCGCCGACTGCCGACGGCGGATCGCCGGTCGCGCGCGGGGGTTTCTACGACGTGCCCGGCCTGCCGCCGACCTCGGTGCGTATGGCGGCCTATGCAAAGCATGCGCCCGAACTGGCGCTGCAGGCGATCGCGGAGCTCGGCGACGCTTTCGACCCCGCGCGCGTTACGCATCTGGTGGTCGCGAGCTGCACCGGCTTCGTCGCGCCAGGGATCGACCAGATCATCGCGCGCAGGCTGGGCCTCCCGCCGACCGTCGAACGCGTGCTGATCGGCTTCATGGGCTGTTACGCCGGGGTCACGGCGCTCCGCAACGCGCGCCACATCGTGCGGTCGGAGCCCGAGGCCGTCGTGCTTGTGGTGAGCGTCGAGCTCTCGACCTTGCACCTCAGCCTCGCCGACCAGCCCGAACCGCTGCTCGCGATGCTCCAGTTCAGCGACGGCGCCGCGGCGGGGATCGTCTCGGCCGAGCCCGGCGGGCTCGCGCTCGGCGAGGGCCGCAGCCTCGCGCTAGAGGCGAGCGAAGACCTCATCCGCTGGGATATCGGCGACAAGGGGTTCGAGATGCAGCTGTCGGGCGAGGTGCCGGGGCGGCTGCGTGCAGCGCTCGGCGAGCCGGGGGTGCAGGCGCAATTGTTCGGCGGCGACGCGCCAACGCTGCTCGCGGTGCACGCGGGCGGGCGCTCGGTGCTCGACGCGGTCGAGTCGGCGCTGCACGTGCCCGCCGACGCGCTCGCCGACAGTCGCGCGGTACTCGCGGCGTGGGGCAATATGTCGTCGGCGACGATCCTCTTCGTGCTCGCGCGGATGATGGAACGGCAGGCGCAGGGCGAGGGGATCGCGATCGCCTTCGGCCCCGGGCTCGCCGCCGAAGCAATCCGCTTCACCGCATCATGAACCCCTTCGCCAGCCTCGCCGCGCCGATGGAGGCCGAGGAGGAGATGGATGCGGTCGAACTGCCGCCCGCGCGCTACGCCAGGGTGCTCGCCGACCTGTCGCGGATCAACGCGCTGACGCTCGCGGCGCGGCCGACTTTGGGGTTTCTGGAGCGGGTGCGGGCGCGCGGGATCGGCAGCAAGCCGTGGCGAATCCTCGACGTCGGCTTCGGCGCGGGCGACATGCTGGCGCGGATCGCGCGCTGGGGCGACAAGCGCGGCATCACGCTCGATCTCGTGGGGGTCGATCTTAATCCGAAGAGTGCGCCCGTTGCCGCAGCGCGGCTCGGCGAGCGGGCACGGCTGGTCACCGGCGATTATCGCGACCTCTCGGGCGAGGGGTGGGACATCGTGATGTCGAGCCTCGTCACACATCATATGACGCCGGACCAGCGCGGCGAGTTCCTGCGCTTCATGGAGAAGGAGGCCGCGCGTGGCTGGCTGGTCAACGACCTCCACCGCCGGCGGCTGCCCTTCGCGGGCTATCCCTTGCTCGCCACGCTGGCCTTGGTCGACCCGATCGTGCGGCGCGACGGGCAGCTCTCGGTCGGGCGGAGCTTTCGCCGGACCGAATGGGCCGCGATGCTGAGCGAAGCGCTGCCCGCCGTGGCGGATGATTGCCGCATCTTTCGCAGCTTCCCCTACCGCCTCTGCGTCGAGCGCATCCGGTGACCGACGCGATCGTAATCGGCGCTGGACCCGCCGGGTCGGCGGCGGCGATCGGGCTGGCGCGCGCCGGGGCCAAAGTACAACTAATCGAACGCACGCGCGAAACGGGCGACGCTTTGTGCGGGGGATTTCTGAGCTGGCAGACGCTGGCGCGGCTCGAAGCGCTCGGGATCGATAGCGCGGCGCTCGGGGGGCAGCGCGTGACCTGCGTGCGCCTGTTCGCGGGCCGGCGCTCGAGCGAAACACGGCTGCCCGAGGCCGCCTTGGGCGTGTCGCGCCACCGGCTCGATTCGGTGCTGCAAGACGCGGCGATGGCGGCCGGGGCCGGTCTGGAGCGCGGCGTCCACGCGACGGGCATCGCCGACGGCGGTGTGCAGACGCGCGACGGGGCGGTGCTGGATGCCCCGGCAATCTTCCTCGCCGCGGGCAAGCATGGTTTCCGGGGATTTCCGCGCGAGCCTGCCGCCTGGCAGCGCGAAGACCCGGTCATGGGACTGCGGCTGCGGCTGCCCGCGCATCCGGCGCTCGATCGGCTGGTCGGCGAAGCGGTCGAGCTGCATCTCTTCGACCGCGGTTACGCCGGGCTGGTGCGGCAGGAGGACGGCAGCGGAAACCTGTGCCTCGCGGTGCATAAGTCGCGGCTCGACGAAGCCGGTGGCGAGCCCGCCGCGCTGCTGCGCATGCTCGGCGACGCGCTGCCGCAGCTCGGCGAGCGGCTTGGCTTTGCCGACTGGTCGTACAGCGTCGATGCGATCGGCCATGTCCCCTATGGCTGGCGCACCGCCGACGCCGCGCCCGGGCTGTTCCGCCTCGGCGACCAGGCGGGGGTGATCCCGAGCCTGGCGGGCGAGGGCATGGGGCTCGCGGTCGCCAGCGCCGAGGCCGCGGTGGCGGCATGGCGGCGCGGCGGCGGCGACGCGGCGCCCGACTATCAGCGCGGACTCGCGGCGCGCATGGCGCGGCCCTTTGCGCTGGCCAATCTGATATGGCGCCTGGGCGAAAATCCGCGCAGCGCGCCCGCAATTACCGCGGCGGCGTCACTTTTTCCGTCTTTGGTGCGAAGTGCATCGCGAACGACGCGCATCCGCGGCAGTTGAACCCCCTGCCCCTTGCGGCGGCGCGTGTCCCGACCGATATTATCCACAGGAAAACGGCGCCCCCGCGGGGCCCGTCAACAGGAGATCATCCGATGACCGATCCCAACACCAAGAAGCTCGACCCGATGGCGCACCATGTGCTGCGCGAGGGCGGCACCGAGCGCGCCTTCACCGGCAAATATACCGACCACAAGGGCGACGGCGTCTATCATTGCGCTGGCTGCGGTGCGCCCCTGTTCGACAGTCGCACCAAGTACAACAGCGGGTCGGGCTGGCCGAGCTATACCGCGCCCGCCGCCGATGCCGCGGTGACCGAGCTGACCGACACCAGCCACGGCATGGTCCGCACCGAAGTGCGCTGCGCGAAATGCGAAGGCCATCTCGGCCATGTCTTCCCCGATGGTCCTGGGCCCGAGGGGCTGCGCTACTGCATCAACAGCGCGGCGCTTGACTTCGCGGACCGCGGGCAGGATGACGCAGTCACCGGCGAGGGTTGACCACCGACCCTCGCTGCTGACGCGTACAGGGGCGCAGCGAGGGAAGGACATCGGCTTTGCGCCGCGAAAGACAGCAGGTATCCGCAGGTAAATCGTCGGCCAGTCCCAGATCGGGCGGTTCGGCTCCCAAGGGCGAGCCGACGCGCTGGCGGCTGTGGCTGCGCCGCATCGTCCGCTGGGGCCTTGGCCTCGCGCTGGTCGGTCTGGTCGCGCTGGCGGTCGCGGTCGGCATCGCGGTGCAGCGCATCCCGAGCTTCGAGGAGCTCAAGAAATCGCCCGCGGGACAGACGATCCGCGTCCATGCCGCCGACGGCACGGTGTTCCTCTCGCTCGGGCCCAATTACGGGCGCTGGCTGACGCTGCGCGAAACCCCCCAGGTGATGCAGGACGCGATGGTCGCGGTCGAGGACCGGCGGTTTCGCTATCACCCCGGGGTCGATCCGGTCGGCATGACGCGCGCCGCGGTCGTCGCGGTGCAGAATCGCGGCTCGGGCCGCCGCCTGCAGGGCGCATCGACGATCACCCAGCAGCTCGCGCGCAACATCTTCCTGTCGAACAGCTACACCTGGACGCGCAAGGCGCGCGAGATGGTGCTGTCGATGGCGCTCGAATGGAAATTCTCGAAGGACGAAATCCTCGAGCTCTATCTCAACAAGGTCTATTTCGGCGGCGGCAGTTACGGCATCGACGCCGCGTCGCGGCGCTTCTTCGGCCATAGCGCGACCGAAATGTCGCTGTCCGAGGCGGCGGTGGTCGCAGGCCTCGTCAAGGCGCCGTCGCGCTATTCGCCGACCGCCGACGCGCAGGCCGCGCTCGGCCGCGCGGGCGTGGTGCTTGGCGTCATGGTCGATGCGGGGGTGATCACCCAGTCGCAGGCCGACAGCGCCAAGCCCGCCGACGTCCAGATGGCGCAGGAGACGGGGCAGAACAGCGCGCGTTACTTCAGCGACTGGGCGCTGCCGCAGCTCGACATGCTGATCGACGAGGGCAGCGAGGCGATCGACGTCTACACCACCATCGACCTCGGCATGCAGCGCGCGGCGACCAGTGCGATCCAGGCCAACGTGCCGGGCGGCGCGCAGGGTGCGCTGGTGTCGATCGACCGCGACGGCGCGGTGCGCGCGATGGTCGGCGGCACCGATTATGTCGCGTCGAACTACAACCGCGCGACGCAGGCGACGCGCCAGCCGGGATCGGCGTGGAAGGTCTTCGTTTATATGGCCGCGCTCGAATCGGGCTATAAGGTCGACGACGAAGTGGTCGACGAGCCGGTGACCATCCGCGGCTGGAGCCCGCGCAACTCGTCGGGGCGCTTTGCCGGCGCGATGGACCTGCGCACCGCCTTTGCCTATTCGGTGAACACCGTCGCCGCGAAGCTGGGCGACGAGGTCGGCACCTCGTCGGTGGCCAACATGGCGCGCCGCTTCGGCATCTCGACTCCGATCAACACCCAGCCGGCGATGGTGCTGGGCAGCTCGGAAGTGCGCGTGATCGACATGACCGCCGCCTTTGCCGCGATCTCGCGCAAGGGCGTGTCAGCGGCGCCCTATGGCATCACCAAGGTCACCACCGCCGACGGCCGGCTGCTTTATCAGCGCGCGCCCGAGCGCGGGACGGTGCTGGTCGACGACTGGGTCGCCGCGGGGATCACCGACCTGATGCAGACCGCGGTCGCCACCGGCACCGGGCGCGCGGCGCAGATCGGCCGCCCCGTCGCGGGCAAGACCGGCACGACGACGAGCAACAAGGACGGCTGGTTCCTGGGCTTCTCCAGCGGCCTCACCACCGGCGTGTGGATGGGGCGCGACGATGCCAAGGCGGTCGGCGGGCTACAGGGGGGGCGGGCGCCCGCGGCGGCCTTTGCCGACTTCATGCGCGTCGCGGTCGCGCGACGCCCGGTCGAGCAATTCGACACCGAGGTCAAGCTGCCCGACTGGCAGCTCGAGGACGAGGACGAAGCCTATCTGGGCGAGCCCGGTGAGGGCGGCTTCGTCGACGAGAATGGCATGCCGGTCGAACTTCCTTACGGGGGCAGCGAGAATCGCCCTCCCGAGGAAGGCGACGAGCCGCAGGTCGAGCCGCCGGTAATGGACCAGCGCTGGCTCGACGAGCAGACCGGCGGCGGCAATGGCGCGCAGCCCAAGGCGCCGCAGCCCGCACCGAAAGCCCCCCCCGCGAACAAGGCGCTGCCGCCCGCGGTCAAAAGCTCGACGGTGCGCGTGCAGAGCGGAAACAACCAGGGGAATTGATCTGTGCGATCCTCCCCACGCGAAGCGATGGGGAGGTGGCAGCCCGCAGGGCTGACGGAGGGGTCGACGCCGCCCGATGTCAGTGCGATCTTTCGACCCCTCCACCACGCCCTTCGGGCGAGTGCTGGGTCGTCCAGTCCCCCGGACTGGACTTGGATTGCAGGGGGCAATCCAACCCTGCACTCCCCCTCCCCATGGCTACGCCAAGGGGAGGATCTATTCAGCCAAACCTATACCGGTGCAGACCGCGCCCTTCGCGGCGCAGCCAGGTCCGCGCCGCGGCGACGTCGCCGTCGTGGAGTTCGTTGACGAGCGCGTGGAAGGCGCGGCCATGGTCCATGTGGCGCAAATGCGCGACCTCGTGCGCGACGGTCGCGCGGCGGACATGGTCGGGTGCCATGACGAGCCGCCAGCTGTAGCGCAGGTCGCCGGTCGCGGTGCAGCTGCCCCAGCGGCTGCGCGGGTCGCCGATGCCGATGCGGCCGAGGGCAAGTCCGGCGCGCCCCGCGATGTCGCGGCTTTCCGCGGCCATCAGGTCGAGCGCCTGCGCCTTCAGCCAGCGCTCAACGCGGCGGCCGACACCGTCGGCGGGGCCGCCGAGATACAGGGTGTCGCCGTCAAGGCGAACCGCACGCGGCAGCCCCGGGTTCCATGCGATAAGCCGGTCGATGCCGAACAGGGGCACGGTCGATCCGGGGCCGATCTCGACCGGCACCACGGCCTTGCCCACCTGCTCGGCCAGCCAGTCCTGCTGCTCGCTCGCCCAGCGCAGCGCCTTCGCCGCGCTGCCGCGACGTGGCAGGGTCAGGCGGAGCTCGGCGCGCGCGGCGTCGAATACGAGGCGGTAGCGGCGCGACTGCGCATGATGGACCAAGCGCACCGGCCACAGCGTCTCGCCCACGCGGATATGCGGGCCCTCGGCCGCCTTCAGCTCAGACGATGCGTTCGACAAGATGATTTTCCAGCGGCCCCGCGACCTGTTCGGCGACCGTCCAGCCCACGATCGACTGGCCCGCGCGGTGCACCGCGTCGCGGTCGCCGCTGACCAGATAATGCCAGTCGGGCAGCGGCCGGTCCTCGGCGCGCAGGCGATAGGCGCAGCTTTGCGGCAGCCATTCGATGTCGGCGACACTTGCCTTGGTCAGCGTCAGGCAATCGGGGACGTGGCGCCGCCGGTGCTTGTAGTCGCCGCAGCGCGCGGTCTGGAGGTCGAGCAGGCGGCACGCGACATTGGTCGGATAGATGCGGCCCGTGTCCTCATCCTCCAATTTGTGCAGGCAGCATTTGCCGCAGCCGTCGCACAAGGCCTCCCATTCGCCGGCGTCGAGGCTGGCGAGCGGCATGTCCCAGAAGCGCCGCGCCGTCACTTCACCCATTTCTGAAGGTCGGCGGCGACCTTGTCGGGCGCGCCCTCGTCGATGTCGGTCGAGGGATCGTCGAGCGGCAGCAGCACCAGCGGCTTGCCCGCGGGGTCCATCAGGAAAGCGAGCTGGCTGTGCGCCATCAGATAGCGGTCGGGCGCCGAGCCATCGACCTTGTGATAGGTGACGACAAAAGCCTTGGCGACCTCGGCGATCTGTTCGGGCGTGCCGGTGAGGCCGAGCAGCCGCGGGTGATAGCGCGCAACGAAGGGTTTGAGCGCCGCGGGGGTATCGCGCGCCGGATCGACGGTGATGAAGATCGGCTGCACCTTCGCGCCGCGCGCCGCGTCGCTCTTTTCGAAAGCGGCGAGCCCACGCATCAGTTTCTGGACGTCGACCGGGCAGATGTCGGGGCAGAAGCTGTAGCCGAAATAGACGAGACGGTATTTCCCGGCAAAGTCGGTGTCGCGGACGGTCTTGCCGTCCTGGTCGGTCAGCGTGAACGGCCCGCCGATCTTCGCGCCTTCGAGCGGCGGGCGGGCGTCGGCCGCGGGCCCGGCGGGACCGCCGCAACCGGCGAGCGCGACGCCGGCGAGCAGGAGCAGGCTTGCGCGAACGGCCTTTTGGCCCATATTCAGTCCATTCATCATCGCGCCAGCCTTGCTGGGCTAGGCGGCGAAAATCAACCTTTGTCGTCGTCCCCGCCAAAAGGGACGCGCGGCCGTTTCGAACAGGGTCCCGCTGGTCATGCTCCGTCGCACCGCCTTTCGCCTCGCCTCGCTGTCGCTGGTCGCCAGCATCGCCGCGCTCGCGCTCACCCCGGCCGCGCAGGCGCAGTTCCGCGGCGGTTACGCTTTCCTGCAGGCGGTCGACGACCGCGACGGGACCAAGGCGACCGACGCGCTGAAGGATGATCCGGCGATCGTGAACACGCGCAACCCCGACACCGGCGAGACCGCGCTGATCCTGGTCACCAAGCGCCGCGATACGACGTGGGTGCGCTTCCTGCTCGGCAAAGGCGGCGATCCGTCGATCGGCGACCGCCAGGGCATGACCCCGTTGATGCACGCCGCGCTGCTCAACACCACCGACGCCGCCGAGGAGCTGCTGGGCAAGAAGGCGCCGGTCGACCAGACGAACCGCCGAGGCGAGACCGCGCTCATCCTGGCGGTGCAGGCCAAGAACAGCGCGATGGTGCGCCTGCTCGTCCGCCGCGGCGCCAACCCCGACAAGGCCGACCATATCGCGGGCATGTCGGCGCGCGACTACGCCAAGCGCGACGACCGCAGCGGACAATTGACCGCGATGCTCGACGCCAAGGCCGACGCACCCGTGCGCGAGCTGGGGACGACTTTCGGCCCCAAATAGGCGCACGCGACGCCTCAATGTGATTCTGCAATTGACAATCACATCATGGTGTGAAAACTTTGCATCATGTCCACACAACTCATCGAGCGCATCCGCGCCATCGTCGATGACGGCGCCATGTCCCGTTCGGGGCTCGCGCGCGCCGCCGGTCTCCACGCCAACAGCCTGCGCGACCTCGATTCGCCGGGCTGGAACCCGACGGCGGATACGCTGCGCAAGCTCGAGAATTGGCTCGCGCACGGCAGCGACCTGTCGCCGATGGCCAGCCCTGAGGAAATCATCGCCGAGGCGCGCAACGGCCGCATGTTCATTCTCGTCGACGACGAGGATCGCGAAAATGAGGGCGACCTCGTCATCCCCGCGCAGATGGCGACCCCCGACGCGATCAACTTCATGGCGACGCATGGCCGCGGCCTCATCTGCCTGACGCTGACCAGGGCGCGCGTCGACATGCTGGGGCTCGAACTGATGAGCCGCCAGAACGGCACGCGCCACGAAACCGCCTTCACCACCTCGATCGAGGCGCGCGAGGGCGTTACCACGGGCATTTCGGCGGGCGACCGCGCGCGCACCGTGGCGGTCGCGATCGACGCCGGCAAGACGCGCGACGATATCGTCACCCCGGGCCATGTCTTTCCGCTGATCGCGCGCGACGGCGGCGTGCTCGTGCGCGCCGGCCACACCGAGGCATCGGTCGACATCGCGCGGCTCGCCGGGCTCAACCCGTCGGGCGTGATCTGCGAGATCATGAACGACGACGGCACGATGGCGCGGCTCGACGATCTCGTCCCCTTCGCGCGGCGCCACGGGCTGAAGATCGGCACGATCGCCGACTTGATCGCCTATCGCAATCGCAGCGACCGGCTGGTCGAATGCGTCGCCGACGAACCGTTCGAATCGGACTATGGCGGCGACTGGCGGCTCAAATCCTATCGCAACAAGATCGACGGCAGCGTCAATCTGGTGTTGCAGAAGGGGCCGGTCGATCCCGAGGGCGTGACGCTGGTCCGCATGCATGCGGTGTCGATCTTCGACGACATCATGGGCCGCCCGGGTCCGAAGAAGCGCCGCCTGCAACGCTCGATGGACGCTATCGGCGAAGCGGGGTCGGGGGTCATCGTGATGCTGATGCGTCCGTTGCCCGGTTCGGCCGACGCCGAGGCGGCCCCTGCGCCGACCGGCGGCATGGACCTCAGAACCTATGGCATCGGCGCGCAGATCCTCGCCGACCTCGGCGTCCATGCGATGGAATTGCTCACCCCCACCCACAGCAATATCGTCGGGCTCGAAGGCTATGGCCTGTCGGTCGTCGGCGAACGCCCCATTCCCGGAGAATCCTGATGGCCCATGTCCTGATCGTCGAAGCGCGCTTCTATTCCCACCTGAACGACATGCTGCTGGACGGCGTGCGCTCGGCGCTCGAAGCCGAAGGGCACAGCCACGAGACGGTGACCGTCCCCGGCGCGCTGGAAGTGCCCGCAGCGATTTCGCTGGCCGCCGACAGCGGACGCTACGACGCTTATGTCGCGCTCGGCGTCGTGATTCGCGGCGAAACCTATCATTTCGAGGTCGTCTCGAACGAGAGCGCGCGCGGCATCATGGCGCTGACGCTCGACGGGCTGGCGATCGGCAACGGCATCCTCACCGTCGAGAATGAAGAGCAAGCGCTTGCGCGCGCCGACAAGACGCGCAAGGATAAGGGCGGCGAAGCGACGAAGGCCGCGCTCGCGATGCTGGCCCTGAAGGAGCAGTTCGGCATTGGCTGACCGACCACCCCCCAGCCGCTATTCCGTCGTCGAACGCGGCGGGCGGCTGGTGGTGATCGACAGGACGACCGGCCAGATCCCGCTGAGCGCCGCCGAGCGCATGGACCAGCACGACCGCGCGATGGGCGTCGAGCCGATCCGCCCCGAACGCAGCCGAGCGCCCGACATGTCCACCGCGGCGCGGGCCGAATCGGGACTGAGCGCGCGGCCGGCGCCCGCTCAGCAGGCCGCCACGCCGCCTGCTCCGCCAAAGGCCGCCGATAGCGGCAAGGGGGCGATGGCGGCCGCGATCGCCAAACGCAACAAGCGGCCGTGGACCCAGAAATCGAACGACCGCCCCGCGCTGCAAGCCAATGCCGAGCCTGCGCGCATCCCGAGCCGCCCGGCACCGCAAGCCGGCGCACGCAAGACCATCGTCACCGGCAAATGGTGGGACAGCAAAGGCCCGCGCACGATCGAGCTCGGCCCCAAGGGTCAGGCGGCGCTGAGCGGCGGTTTCGTCACCATCTTCTTCGTCGCGCTGATCGCAGCGATCGTGCTGCTGATGATCGAGCCGGTGATCTTATTCATCGTCGGCTTCCTCTTCGTCCGCTTCGGCAGCGGTGTGCTCGGGCCGATCGGCGCGGGTATCGTCGACAAGGCGCTGGCGGAGCGCGATTAGCGAAAAAGATCCTCCCCACGCGCAGCGATGGGGAGGTGGCAGCCGGCGTAGCGGCTGACGGAGGGGTCTACGCCGTCTGACGTCGGTGCAACCGTTCGACCCCTCCACCACCGCCTGCGGCGGCGGTCCCCCTCCCCATGGCTGCGCCAAGGGGAGGATCTGGAGCCTTACGCCACCTGCAGCGCCGGATAGTCGGTGTAGCCTTCGGGGCCCGCCGAATACCAGGTCTGCGGATTGTCCGCCGACCATTCGGCGCCCGCGCGAATCCGCTCGACCAAATCGGGATTGCCGATGAACGGACGCCCAAAGGCGATCGCGTCGGCGCGCCCGCTCGCGACCGCCTCTTCGGCGAGTGCGGCATCATAGTCGCTGTTGAGGATCAGCGGCCCCTTGAACGCCGCGCGGATCGCCGGCGACTGTTTGGGCACGTCGGTCTTGCCGAACGTCCCCTCGGGACCGGGTTCGCGCAGCTCGAGGAAGGCGATGCCGAGCTCGCTCAGCGCCGCCGCGGCGGCCGGGAAGAGCTTTTCGGGCGCGCTATCATCGACGCCTTGGGTGGCGCCGTTGGGCGACAGGCGCACCGACACGCGGTCCTTGCCCCACACGCCGATCAGCGCTTCGGTGACTTCGCGCAGCAGGCGGATGCGGTTTTGGGCCGAGCCGCCATAATCATCGTCGCGCAGGTTCGAATTGTCGCGCAGGAACTGGTCGATCAGATAGCCGTTGGCGCCGTGCAGCTGCACCCCGTCGAAGCCCGCCTTTTTCGCATTCTCCGCTGCATGGACATAATCGGCGATCACGCGCGGAATCTCCTGGAGCTCGAGCGGCCGCGCGACCTCGAGGTCGCGGCGGCCGACCGGGGTGTGCGCGCGGCCCTCGCCGACCGTCGCCGAAGCCGACACCGGCGGCTTGCCGTCGTTGAACACCGAATGGACGAGGCGGCCCATGTGCCACAGCTGCGCGACGATGCGCCCGCCGGCTTCGTGGACGGCTTCGGTCACGGGCTTCCAGCCCTCGACCTGCGCGTCGGTCCACAGGCCCGGCGCGCTCGGCCAGCCAAGGCCTTCCTGCGAAATGCCGGTGGCTTCGGAGATGATCAGGCCCGCCGAGGCGCGCTGGCGATAATATTCGCGTGCAAGCTCGTTGGGCACGAAGCCGGGGCCGGCCCGGCCGCGCGTCAGCGGCGCCATGATGATGCGGTTCGGCGCCTCGATGGCGCCCAGCTTGATCGGATCGAACAAAGTCACGGACATGGAATTCTCCTCGTCGTCTTTTTATAAGCGACGCCCCCCGGGGTCGCCGCTATGGGCAGCGAAGCTATGGACAGCGGCGCCCCGGCGCAAGCATGGGTAGCAAAAGAAAATCTAACGGCAGGACAAGCGGTGACCGAGGACAGCGCAGCGAATCAGCCGAGCCGCTGGGCCTTTGCCGCGCTGCTCGCGGGCAATATGGCGCTGTCGATCGGCGCGATGCTCGTGCGCCTCGCCGATACCGGGCCGACCGCCTCGGCCTTCTGGCGCATGACGCTCGCCGCGCCGGTGCTGATCGTCCTCGCCTGGCGCGAGACCGGCGGGCGGTTGCCGCCGCGCCCCGCCATGCTGATCGCCGCCGCCGCGGGCATCTTCTTCGCCTTCGACCTCGCCGCCTGGCACATCGGCATCCTCCAGACCAAGGTCGCCAATGCGACTTTGTTCGGCAATTGCGCCAGTCTGTTGCTCGTCATCTGGGGCATTTTCCTGGCGCGCACCCTGCCGCGCGGATGGCAGGCGCTGGCGATCGGCCTCGCCTTCGCGGGATCGGCGCTCTTGATGGGGCAAAGCTACGAACTGTCGCCCGACTATCTGGTCGGCGACCTGCTCAGCCTGCTCGCGGGGGTGCTCTACACCGGCTATGTGATCCTGATGCAGCGGGTGCGAGGGACGATCGGCGCCTGGTCGGCGCTCGCGATCGCGTCGCTCGTCTGCCCGCCGATCCTGCTGACCACCGCGCTGGCGCTCGGCGAGGCGGTGATGCCGCACAACTGGACCCCGCTGCTGCTGCTCGCGCTGACCAGCCAGATTATCGGCCAGGGGCTGATGATCTGGTCGCTGCCGCGCTTCAGCCCGCTCGTCATCGGACTCACCCTGCTCGTGCAGCCCGCGCTCGCCGCGCTCGCCGGCTGGCTGATGTTCGGCGAACTGCTCGGACCCGTCGACCTGCTCGGAGGCCTGCTGGTCGGCGCGGCGCTGGTGCTGATCCGGTTGCCGAGCCGCGGCGAACGGCCTATCTGACACTTATGGCTTCCACCCTGCCCGCCGACCCCACGCTCGAAGAGATTCGCGCCGCGCTCGCACCGCTGATCGCCGCGAACGCCGCCTTCGATGGCTTCGGCGAAGCCGCCCTGGCCGACGCCGCGGCGCGGGCCGCGGTCGATTCCGATGTCGCGCGGCTCGCCTTTCCCGGCGGCGGGCGCGACATGGTCGACGCCTGGTTCGCCGATATCGACGCGGCGATGGCCGCGAAATGGCCCGCCGAAAAGCTTGCCACGCTCAAGATTCGCGAACGCATCACGACGCTGGTCGAAGCCCGGATCGACCTGCTCGCGCCGAATCGCGAGGCGCTGCGCCGCGCCTTGGCGCTGCTCGCCTTGCCGACCAATATTCCCTTCGCCGCGAAGCTGGGCTGGCGCGCCGCCGACCTGATGTGGCGCCTCGCGGGCGACACCGCGACCGACTATAATCACTACAGCAAGCGCGCCATCCTCGGCAGCGTCTATGGCGCGACGACGGCGGTGTTCCTGAACGACGAGAGCGAGGGCCACGCCGACACCCGCGCCTTTCTCGCGCGCCGCATCGATCAGGTGATGCGCTTCGAAGGCTGGAAGCACCGCCGCGCCGCGACGAAGGTCGAACGCCCCAGCCTCGCGCGCTTCGTCGGGCGGCTCCGCTACCCGGGCCGCTGAGCGCCCAAGATAAAGAACTGGCGCCGCGCGGGCGATATTGATAATCGCTCGCAAATGACTGCTTTGCTCGATAGCGCGCCGCTGGGCGTCGCGGTGCGGATCGCCGGGATCGACTGGTCCGCCATGTCCGAGGACGAAGGACGGCGCCTGCGCGAATTTGGATTGATGGAGGGGGTGGAGATCACCCCGTTGCACCGCGGCAGCCTCTTTTCGCGCGACCCGCTCGCGCTCGCGGTCGGGCGGATGCGCGTGATCATCCGCGCGCGGCAGGCGGCGATGATTTCGGTCGAGGCGCCGCAAAGCGAGCCCAAACCCGCATGACCGGCGCCGTCCCTACCATCGCGCTCGTCGGCAATCCCAATGCCGGAAAATCGAGCCTGTTCAACGCGCTGACCGGCGCGCGGCAGAAGATCGCCAATTATCCGGGGGTCACCGTCGAGCGCAAGGCGGGGCACGCGAGCTTCGCCGACGGCCGTCCGATGTCGCTGATCGACCTGCCCGGCACCTACAGCCTGATCCCCGCAAGCCCCGACGAGGCGGTGACGCGCGACGTGATCCTTGGGCGTCAGGACGGCGAGCGCCAGCCCGACGCGCTGATCGTCGTGCTCGACGCCGCAAACCTCGACAATCATCTCTGCTTCGCGCTCGAACTGATCGCGCTCGGGCTGCCGACGGTGGTCGCGCTCAACATGCTCGACTTGGCGGAACGCGACGGGCTGACGCTCGACCCCGCGCGGCTGTCGCAGGAACTCGGCGTGCCCGTCGTGCCGACGGTGGCGGTGCGCAAGCGCGGCATGGCCGAGCTGCTCGGCGCGGTCGACGAGGCGCTGCGGACCGCCAAGCCCGCGGCATCGATCGCGCAGGTCCCGACCCCGAGCGACGCCGCGCTGCACAGCCGCGCGCGCGCCATCGCGCGCGCCGCGACCCTATCCGAAACCCCGGTGCGCCGCTGGACCGCGCGCGTCGACGCGGTGGTGCTGCACCCCGTCGTCGGTTTCCTGATCCTGCTCGCGCTGATGTTCGTCATGTTCCAGGCGGTCTATGCCTGGGCCGGACCGCCCGCCGACGCGCTCGAAGCCGGGGTCGGCGTGCTCCAGAGCTGGGTCGTCGCGAATATCCCCGAGAATTTCCTCCGCGATCTGGTCGTCGAGGGACTGCTCGCGGGCGTCGGCGCGGTTGTGGTCTTCCTGCCGCAGATCCTGATCCTCTTCCTCTTCATCCTGCTGCTCGAGGCGTCGGGTTACATGACGCGCGCCGCCTTCCTGATGGACGGGCTGATGGCCAAGGTCGGCTTGTCCGGGCGCGGCTTCATTCCCTTGCTGTCGAGCTTCGCCTGCGCAGTGCCCGGCATCATGGCGACGCGCGCGATTCCCGATGAAAAGGACCGGCTGACGACGATCCTGATCGCGCCGTTGATGACCTGCTCGGCGCGGCTGCCCGTCTATGCGCTGATCATCGCCGCCTTCGTCCCGAACCGCGGCGTCGGCGGCACAGGGATCGGGCTGCAGGGGCTGGTGCTGTTCGGCCTCTATCTGGCGGGCATCGTCGGCGCGCTCGTCGTCGCCTATGCGCTCCGCCGCACCGTCGCCAAGGGCAATGCCGCGGGCTTCATGATGGAAATGCCGCGTTACCAGATGCCGCAGTGGCGCGACATCGCGCTCGGGCTGTGGCAGCGCGCGTGGATCTTCCTGCGCCGCGCAGGCACGATCATCGCGCTCACCACCGTCATACTCTGGCTGCTGCTGACCTTCCCCAAGGCACCCCCGGGCGAAAGCCAGGTCGAGTATAGCGTCGCGGGCCGCATCGCGAGCGGGCTGGAGGTCGTCGTCGAGCCGATCGGTTTCAACCACGACATCGCGCTCGCGCTGATCCCTGCGATGGCGGCGCGCGAGGTCGCGGTCTCGGCGATGGCGACCGCGAACGCGATCGACGCCGATGGCGACGAGGATGCGATGGCCGAGACGCTGGGCGAACGGCTGCAGGGCAAGTGGAGCCTCGCCACCGCACTCGCCTTCCTCGCCTGGTTCGTCTTTGCGCCGCAGTGCATTTCGACGATCGCGATCACGCGCCGCGAGACCAATGGTTGGAAATGGCCGATGTTCATGGTTGGCTATTTGTTCCTGCTCGCCTATGCCGCAGCAGGTATCACTTACTGGACGGCGGTCGCCTTCGGACTCGGCTGACGTCCCCTCAATCTATCGGGAGCGGAGCGGCGATGGCTGGCAGCGTCAACAAGGTTATTTTGATCGGCAATCTGGGCGCGGACCCGGAGATCAAGTCGTTCCAGAACGGCGGTAAGATCGCCAATATCCGCATCGCGACGTCGGAGAACTGGAAGGACCGGATGACCGGCGAGCGCAAGGAGCGCACCGAATGGCATAATGTCGTGATCAACGGCGACGGGCTGGTCGGGGTGGTCGAGCGCTACCTGAAAAAGGGCAGCAAGGTTTACATCGAAGGCTCCTTGCGCACCCGCAAGTGGCAGGACCGCGACGGCAACGACAAATATACGACCGAAGTCGTGATCGCGGGCATCGGCGGTGCGCTGACGATGCTCGACGGCGCGCCGGGCGGTGGCGGCGGTTCGCGTGGCGGTGGCGGCGGTGACTGGGGCGGCGATTCGGGCGGAAGCTCGGGCGGCGGCTGGAACCAAGGCGGCGGCGGTTCGTCGGGCGGCTCGGGCGGTGGCGGCTTCGGCGGCGGCTCGGGTGGCGGCGGCGGCGGACGCCCGCCGTTCGACGACGATCTGGACGACGACGTCCCCTTCTGAGGCGCTGAGCCATGGCGAGTGACCTGCTGATCGCCGCCGACGTCGCGCGCGGCGTGTGCCGGCTGTTCGCGCAGCAAGGGCTCGTCGCGATCCCCGAGGTGCCGCTGCCCAACGGGCGGCGCACCGACCTCACCGCGATCGATGCCAAGGGCCATATCACCATCGTCGAGATCAAGGTCAGCCGCGCCGACCTGCACGGCGACGGCAAATGGCCCGACTATTGCGACTGGTGCGACCGCTTCTATTGGGCGCTCGCCGCCGGGCTCGACCCCGCGATCCTCGAGACCGAGGGCTATCGCCCCGAGACCTCCGGCCTGATCGTCGCCGACCGCTATGGCGCGGCGGTGGTGCGCGAGGCGGCAAGCTGCAACCTCGCCCCCGCACGGCGCAAGGCCGAGCTGCTGCGCATCGGCCGGCTGGCGATGCGGCGCTCGATGGTCGCGATGGATCCCGAAATCGCGGCGGGCTGGGTCGAGGGCTAGGCGCCGCGCGCCTGCATCCGCGCGAGATAGCGCGCGAGGATGTCGATCTCGAGGTTCACCGGCCGCCCCTCGGCCGCCTCGTCGAGCGTCGTCATCGCCTGGGTGTGCGGGATGATGTTGAGCGTGAAATGCGCCTCGCCCGATGCGAGGTCGGCGACCTCGTTCACGGTCAGCGACACGCCGTCGACGGTGATCGAGCCCTTGGCCGCGATATGCGGCGCGAGCGCGGGGGGCGCGGCGACGGTGACCGCGATGCTGTCGCCGACCGGCGTCACCGACACGATCCGCCCGACCGCGTCGACATGGCCGGTGACGATATGCCCGCCGAGTTCGTCGCCGACCTTGAGCGCGCGTTCGAGGTTCAGCCGGCGCCCCGGCTCCCACATCCTCGGCGCGGTACGCGCGATCGTCTCGGCGCTGGCGTCGATCGCGAACCAGTCGCCGTCGGCGCCCTTGCCCTTGTCGACCACGGTCAGGCACGCCCCCGAACAGGCGATCGAGGCGCCCAGGTCGATGCCGTCGGTGTCGTAGGCGGTGGCGATGACGAGCCGTGCGTCGCCGCGATCTTCGCGCGCGCGCACGGTTCCGATGTCGGTGATGATGCCGGTGAACATGTGGGTCTTATCCTTCTCTGACGCGCTCGTATACGTCGAGCCGGTCGCTGCCAAGCAGGCGGCTGTCGGCGAGCCGCCAGCGCCCATGCGCAGCGCCAAGATCGGTGAGCCCGATATCGCCGAGCGCGGGCACGCCTCCGCCGATCAGGATCGGCGCGCGATAGAGCAGGAGCCGGTCGACGCGGTCGGCGGCAAGAAAGGCCGACGCCGCACCCGCGCCGCCCTCGACGAGCAGCGAATCGACGCTCTCGATCGCTTCAGGCGAAGCGACCGCTGTCCAGCCGGCGGGCGCTTCGCCGCGCGTGAGCAGCAACCGCTGCGGGCTGCGATCCGCGAGGCCGGGCAGGCGTACATCCAGTGTGGGCGAATCGGCTTCGTAGGTGCCGCGCCCGACCAATATCGCCTGATGCATCGCGCGTTCGAGATGGCCGTGCGCCCGCGCGCGGTCGCCGGTGATCCAGCGGCTCGATCCATCGGCCAGTGCGATACAGCCGTCGAGCGAGGTCGCGAGCTTGAGCGTCACGAAGGGCCGCCCCGCGACCTGGCGCGTCCACCAGGGCGCCATCACGGCGCGGGCTTCGGCGGGCAGGACGTTGAAGACGACCTCGATCCCGGCGCCCTGCAGCCGCGCGATGCCCAGCCCGTCGGTGCGCGGATCGGGATCCT
This sequence comes from Sphingopyxis sp. QXT-31, assembly GCF_001984035.1. Classification (NCBI taxonomy): domain Bacteria; kingdom Pseudomonadati; phylum Pseudomonadota; class Alphaproteobacteria; order Sphingomonadales; family Sphingopyxidaceae; genus Sphingopyxis; species Sphingopyxis sp. QXT-31. The sequence continues at coordinate 3,405,254 of NZ_CP019449.1, read as the reverse complement.
GCGCCGCGACGACGACGCGCGCGACCCCCGCGGCGATCAGGCCGTCGCTGCACGCCGGGCCGCGCGGGCTGGCGTGCGCGCAGGGTTCGAGGCTGACAAAAGCGGTGCTCCCGCGCGCCGCGTCGCCGGCGGCGGCGAGCGCCGCCGCCTCGGCGTGCGGGCGCCCGCCGGCCTGCGTCCAGCCGCGCCCGACGACGCGGCCGCCGCGCACGAGGATACAGCCGACATTGGGGTTGGGCGCCGAGCCCGGGCGCCCGCGCCACGACAGCGCGATCGCCGCCGCCATCCAGTCGGCATCGGCGCGGGCGCGTTGCTGCATCGATTAGCGGGCGGTCGCGGGAGGCGTGGCTGGCGCCGGCGGCCCGGCAGGCTCCGCCTTCGGCCCCCGCGCGGCGCGTTCGGCGAGCGTCGAGCGCTTCGGCGGCTCGGGTTTCTTCTTCGCCGCCGCCGCGGCATCGGCGCCGAGCGTTTCCTGCGTCAGCTTGTCGGCTTCGGCCGAATCATATTCGACCCCCATCATGTCGGCGAGGCGCTGATATTCGGCGCGCTTTTCAGCGTTGCGCTGCGTGATCTCCTTGGCGCGCGCGACCCAGTCGGCGCGTATCTCGGCGTCGCTGCGCTTTTCGGACCAATTCTCGAAATAGACGATCTGCGCCTTGGGCTTCTCATAAGGGATCAGATATTGCGACACGCCGTTGAACACGATGTAGGTCAGCGCAAGCGCGACGCCCCACACCGCCCAGCGATGCGGCCGCGGCTCGCGGATATAGGCCCAGAAATCGGACAGGCCGCCGCCAAGGTCGGGAGGGGTGAACATGCGCATGTCCGCAATTTAGGCGATATCGCACCGATTTGCGAGGGGGTAGCGATTGCGCGCGCCGCACGCCGCCCGGTGTCACGATTGCAGAAAATGCAACAGCAGATGCTCATTTCGCAGTTGCACAATTTTTTGTGCGCTGCAATATGAGCATGCCTTTTAGGCATCCTCTCCCAAAACTTTCACGGGCCACCTTCGGGTGGCCCTTTTTTTAGCCTAAAACCGCCGATTTCTCGACTTTTTAAGTCGAGAAATGCGATCCGGTTCGAATCAGCGGCTGCGAATCACTGCTGGACGGGCGTCCGCGATTCGAATCGGCGCACCTCGGCGATGAAACTTCCCGGCAGCGCGGTCGGCTGGCCGCTGTCGCTGTCGATATGCGCGTAGCTGATTTCTATATCGGTAAGCCGCTCGTTATCGCGAAAAATTCCGCAATGGAGCGTGAAGTTTGTCCGCCCGAAGGCGCTGATCCGCGCGGCGATGGTGATCAGCTCGTCGAGCCGCGCGGGCGAATGATAGTCGATCTCGCAATGCGTCTCGCGAATGTCCGTACCATATTGGTGAAAATAGGGTCCGGGCTGGCCCTCGCCGAGCGCGCGGAAATATTCGGTCACCCCGATGTCGGCGTAGACCAGATAATGCGCGTTGAAGACGATATTCTGCCCGTCGATCTCGTTGAAGCGCACGCGCACCGTCTCCTGCACGCGAAAATCGCCGAGCGGAACCTGTTCGAGTCCCATAGTCAGGCGGCGAGCGCGGCGGCGCGGCGGTCGAGCGGCGCGCAGGCGGCGGCGAGCCACTCGCGGTCGGCGCCTTCCATGCCCGGCGCCAGTTTTTCGAGCACCGTCGCGTGATAGGCGTCGAGCCAGTCGGCCTCGGCCCCCGACAGCAGCGCGACATCAACCAGGTTCTGCGCGATCGGCGCGAAAGTGATCGTCTCGAATCCCAGCATATCCTCTTCGGCGCCGTCGATCGTCTGCGGCACGACGATCACCAGATTCTCGATGCGGATGCCGAAATGCCCCGCCTTGTAATAGCCGGGCTCGTTCGACAGGATCATGCCGGCGTGCAGCGGCTCCTCGGTCCCCGCCTGCCCGCCCGAAGGCTTGGCGATGCGTTGCGGCCCTTCGTGGACCGCGAGATAGGTGCCGACGCCGTGGCCGGTGCCGTGCGCATAATCGACCCCGTCGGCCCACAGATATTGACGCGCGAGGATGTCGAGCTGGCTGCCGCGCGTGCCCTTGGGGAAGCGCGCGGTCGCGAGCGCGATATGGCCCTTGAGCACTTGGGTGAAGCGGCGGCGCATCTCGGCGGTCGGCGTCCCGATCGCGATGGTGCGCGTGATGTCGGTCGTGCCGTCGGCATATTGCCCGCCCGAATCGACGAGATAGAGCGTGCCGGTCTCGATCGCGCGGTTGGTCGTCTCGTCGACCTTGTAATGCGGCAGCGCGCCATTGGGGCCGGCCGCGGAAATCGTGTCGAAGCTCAAGTCGACAAGCCCGCCATTCGCCTCGCGGAATTCGCGCAGCTTGGCCGCGGCGCCGAGCTCGTCGAGGCCGCCCTGCGGCGCGACCTCCTCCATCCATTGCAGGAAGCGAGCCACCGCGACGCCGTCGCGGACATGCGCGGCGCGCGTGCCGTCGAGCTCGACGTCGTTCTTGATCGCCTTGGGCAGCACCGCGGGGTCGCGGTGACGTTCGATCTTCGCGCCCGCCGCCTCGAGCGCGGTGAAGATCGCCGCGACCGCCGAGCCGGGATCGACCGCGACTTGTCTGTCCTGGAGATCCGCGAGCGCCGCCTCGAACGCGCTGCGATCATGAATGCGGACGCTGTTGCCCAGATGCGCGCGCACCGCGTCGGTCATCTTCTCGGGCGCGATAAACAGGTCCGCGGTGGCGTCGGCGTGGAGCAGCGCGAAGGCGAGCCCGACCGGTGTGTGGCTGACGTCCTGCCCGCGGATATTGAAGGTCCAGGCGATCGAATCGAGCGCGGTCATCACGCTGGTGTCGAGCCCCTTGTCCTTGAGCCAGTCGGCGATCACCTGGCGCTTGTCGACCGCGCTCTGCCCGGCGAGCTTGACGTCGTGCACCGCGATCGGCGCGTCGCTAGGCGCGGGCTGGTCGTCCCACACCGCGTCGATCGGGTTGCTGTCCGCCGCGACGAGCTCGGCGCCCTTGGCCTTCAGCGCCTTCGCCGTGGCATTGGCCCAGTCGATGCCGTGGAGCCACGGGTCATAACCGACCTTCTGCCCCGCGCTGACATTGGCGCCGAGCCATTCGGCGACGCTCGACGCCGGCACGCCGACATAGTCGAAAAGCGCGCCGTCGACCTGGTCGCGGACCTGCACCGTATAGCGCCCGTCGATGAACACCGCGGCCTTCGCGGGCAGCACCGCCGCGGTCCCCGCCGAGCCGCCAAAGCCCGTCAGCCACGCCATGCGCTGCGCATAGGCGCCGACATATTCGCTCATATGCTCGTCGCTGATCGGCACGACGAAGCCGTCGATCCCGCGCTTCGCGAGTTCGGCGCGCAGGCGGGTCAGGCGATCGGCGTGGACGGGGCTGGACATCGGATGTTCCTTGTTCCTACATCGCGGCAATCCCGCCCGATCCGGGCGACACCGCGGGGGTTTCTGGTTATGCGCGCTATTTGGATGTTTCTGGCGGCAATTGCCACCCCGCTTGTCGCGCCCCCCGGCGCTTTGGCCGAAGAGAAAGAGACGATTTTGACCGATACGACCCCTCCCCCGGGCGCCGCCCCCGTCGCGGAGAAGCGCCCGCACGAAATGACGCTGCACGGCAAGACGCTCTCGGACCCCTATCACTGGCTGAAGGACGAGAGCTATCCGGTGATCGACGACAAGGACGTCCTCGATTACGTCAAAGCCGAAAATGCGTATTTCGACGCGGCGATGAAACCGCACGCCGACCTCGTCGAAACCCTGTTCCAGGAAATGAAGGGCCGCATCAAGGAGGCCGATTCGTCGGTGCCGCAGAAGGACGGCGACTGGGTCTATTGGGTCGAGTTCGAGGAAGGCGCCGAGTATAAGAAATGGTACCGCAAGCCTGCGTCAGGCGCCGGGGATGCCGTCCTGATCCTTGACGAGGTCGCGATGGCGGCGGGTAAAGATTATTTCCGCCTCGCCGAAGTGTCGGTCAGCCCGAACGGCAAGCTGATGGCCTATTCGTTCGACGACAATGGCTCCGAACGTTTCGAAGTCCGCATCCGCAATCTGGAAACCGGCGAAATGCTGCCCGACGTCATCCCCGGCACCTTGTCGTCGCTGGTCTGGACCGCGGGCAATGACGCTTTGCTCTATGGCCTCGCCAACGAAAATTGGCGCACCGACAATGTCCGGCTGCACAAGCTCGGCACGCCGATTGCGCAAGACAAATTGCTCTACAAGGAGCCCGACATCGGTTTCGGCGTCGGCATCGGGAAGACCGCGGCCGACAATTATATCGTGATCGCGACGGGCGATAACGAAACGAGCGAAGTCTATCTGCTCCCCGCCGACAATCCCGAAGCGCCGATGCAGCTCGTCTCGGCGCGCCAGAAGGGCCGCGAGTACAGCGTCGACGAGCGCGACGGCACGCTCTACATCCACACCAACGACGAGCATCCTAACTTCCGCGTCGCGACCGCGAGCATCAAGACGCCGGGCGAATGGAAGACGCTGATCCCCGGATCGGACCACAGCTACATCACCGGTTTCTCGGTGTTTCGCGACTCTTTTGTGCTCGAAGCGCGCGAGGACGGGCTCGACCAGGTCGATGTCCGCAAATATGACGCGCCGCTGGTCCCGGGCCGCATCAAATTCCCCGCCGCGACCTATGTGGCCGGGCTCGGCGACAATCCCGAATATCATCAGGACAAGCTGCGGCTCGACTATGAATCGATGGTCACCCCCGACACCGTCTATGACTATGACCTCGCAAGCGGCAAGCTCGAGACGCTCAAGGTGCAGGAAATTCCTTCCGGTTACGACGCCACGCAATATGTAACCGAACGGGTTAGTCTGCCGAGCCGCGACGGCAAGACGATGATCCCCGCCTCGCTCGTGTACAAGAAGGGGACGAAGCTCGACGGCAGCGCGCCGATGCATCTCTATGCCTATGGCAGCTACGGCTATCGCGTCCCGCCGGGTTTCTCGACGACGCGACTCAGCCTCGTCGATCGCGGCATGGTCTATGCGATCGCGCATGTCCGTGGCGGCGACGACATGGGCCGCGCCTGGTATCTCGCGGGCAAGACGACCGAGCGCAAGAACACCTTCAACGACTTCATCGATGTCGCGAAGGGGCTGATCGCCAAAAAATACACCAGCGCGGGCAAGATTTCGGTCGAGGGCCGCTCGGCGGGCGGGCAGGTGATGGGCGTGATCTATAACGAGGCGCCCGAACTGTGGGGCGCGGTGCTCGCGGGGGTGCCCTTCGTCGACGTGATCAACACCATGGTCGACGAGACGCTGCCGCTGACGCCCGGCGAATGGCCCGAATGGGGCAATCCGATCACCGACAAGGCCGCGTTCGACTATATGCTGAGCTACAGCCCCTATGACAATGTCACCGCGAAGGCCTATCCGCCGATGCTGGTGTCGGCGGGGCTCAACGACCCGCGCGTAACCTATTGGGAGCCGGCGAAGTGGGTCGCCAAGCTCCGCGCGACGCGCACCAATGATTCGACGCTGCTGCTGCGCACCAACATGGGCGCGGGCCATGCGGGCAAGTCGGGCCGCTGGGGCGCGCTGCGCGAAGATGCCGAGGAATTCGCCTTCGTGCTGACGCAGCTGGGGGTGGAGAAATAGGGCGCGCGCGCCTCAAACCCCAAGCCAGTCGAGGCCTGCGGGCAGATCGTCGCGCGAATAATCGACTTGCAGTACGCGCCGCCTGGCCGGCACCGCTGCTGCTTTCGATCCGTGGATGATCGGCGTCGCATAGGCCCAGATATCGCCCGCAGCCGCCAGGCAGGGCCGCTCACCGAGGCGCGACGCCACGGATTCGATCTCGGATTCCGCAATGCGCCCCAGCTTGTGCGAGCCCGGCACGATCAATAGCGGGGCATTGTTTTCGGGAACATCGTCCATATGAACGCGGAGCGTGACCATTCGCGACAGGAGGTCGAAAGGCGGCGCAACATGCTGCATCCCGCCCTTGATCGTCCATGGCCCGTAACCATCGACATCGACCCGTTCGCGAACGCTGATCGTCCGGTCCTGATGCCAGCCAAGCGACCAGTTGGTCTCGGCTGTCTTGTCGAACAGGATCGCGCGCACCGGCCTGCTGCGTGAGCCGATCAGCGACGCCGCGATCGCGCCGACAGGCCCCTCCGGCGCCAGGTGCGGTCGCAGCCCATCGATACCGTGAAGCCGGATGCCAGCAACATGTTGCGGTTGATCGTAAAATAATTCGCGGAGCTCAGTCAACACGTCAGCCGCTGCACCCGAATATAGCCAGGCACCGTCGCGCGCGAAGTCGAAAGAGGAAACTTCCATCTGGTCAGCCTGCCAGATAGCCTCGCGCCACCAAATCACGCTCCAGCGTCGCCGCATCGACGAACTGATGCCCAGCAATTCCAACCGATTCGGCGCCCGCAACATTTTCCGCGACATCGTCGATGAACAAGGCCCCCGCCGGGTCGATGCCGAATCGCTCGATCGCGAGGCGGTAGATCGCGGGGTCGGGTTTCATCAATTTCTCGGTGCCCGAAACGATGATATCGCGGAACCGCTCGAACACCGGTTGCGTTGGGCGAAAGCCCTCCCAGAAATCATGGCCGAAATTGGTGATCGCGAAGAGCGGCACGCCCGCGGCGTCGAGCCGCGCGACCAGTTCGAGGCTGCCCGGCACCGGCCCGGGGATCGTCTCGTTGAAGCGCGTGCCATAGGCATCGATCAGCGCAGCATGTTCGGGAAATTCGGCCTTGCGCTCGGCGACCATCTCGGCGGCGGGGCGTCCCGCGTCGTGCTGGAAATGCCACTGCGGCGTGATGACGTTAGCGACGAACCATTCGAGCTCGCCCGGATCGGCGATCAGCTTGCCGAACAGATGGCGCAGGTCCCAGTCGAACAGCACCTTGCCGACGTCGAAGATCACGCAGCGGTCGATCATGCGCCCCCCGGACACGCGAAAGCGCCGCCGGAAGGATCCGACGGCGTTACGCGGTTCAGCAAAAGCAAACGGGGCAGATTTGCCCCGCGCAGGGGCATCAGCCCTGGCGCGCTTTGAAGCGGCGGTTGGTCTTGTTGATCACATAGGTCCGGCCGCGACGGCGGATCACGCGGTTGTCCCGGTGGCGGTCCTTCAGCGACTTCAGGCTGTTGCGAATCTTCATGGCTTTGATTTCCGTAAAACTTGGCGTTGCACGCGAAGCGGCGCAACTATGGGGATGGGCAGGAAAAGTCAACCGGGGTTCGTGGCTTTCGTGCGGTTGGCGGATACCAAAGAAGGTTCACACGGAAACGCCGACGAAAAGGGTTTCACGCAGAGGGCGCCGAGGGAGGAGAGACCGCAGCGAGAAGGAATGAGAGCGGCAAAGCCGCCAATCTCTCTTTCCTCGGCGTCCCCGCGCGTCCGCGTGAATTCCTTCTCCTCTGCGATCTCTTTGATCTCTGCGGTCTCTGCGTGAAACTTTTATCCTGAGGTCAGGCCGCGAGGCGGCGTTCGACCAAAGCGCGTTCCCACGCCAGCGCGTGCGCGACGATCGTGTCGAGGTCGGCATAGCGCGGCTGCCAGCCGAACGCGGCGCGAATCGCGCCATTGTCGGCGATCAGCGCGTCGGGATCGCCCAGCCGCCGGTCGCCGAGGCGACGCTCGATCTTGCGATTCGTCGCACGGTCGACGGCATCGAGCACCTCGAGCACCGAAAAGCCGCGGCCATAGCCGCAGTTGAGCTTGTGGCTGACGTCGGGCGCCGCGATCAGCGCGTCCAATGCGAGCAGATGCGCCGCGGCCAAGTCGCTGACATGGATATAGTCGCGCACCCCGGTGCCGTCGGCGGTCGCGAAATCGGTGCCGAAGACGTCGACATGGCTGCGGCGGCCGAGCGCGGCCTCGACCGCGACCTTGATCAGGTGTGTCGCCCCCGCGGTCGACTGGCCGCTGCGCGCCTTGGGATCGGCGCCCGCGACGTTGAAATAGCGGAGCGCGCAAAAGTTGAAGTCGTGCGCCGCCGCGACGTCGCGCAGCATCGCCTCGGTCATCAGCTTCGACATGCCATAGGGGTTGATCGGCCGCTGCGGCGCGTCTTCGCGCACCGGGATCGCATCGGGGATGCCGTATGTCGCGGCGGTCGAGGAGAAGATGAAATGGCGCACCCCGGCATGCACCGCGGTGTCGATCAGCGCGCGGCTGCGCGACGAATTATTGTCGTAATATTTGAGCGGGTTGGTCACCGATTCGGGGACCACGACCGACCCCGCGAAATGCATGATCGCGCCGACGTCCTGTTCGGCGACGATGCGCGTGACGAGCGCCGCGTCGGCGATATCGCCTTCATAGAAGACCGCACCCTGGGGCACCGCCCAGCGGAAGCCGGTCACGAGATTGTCGAGCACCGCGACGCGCCAGCCGGCGTCGAGCAGGGCGAGCACGGCGTGGCTGCCGATATAGCCGGCGCCGCCGGTCACGAGGACGGTGAAGGGATGCGGCTGTGCGGTCACGCGGTCGGCTCCTTTGGCCGAAACGCTAGCCGCGACGTGGTTAGGAAATGGTTAGCGCCACCTATCAGATCCTCCCCATCGCGGAGCGTTGGGGAGGGGGGCCGCCCGCGAAGCGGGTGGTGGAGGGGTAGCGACGGTTACCCAAAACCCCTCCGTCAGCGCTTCGCGCTGCCACCTCCCCATGGCTTCGCCAAGGGGAGGATCTATTAGCCCGCCAGCGCCTTCTGCCGCCGCCGCTGCACCGACGAGCCATAGCCCATCGCCTCGCGGTACTTCACGACCGTCCGCCGCGCGATGTCGTGGCCCTCGGCCGAGAGTTTCTGCGCGATCGTCTCGTCCGAGAGGATCGCTTTCGCATCCTCGCTCTCGATCATCGCCTTGATCCGGCTCTTGACCGCCTCGGCCGACACCGCGCCATCGCCCTCGACCGCCGAAATGCCCGATGAGAAGAAATATTTGAGCTCGAACAGTCCGCGCGCGCAGCTCAAATATTTGTTGCTCGTCACGCGGCTGACGGTCGATTCGTGCATGCCGATGTCCTCGGCGACCTGGCGCAGCGTCAGCGGGCGCATATGCGCGACGCCGTGGAGGAAGAACCCCTCCTGCTGCTTGACGATCGCGCTCGCGACCTTGACGATCGTGCGCTGGCGCTGGTCGAGCGCGCGCACCAGCCAGTTGGCGCCGGCGAGCTGTTCGGACAGCCACGCCTTGCTCTTCGCCGCGGCGCCCGTCGCAAGCTCGGTGTAGTAGCGCCGGTTAACGAGCAGCCGCGGCAAGGTCCCGCTGTTGATCTCGACCGCCCAGCCCTTCGCGGTCTGGCGCACATAGAGGTCGGGGACGACCGCCTGCGTCACCGACCCGCCGAACCGCAGCCCGGGCTTGGGATCGTAACCGCGCAATTCGCGGATCATGTCGGCGAGATCCTCGTCGTCGACCCCGCAGATGCGCTTCAGCTGCGGGAAGGCGCCCTTGGCGACCAGGTCGAGGTGCGCGATCATCGTCGCCATCGCGGGGTCGTAGCGGTCGGCCTCGCGCGCCTGGATCGCGATGCATTCGGCGAGATCGCGCCCGCCGATCCCCGACGGGTCGAAGCACTGCACCCCCGCGAGCACCGCCTCGACGAGCGCGAGCGGCACGCCGAGCCGCTGCGCGAGTTCGGCGAGGTCGGCGCGCAGATAGCCCGCCTCGTCGATCATCGCGATCAGCTGCTCGGCGATCAGCGCTTCCAGCCCCGAGAATCGCTCGCCGACCTGCGCCAGCAGATGTTCGTAGAGGCTGTCCGATTCCTCGGCGAAGCTGTCGAAATCGATGCCCTCGCTGTCGCCCGACAGGCCGACGCTGTCGCTCGCGCTGTCGTGGTGGAAGCTTTCGGCGCCAAGGTCGACGTCGAGGTCGTCGCTCGCGCCGCCGTCGGCCGCGAGCGCCTGGTCGGCGTCGAGGCTCGCCGCCTCGGCCGCGGGGGCTTCGGGCGCGGGGTCTTCGGGGCCGGCGTCGCTGTCGCCCGACGCGGTGTCGAGCAGCGGATTGCCCTCGAGCGCCTCGGCCAGATAGGCGTCGAGTTCGAGGTTCGACAGCGCGAGCAGCTTGATCGCCTGCTGCAGCTGCGGCGTCATCACCAGCGATTGCGACTGGCGGAGATCGAGGCGCGGACCCAACGCCATCGGAAATTACCTCTATACTTTCCCGTTCGTGTCGAGCCCCTCGACTGCCTTGGCAGGCGCTCGGGATAAACTTCCGGCAAAGCCGGAAGTCGAGACACGTAAAGTCATGCACGAACTCGGCGTGTCTCGACTTCGCTCGACACGAACGGAAACTGGAGGCTTAGTCGACACCGGCACGGCCCCAACCCGTCACAGCGAGAAACCCTCGCCCAGATACAGGCGGCGCACCTCGGGGTCGGCGACGAGTTCGGCCGGCGAGCCCGCGAGCAGCACCTTGCCGTCATAGATGATGCAGGCGCGGTCGACGAGGTCGAGCGTCTCGCGGACATTGTGATCGGTGATCAGCACCCCGATGCCGCGCGTCTTCAGATCGGCGACGAGATCGCGGATGTCCGAAATCGACAGCGGATCGATGCCCGCGAAAGGCTCGTCGAGCAGCATGATCGACGGATTGGCGGCGAGCGCGCGGGCGATTTCGGCGCGGCGGCGTTCGCCGCCCGACAGCGCCATCGCCGCCGACGCGCGCAGCCGCGTCAGGCCGAATTCCTCGAGCAGTTCCTCGAGCCGCCGCTCGCGCGACACGCGGTCGGGCTCGGCGAGTTCGAGCACCGCGCTGATATTCTGTTCGACGGTCATGCCGCGAAAGATCGAGGTTTCCTGCGGCAGATAACCGAGGCCGAGGATCGCGCGGCGGTACATCGGGAGCGCGGTGATGTCGGCGCCGTCGAGCATGATGCGCCCGGCGTCGGGCTTTACCAGCCCCATGATCGAATAGAAGCAGGTCGTCTTGCCCGCGCCGTTCGGGCCGAGCAGGCCGACGACCTCGCCCTTGGCCACCGAGAGCGAGACGTCGGAGAGGACGACGCGTTTGTCGTAGCTTTTGGCGATCGACACGACCGCGAGCCCGTTGCCCGCCGCGGCATCGTCCTGGACATGCGCGACATGGTCGGCGACGCCATGGTCGCCGCCGCTCGGAGGACTCGCAAGAGAGGTATCGTCAGTCATAAGGTCGTCGCTGTCCTCACAAAGTCCCCCCGGCGTTACCCGAGGAGCGCCGCCAAGGTCAATCTGGCAAGATTTTTGCAGGGGCAATTTCTAAAGCCCCTCTCCTTTAGGGCAGGGGTGGAGTGGGGGCTGTCGAGGTTGCGCAAGGCCGCTGGCCCCACCCGCTGCGACTAGGCAGCAAGCTGCCAAGTCTCGCTGCCCTCCCCTAAAGGCTAGGGCGAACTCCGCTCAATGCCCCACGCTTTCCCCGCGCACGACGCCCGACAGCGCCAGCTGTTCGTCGATCGCCGCCATCAGCCGGCCGAGCGCCGCCTCGTCCTTCGCCTCGGCGCGCGCCACGAGCACATCCTGCGTGTTAGACGCGCGGAGCAGCCACCAGCCGTCGTCGGTCAACACGCGCGCGCCGTCGGTGCGGTCGACCTGCGCGCCCGAAGCCGCGAGCCGCGCGAGAACCTCGTCCACAATGGCGAATTTGCGGACCTCGTCGACCTGGAAGCGCAGTTCGGGCGTATTCACCATCGGCGCCATGCCGCCGCGGAGTTCAGTGACGCTCTGTCCAAGCTTCGTCGCCGCCTCGATCAGGCGGATCGCGGCATAGGGCGCATCGTCATAGCCGTAATAGCGGTCGGCGAAGAAGATATGCCCGCTCATCTCACCCGCGAGCGGACTGCCGACCTCCTTCATCTTCGCCTTGATCAGGCTGTGGCCGGTCTTCCACATCAAGGGCTGGCCGCCCAGCTCGGCGACGCGGTCGAACAGCGCCTGGCTCGCCTTCACATCGGCGATCACCGTCGCGCCGGGCCGGTCCTGCAGCACTGCGGCGGCGTAGATCTGCAGCAGCTGGTCGCCCCAGATCACCCGCCCCTCGCCGTCGATCGCGCCGATGCGGTCGCCGTCTCCATCGAAAGCGACGCCGAAATCGAGGTTCCTCTCGGCGACGAGCTTCCGCAAATCCGCCAGATTCTTCTCTTCGGTCGGATCGGGATGGTGGTTCGGAAAATGGCCGTCGATGTCGGTAAACAACAGGAAATGCTCGCCCGGCAGCTTCGCGGTGAGCTTTTCGATGACGGTGCCCGCGGCGCCGTTGCCGGCGTCCCAGCCGATGCGGAAGGCGGTGCCGGCGAAACCCTCGACCAGCCGGTCGACATAGGCGTCGACGATGTCGATGGTCTGCGCCGATCCCTCGCCGCTGTCCCAGTCGCCCGCCGCGGCCATCGCGCCGATCGCCTGGATATCGGCGCCGAAGAACGGACGTCCCTGAAACACCATCTTGAAGCCGTTATAGTCGGGGGGATTGTGGCTGCCGGTTATCTGTATGCCGCCGTCCACTGGCTCGGTTGACGCCGCATAATAGAGCATCGGCGTCGGCCCGAGCCCGACGTTCAGCGCATCGACCCCCGCCTCGTTGATCCCGCGGATCAGGGCCTCGGCGAGCATCGGCGACGACAGCCGCCCGTCGTATCCGACCGCGACCGACTTGCCGCCCGCGCGGCGGATCATCGTCGCGAAGCTGCGCCCGATGGCATAGGCGTCGGCGTCCGACAGCGTGTCGCCGACGACGCCGCGGATATCATATTCGCGCAGCATCGTCGGGTGGAAATCATGGGTCATCGTCGGTCCTCTTGGGGGAGAGAAGAGAGGTCAGGCGGCGGCGAACAGGTCGCCGTCGGGGTGCAGCCGCTGGCGCACGGGCAGGTTCAGTCCCGCCATAGCTTCGCGCAGTTCCTGCCGCGCGACGACATGGCCGATGCCCATGCCGCCGAGATGCGCCTTGTCGAGCAGCGTGAGCCCCGCGGGGAAAAGTTCGCGATAGATAACGCGCTCGCCGAGCCCGGGGATGACGCGGAAGCCGACGCGGCGCGACAGCTGGGTCAGCGCCTCGCCGACGCGGCGCATATTGTGCGCATCGACATGTTGGAGGCGGTTGCGCAGGATGATCCAGTCGATCGTGCGCCCGTCGGTCTTCGCGCGCGCCTTGCGCGCATCCCAGATCAGCTCCGAATAAAAGCTGGGGCGCGTGACCTGGAACGTCTCGGGATCGACTTGGCCGATCAGGTCGAAATCGATGAAGCTGTCGTTGATCGGGGTGATGAGCGTGTCGGCGCCGGTCGCGAGGTGGCGCGCGAAAACATCGTCGCGGCCCGGGGTGTCGGCGACGAAATAATCGGCGCCCGCGGAAAGGCGCGCGACCTGCTCGTCGAGCTCCGCGATCGTCGATCCGGTGAACACCTCGAATTCGGGGGTCGGCAGGTCGATGCCGCGGCGCTTTTCGGTCGCCAAGCGGTTCTCGAGATAGCGGTGAAAGGTGCGCTGGCGCGGGTCGAGATCGAGCCCCGCGACCTTCCAGCCCTGCGCCGCCAGCGCGACCGCAAAATGCACGGCGCAGGTCGATTTCCCGGTCCCGCCCTTTTCATTGGCAAAGATGATGCGGTGCGGCGCGGGGGTCGTCATGGGCGTTGCGATTTTCCTGTCGGCGGCGCATGGGGGCCGCGTGGGTGGCGTATGCGCCGCCATTATCGGAGGCGGGGCAGCCGTGCAAATCATCCGTGACATCGCGATGCTCCGCCGTGCCGTTTCGGCACTGCAGCAGGGCGGCAAGAGCGTCGCCTTGGTCCCGACGATGGGCGCGCTGCACGACGGCCATATGTCGCTGGTCCGGATGGGCAAACGCGTCGCCGATCATGTCGTGGTGTCGATCTTCGTCAACCCGACGCAGTTCGGACCCAACGAGGATTTCGACGCCTATCCGCGCGACGAGGCGCGCGACGCCGCGATGCTGGCGCAAGAGGGCGTCGCCCTGCTCTGGGCGCCCGATGTGGCGACCATGTATCCCGGCGGCCATTCGACGCATATCGAGGTCGCCGAACTCGGCAGCGATTATTGCGGCGCCGCGCGGCCCGGCCATTTCGACGGCGTCGCGACCGTCGTCGCCAAATTGTTCAATCAGGTGCGCGCGGACGTCGCGATCTTCGGCGAGAAGGACTGGCAGCAGCTCGCGATCATCCGCCGCATGGCGCGCGACCTCGACTTCGCGCTCGACATATTGGGCGCGCCGATCGCGCGCGATGCCGACGGGCTCCCGCTGTCGTCGCGCAACGCCTATCTTTCGGAGGCGCAGCGCGCGGCGGCGACCGCCTTTCCCGATGCGCTGAAAGCCGCAGCCGCGGCGATTATGGGCGGCGCCGACGTCGCTTCAAGCCTTGCCGCCGCCGAAAAGGCGATCGTCGCGGGCGGGTTCGACAGCGTCGACTATGTTGCGCTCGCCGACGCCGAAAGCCTCGAACGGCTCGGCGAGTTTCGCACCCCCACGCGGCTGCTCGCGGCGGCGCGAATCGGAAAAACGCGGCTGATCGACAATTATCCGGTCGGCTGATTAACGCTGGAAATGGCAGATTTCTGCCGCTTTCGCCACTTATCCCCGAAAAAGTCGCCGCATCGTTAACGCTTTGTTGACCATGATCCGCAAGGTTCGAACCCGAAGCTTCTCGGTGGGGAGAGGCGACAGGGGGTTATCATGGCCAACAGTCTGAAGTCTGCGCAATATCTGATCGAAAGCCGGCTGCTCGACGCCGCGCGCGGCGACGCCAATGCCTATTTCGATCTCGGCATTGCCTTTTCGACCGGAAGCGGCGGGGTCGACGTCGACCTGATCCAGGCGCATAAATGGTTCAATCTCGCGGCGCTCGGCGGCAACAAGGAAGGCCAGCAATGCCGCGCCGACCTGTCCGACGAAATGACGCGCGAGGAAATCGCGGAAGCGCAGCGTCAGGCGCGCGCCTGGCTCGACGAAACCGCGCGCCGCCCGGCCGCCCGGCGGTTTGCTGCCTGAGGCACGCCTACCTTCCCCGCTCGTGTCGAGCGTAGTCGAGACACGCTTGGGACGCCCCGTGTTCAGCGTGTCTCGACTTCGCTCGACACAAACGGGATTTGAGGTCGGCTCAGACCTTCTGCCGAAAGGGCATATGCCCTTCGAGCCACTCCATTTCCGATTCTTCGGCGCGGCGTTCGGTTTCCAGATAGTCGGCGACCGCGCGCCGGAAACCCGGATCGGCGATGAAATGCGCCGACCAGGTCGCGACGGGGCCGTAGCCGCGCGCGAGCTTGTGCCCGCCCTGCGCGCCCGCCTCGACGCGCTTCAGGCCGCGCGCGATCGCGATGTCGATCGCGCGATAATAGCAGAGTTCGAAATGCAGATAGGGGATGTCGATCAGGCAGCCCCAGTAACGCCCGTAGAGCGTGTCGGCGCCGAGCAGATGCATCGCGCCCGCGACTGCGCGCCCGTCACCGTCAAAGGCGAGGACGAGAATGATATCCTCGGCCATCGTCTGCCCCATCAGGTCAAACGCCTCGCGCGTGAGATACGGCTGCCCCCATTTGCGCGCGCCGGTATCCTGATAGAAAAGCCACATCGCGTCCCAATGCCCGGGCCGGATCGCGGCTCCGCTGAACTCTTCGATCCGTAGGCCATCGACCGCGCGCGCGCGCTCCTTGCGCAACTGCTTGCGCTTCATCGAGGTCAAAGTGGCGAGGAAATCGTCGAAGCTGGCATAGCCGGCATTGGCGAAATGGAACTGGATGTCGCGGCGGACAAGCCAGCCCGCCTCCTCGAACAGCGGCATCTGTTCGGGCGCCACAAAAGTGGCGTGCGCCGACGACAGGCCGTTCTGGCGCACCACGGCCTCGGCGGCGCGGAGCAGCAGGATCGCGTCCTCGTCATTCTTCGCGAGCAGCCGCGGCCCCGGCACCGGGGTGAAGGGCGCGGCGATCTGCAGCTTGGGATAATAATCGCCGCCCGCGCGCGCCCAGGCATCGGCCCAGGCGTGGTCGAAGACATATTCGCCCTGGCTGTGCGATTTGAGGTAAGCGGGCGCCGCGGCGACGAGCGCCCCCCCCTCGTCCTCGACCAGCAAGGGCGCGGCCTGCCAGCCGGTCCCCGGCCCCACGCTGCCCGATCGTTCGAGCAGCGACAGGAAGCGGTGCGAGACGAAAGGATTGCCGCCGTCGTGCAGCGCATCCCACGCCGCGGCGTCGATCGCCTCGACGCCGGTGCCGAGCGAGATGCTGCGCGCGGGCGGGTCGGCCTCGGCCACCAGCGTCCTTAGGCCGGCCGCACCGCGACGATCGCGTCGGCCTCGACCGCGGCGCCGAGCGGCAGCACCGCGACCCCGACCGCCGCGCGCGCATGGCGCCCGGCATCGCCGAACAGCGATTCGAATAATTCGGACGCGCCATTGGCGACCTTGGCCTGGTCGGTGAAATCGGGCGTGCTGTTCACGAAGACGCCGAGCTTCGCGACTTTCTCGACACGCGACCAGTCGCCGTCCAGCGCATTGCCGATCTGCGCGAGCAGCATCAAGGCGCAGCGCCGCGCGGCGTCATAGCCGCCCGCGACATCGACATCGGCGCCGAGCCGACCGGTGACGACCTTGCCGTCGTCGAACGGCAGCTGGCCACTGACATAGAGCATGCCGCCCTGTTCGACGACGGGCACATAGGCGGCGACGGGCGCCGCGGCCTTGGGCAGTTCGAGGCCGAGGTCGGCGAGCTTGGCGGCGATATCCATGTGGGATTCCTTATACGGTGACGGGGGCGGGGGCAGGGATGTTTTCGGTGAGGCGCGCCAAAATCCAGTCCCGCGCCTCGGTCCAGTTGTCGATCCGCGCGTGCGCGTGTTTCGACGGCGCGATCTTGTCCGCGATCGCGGGCTCGCCGACGAGGTGGAGCCGCCACACTTCCGGCGCCTCCTGCGCCACCGATGTGTGATGCCCGCCGAGGTCGTCGATGAACACCGCGACCGAAGGCTTATATTGCTCGATCAGCCGGCGTACGGGTTCGCCCTTGCCGCCGCGGCTGCCGATCACCGGGGCATGGAAACCATGCTCCGCGAGCTGGTCGATCCGGCGCTGTTGATGCTCGGGCCCGACATTGGTGAGCACGACGATGTCGGCGTGCTTCGCAATCTCAGCCATCGCGGCGAGCGCGCCGGGGATCGGATATTGCCGTGTCATCTGGCTGGTGAAAAAACCGTCGAGCAAAGGCCAGACCTCGGCCGCCTCCAAGGGCGTGCCGCATTCCTTGCGCTTGAGCGCGCCGGCGAAGCTCGCATCCTCGATGCGGAACAGCACGCCATGTTCGGCGTCGACCCACTCGGCAAAGGGCACGACCATGTGCATCAGCACTTCGTCGCAATCGGTGATGACGAGCGGGCGGGTCATGTATCGATCCTTTCGTCGCCGGACAGGCGATGGGCAGCGGCAGCGATATCCTCGGGCTTGATGTCGAGCCCGACAGCGCAAGCGACGAGGTCGGCCTCATGCGCGGTCAGAAACGACAGGATCGCCGCAAGCGTCGTCCGTTCGCCGAGCGATTCGCGCAAGGTCTCGGGCGCCAGCCCGGTGAGCGCGACCAGCCGTTCGGCGCGCGGCTCGTCGGTCAGGATCCAGCCCAGCGCGTTCAGCGCCAGCGCTTCGTCGGCATCGTGCAAGGGCGATCCTTCCTTCCCCGGCTTTCCGGTCGCAGCGATTGTTTCCGCGGGCCGCTTCGCCTAAACGGGCCGCAGATACAAGGTGGGGAAGCGATTAATCATGGGCAAGACCATATTGGTGGTCGAGGATAATGAACTCAACCTGCGCCTGTTCTGCGATCTGCTCAACGCCCATGGCTATAGCGCACATCCGGTGCGCGACGGGCGCGATGCGCTCGACAAGGCGCGCGAGCTGACCCCCGACCTGATCATCATGGACATCCAGCTGCCGCACGTCAGCGGGCTCGAACTGATCGGCCAGATGAAGGCCGACCTGATGCTGCGCGAAGTGCCGATCATGGCGGTCACCGCCTATGCCGGCAAGGGCGACGAGGACCAGATCCGCGCCGCAGGGGCCGAGGCCTATGTCTCGAAACCGATTTCGGTGATCAAGTTCATCGAGAGCGTGGGGGCTTTCGCTTGATTGGGAGACCATATGGCTAAGCCGACGTCGATACGATTTTGCGTTCTGCCCGAGAATGCAGAACAGGCAGTGGCCTATCTCGCCGAGCGCGGCTATCCGCCTATAAGGGTCGAGCGCGACGATGAAGGCTTGGCTGTGCTGATACTTCCTGCCGTTTCCGACGACCAACTCTTTGCACTGGGCCAGGCGGTCCCGCTACATCTCAGCGCGAAAGTGGCCATTGCCGGAGCGCTCCCGCCATTTTCCTATACCGAATAGCAGGGATAATCGTTGACCGCGCGTCGGCGGTACATGGTCCGCATTGGCCGTCGGACCGCTCAGACCTTAGCGGCTCTATCGCAATTCGCCCGCTTCCACGGCGCGTCATAGTGCACTGCGACGGCGGTCGCCGAGGCCTCGACCAGCGCGGCGTAGAGCCTGGCGATCCAGTTCGATTCGTTACGGGCATGAGTCATGGGGTGTCTCCTGTGTCCGGGCCGGCAAGGGTGGGGAGGGCGGCCCGGACGCGATTTTTATACGCCCGCCTGCGCGGCGATTGGCGCTGAAATTGATCATATCTGCGACCAATTTTCGCGCTATAGGGCGATTCATGCGAAAAATGCCCGATCTCGACATCTTCGACCGCCGCCTGCTCGCGCTGGTGCGCGAGGATAATCAACAGCCCGCGCGGGTGCTCGCCGACAAGGTCGGACTGTCGCTGTCGGCGGTGCTGCGCCGCCTGCGGCGGCTGCGCGACGAGAAGGTAATCGTCGCCGATATCGCGGTGGTCAATCCAGCGCTGACCGGCTCGGCGCTGACCATGCATGTGCTCGTCCGGATGCAGCAGGCGGGGCCGCAGACTATGGACCATTTCGCGCGCGAGATTGTCCGCCACCCCGAAATCACCGGCGCGTGGGATGTCACCGGCGAGGATGACTTCCTGCTCAAGGTCCAGGTCGGGACGATGGAAGATTACGACCGCTTCACCCGCCGCGCGCTGGGCGAGGACAGGGGCGTGCACAGCTTCACGACGATGATCGCGATCCGCAACATCATCGAGAACGACGTCGCGCGGCGCCCGTTGCGCGAGGGGTGAGGGGTGAGGGGTGGCGGGGTTTTGGGCGCCAACTGCCGAGCCAAGTTATAAATCCCGTTCGTGTCGAACGGAAATGGAGGCCGGCTTGGAAACCACCCCGAACCCGCCCCTTCCCGCGCGCACGAAAAAGGGCGGCGCAACGGCCGCCCTTCGGGATCGCGATCCCCGCTTTCGCGGGACGATGCATTTCCGGCCCGCGCGCTATTAGCGCACGGAGAAATGCATCACTTGATCTTGGCTTCCTTGAACTCGACATGCTTGCGCACGACGGGGTCATATTTGCGCTGCGCCATCTTCTCGGTCATCGTGCGCGGGTTCTTCTTGGTGACGTAGAAGAAGCCGGTGTCGGCGGTGCTCACGAGCTTGATCTTGACGGTCGTCGGCTTGGCCATGGCCCTGTTCCTCGAAAATTTGACGCAGAAACCGGTGGCGGTCGCGGCGCGCGGGACGGTTGGCCCCGACTGATGGTGTGAAAAACAACAGGGCAGCGCGCAAGCACGCCGCCCCCGATAAGCGCGCGCCTCTGACGGGATTCGGCGCTTATGTCAAGCGAAACGAACGAACGACGGCCGGTGTCAGGTGCGCGGCCGCCGCCCGCCCGGGGGAGAGTCAGGCGTTGCGGATTTCGAACCGCACCGTCATCTCCTTCCAGCTTTCCTCGGCGACCCCGCCGCGCGTCGCGGGCTTGAAGCGCCATTTGGCGAGCGCGCGCCGCTTGGTCGCCTCGAAGAAACCGGGGCTGTCGCTGCTGACCAGTTCGACCTGCTTCACCTTGCCGTCGGCGCCGATCAGCACCCGGACCTTCGCCACACCTTCGATCCCCTCGCGCTGCTCGCGCGGCGGATAGTCGGGCTGGAAACCGCCGATATAGCGCTGGTCGAGCTGCGCGAGCACCAGCTTGGGCGGCGGCGCGGGCGGCGTTTCGGGGATCGAGACCGGCCCCGGCTCGGCAGTCGGCGGCACCGGAATCGGGGGCAGCACCGGGGCGGTGAAGTCGCTCGTCGGCGGCGTCGGGACAAGCGGCGGAGCCGCGGACAGCGCGCTTTGCGGCGGCAGCGCCTGGTCGGTGGGGTCGGGGGGCGGCGGCACCGGCTTGTCGAGTTCGATCAGCGTGCCGATGGTCGGCTCGACGATCGGCTTGGGTTCGATGATCATCGGCGACAGCGCGACCGCGACGAGCAGCGCCGCGGACAGGCCGATCGCGATCGCCGCGGCGGCAGGTCGATGCCCGGCGCCCGGGTTGTAACCGCCGCGCTGCAACAGGTCGGGTCCGGCGGGCACTGCGGTTCGGCGTGCCGACAGGACGGACGAAAGCATCGGTATCAGGGTCATGGCCTCTCTCCTTGCCGTGAGCGACCCCGGGCCGCCGCGCTTGTGCTGCTGTCGGCCAGGTCGGAATGATGTGATATTATAACATCCCCACAATTGTCAAGCGGAAAGGTCGGCAAGGCGGCGACGCTGAGAGAAGCTTACGCCGAAAGCCGCGCCACCGCCTGCTCCTGCGCGATCAGCGGCAGCAGTTCGGCCATGTCGGGGCCGTGGTCGCGGCCGGTGAGCGCGCGGCGCAGCGGCAGGAACAGCGCGCGGCTCTTGGCGCCGGTCGCGTCCTTCACCGCGCCGGTCAGCGCGTGCCAGGGGTCGACGCCCCAGTCGATGCCGGGGGCCGCGGCCGCCGCGGCTTCGAGCACGGCGCGATCCTCAGCGGCGGCGGGCGGCGGCGCGAACGGCCCGTCGAACACCGCGACCCAGTCGGCAGCTTCGGCGACGGTCATCAGATTGGGGCGAATCGCGTGCCAGCGCGCGGCGTCGATCGCGGCGGGGAGCCGGGCGGCGACGTCGCCATGGTCCAGCTGATGCACGATCTTCTGGTTGAGCAGCGCCAGTTCGGCCTCGTCGAAGCGCGCGGGGGCGCGACCGAAATGCGCGAAATCGATCGTGTCGATCAGCGGCGCGGCAGTGGTGACAGGCTCGACCGGATCGCTGGTGCCGAGGCGCGCAAGCAGCGCGACGAGCGCGACCGGCTCGATCCCCTGTTCGCGCAAGGCCGCCATGCCGAGCGAGCACAGGCGCTTCGACAATTTGCCCTCGGTCCCGACGAGCAGCGCCTCATGCGCGAATGCGGGCGGCTTTGCGCCGAGTGCCTCGAACATCTGGATCTGCGCCGCGGTGTTCGACACATGGTCCTCGCCGCGCACCACATGCGAGATGCCCATCGCCACATCGTCGATGACGCTGGGCAGCAGATAGAGCCAGCTGCCGTCGGCGCGGCGCACCACTGGGTCGGACATAGTCTTTGGTTCGAAATGCTGCGACCCGCGTACCAGATCGGTCCATATGATCGCCGCCTCATGGTCGAGACGGAAACGCCAGTGCGGCGCCACGCCCTCGGGGACCGGCGCGCCCTCGGGCTTGCGCTCATAGACCGGCGGCAGCCCACGCGAAAGTAGCACCTTGCGGCGGATGTCGAGCTCCTCGGGGGTCTCGTAACAGGCATAGACGCGCCCCGCCGCCTTCAATTTCTCGAACTCGGCCTCGTAAAGCGCGAAGCGCGCCGACTGGCGTTCCTCGCCGTCGATATCGAGCCCGAGCCACGCGAGATCGGCGCGGATCCCCGCGACATATTCCTCCTTCGAGCGCTCGAGGTCGGTGTCGTCGATGCGCAACAGGAAACGCCCGCCATGCTTGCGCGCCCACAGCCAATTGTGGAGCGCGGTGCGGACATTGCCGACGTGGAGGCTGCCGGTCGGCGAGGGGGCGAAACGCGTGGTGACGGTCATGGTCGCGCCTATAGCCGCAATGATCGCAGTGTGGCGACCATCAACTTGCCCCCCTCTTTACCCATCTCTTGCGCCGCCCCGCCGCGATTAACCGCTTCTTCGCGCTTTGCCGCTAGCCCGGCGCGATGGAGGGTGAAACGAGGGGATGGCGCTCGCGGCTGTGGCCGCGCGTACCGGCGGCGATTGCCGACGAGCTCGCGCTCGCGCGCGTCGCACGGCTGCAGGTGCTGGTACCGATCCTCTATGCCACGATGATCGCGGTGGTCGCGGTCGCGATGCTCGCCGCGGCGGGCGAGGCGCATTGGCTGATCCGCTACGGCATGCCGCTCACCGCCATCGTCATCTCCGCCGTGCGGCTCGTCCACTGGCTGCGCAGCCGGTCGCGGCCGATGACCGCTGCCGCCGCGCGCCGCCTGACCGCGCGGCTTGCCCTGATCGCGGTGCCGATCGCGGCGCTGTGCGGCGCCTGGACCGCGGCGAGCTGGCTGCTCGCCGAACCCGGCCAGCGCAGCTATTATCCGATGTTCATGGTGATGGGCACGCTCACCACCGCCTTCTGCCTCGCCTCGGTGCGCGGCGCGACGCTCGCGGTGCTCGGCGCGGGGCTCGCCCCCATCGTCGTGTCGCTGCTCGCCACAGGCAACCGCATGGACCAGATCGCGGTCGCGATCGTCCTGCTCGCGGTCGTTTTCCTGATCCGGCTGGTGTCCGACCAGCATGCGCAGCAGGTCGAGATGCTGCTGCTCCGCCGCCGCCTGCAGCGCCAGGCGATGACCGACCCGCTGACCGGGCTCGCCAACCGCCGCGCGCTGCACATGGCCGCCGACGAGATGTTCGCCGAGGGCGGTGCGGGCGCGGCGCTGATCCTGCTCGACCTCGACGGGTTCAAGCCGGTCAACGACCGCCACGGCCACGCCGCGGGAGACCGGCTGCTCATTGCCATCGGCGGTCGCCTGCGCGCGCATGCAGGCGAGGGCGCCACGGTGGCGCGCATCGGCGGCGACGAGTTCGCGATCCTGCTGCCCGATGGCGACGCCACCGCGCTCGACGTACGCGCCAGCGCGCTGCTCGCCGCGCTCGCCCCGCCCTTCCCCATCGACGGCCAGCCGATCCGCATCGGCGCCACCGCCGGGCTCGCCGCGGCGCCAGCCGACGGCGTCAACCTGCTCGAGCTGATGCGCGTCGCCGACGCCGCGCTTTACGCCGCCAAACCCGCGCGCGACGCTGCGCCGGTCAGTGCCGCGTCGCCGCCGCCCCCGCCGGTCGCAGCGGCCACCAGGCCCAGGCGATCGCGAGCAGCGCGGCGATAAGCAGCACGCTGTACTCGACCCCGTTGCGCCCCGCGCCGACGACGAACCAGCCCGCGGGGAGGTGCACGAGGATCGCGCCGAGCGTCAGGATCGCGGCATGGCCGAGCGCGGCGAGGCTGGTCCAGCGCCGCACCAGCATCAGCGCGGGCCCGATAAGCTCGTAGAGCGTCACCGCCATCGCCCAGCCATAACTATAGGGAAGGCCGATGCTGTCCAGCCATGTCCCGAAGGGTTCGACGAGCCCCATCGTCAGCCGGTAGACCCCGTGGATCAGGATCAGCAGCGCGACGGTGATGCGCAGTGCCTCCATCGCGGTCGCAGCGCGCGCGGGCGACACTTGCGGTCCGACAAAAGCCATTTCCTCTCCCCTTTTTGGCGCGTCAACCCGTTCGGAAACCGTGGGTGATCGGATAACGGCGGTCGCGCCCGAAATTGCGCGTCGAGAGCTTGACCCCCGGCGGCGCCTGGCGGCGCTTATATTCGGCAATCGCCAGCAGACGCTCGATCCGCGCCACCGTATCGCGATCGAAACCATATGTCGCGACGACATCGTCGACGCTCTTTTCCTCCTCGACGAGCATTTGCAGCATGCGGTCGAGATCGGCGTAAGGCGGCAGGCTGTCCTCGTCCTTCTGGTCGGGGCGCAGCTCGGCGCTCGGCGGCTTGGTGATGATCGTGTCGGGCATGATAGGCGTCACGCGATTGCGCGACAGCCGCGGGATAGTCTCGTTGCGCCACTTGGCGAGCGCGAAGACCGTCATCTTGTACGCGTCCTTCAGCGGGTTGTAGCCGCCCGCCATGTCGCCATAGATGGTCGCATAACCGACGCTCATCTCGCTCTTGTTGCCCGTCGTCAGCAGCATCGGGCCGAATTTGTTGCTGAGCGCCATCAGCGTCACGCCGCGGATGCGCGACTGGACATTTTCTTCGGTCGTATCGACATTCCGGTCGGCGAAGCTGTCCGAAAGCATCGTATCGAAGGCGTCGACCGCGGGCGCGATCGGGATCGTGTCGAGGCGGCAGCCGATCATCGCCGCGCAGCCCGCGGCATCGTCGAGGCTCGCCTGCCCCGTGAAGCGGCTCGGCAGCATCACGCACCACACCTTGTGGGGGCCGAGCGCGTCGGCGGCGATCGCGGCACAGATCGCCGAATCGATCCCGCCCGACAGCCCGAGCACCACGCCCGGGAAGTGGTTGCGCTCGACATAGTCGCGCAGGCTCAGGATCATCGCGCTGTAGATATCGGCGGGATGCGCCTCCCATTCGGCGATCGCGCCGGGTTCGCAAGTCCATCCCGCCGAGCCCTTCGTCCAATGCGTGACGCGTTCCTCCGCCTCCCAGTCGGTCAGCCGGTGCGCCGTCGTCCCGTCGCCGTTCAGCACGAAGGAGCAGCCGTCGAACACGATCTCGTCCTGCCCGCCGATGCGGTTGAGGAAGATCACCGGCAGCGCGGTTTCGGCGACGCGCGCCGCGAAAACCTGGCTGAGGCGCCGCTCGTCCTTGTCGATCTCATAGGGGCTGCCGTTGACCGAGATCAGCAGCTCGGCGCCCTGCCCCGCCAGATGCCCGCACACCGTCGGCAGCCAGCCGTCCTCGCAGATCGGCAGGCCGAGCTTGACCCCGCGCCACGCGACGACATCGGGCAGCGGGCCGGGGGCGAAGATGCGCTTCTCGTCGAAGGTGCCGTAATTGGGCAGCTCGTGCTTGCGCCGCTTGGCGACGATCCGGCCGCCATCGAGCAGCGCGACGATATTGTAGAGGCTGCCCGCCTCCCATTCGACCGAGCCGACGAGCATCGCGGGGCCACCGTCGACGGTTTCAGCGGCGAGTTCGGCGAGCAGCTTCGCCGCGCGCTCGGCGAGCGCGGGCTTGAGCACCAGATCCTCGGGCGGATAACCGATCAGCTGGAGCTCGGGATAGAGGATCAGGTCGACGCCCGGGTGGCGTGCCCGGACAGCGCGCATCGCGTCGGCATTGGCGGCGAGGTCGCCGACCACTTGGGTCATCTGGGCCATCACGATGGTGAGCTGCTGCGCGGGGGAGGTCATGCCAGCGGGTTTAGGACCAACCACCCGGATTTCAACCCATCGGGGCCGGCGGCGGAGGAGGGGGCGGCTTTGGGGTAGGAAACGGACGCTCCTAATCCTCCCTGTCGCGAAGCGATGGGGAGGGGGACCATGCGAAGCATGGTGGAGGGGTGCGTGCAGCCGAACTCGGCGTATGACCTCCCGCACCCCTCCACCACCCTGCGGGTGGTCCCCCTCCCCACGGCTACGCCGCAGGGAGGATTAAGATGTCCGCTCCCGCCCCAAACCCGCCTCTACATCCCACGTCACGCCGGGCTTGACCCGGGGTCCCGCTGTTCGACGCCGCTAAGCGGGACCCCGGATCGGCGATGCGCGACATCTTCGTGTCTTTGCGTCTTTGCCCGAAACAAATCCGGCGCTCGCCGCATGTCCCGTCGACAAAGGCCGCAAAACCGCGGTTGCCGGATGGGGGGCTCGCACGAAGCCACGAAGCGACAAAGGGGACAGAACATCGCCGCTGCGTCCGCCCCCGACTCATGCTAAGGCCGACCGATGTCGATGCTGATCGCCCTGCTCGCCGTCGCCGCGCCCGGCGCGAGCGATATCCAGGCGATCGAGGTCACGCGTGATCGGCCCCTATGCCAGCCCGACGCGCGATGGCAGGCTGTACGCCGAATTCGCCCCCGAGGTCGAAACGCGAAGCACCGTTTGCGAACCCGTCGCCGGGCAGGATTATGCCTGCCGTTACGATCGGCGCACCAACGGCTTTTTCGACAGCGACTTCGGCGCGTGGGAAGCCGCATCGGTGCGATTGCAGCGCAAGCAGGGCCGCTGGCGGGTCGTCGACCCGGGCGAATAAGCATCGATTGCCGCGTTCGCGCGACAACAGGCCTTCCCCTTCGCGCCCGTGCTGGCTAAGGGGCGCGCATCCATCCCGCGCGAAAGGGCGTCGCACCCCATGAAATTGATCTCCGGCAACAGCAACCTGCCGCTGGCCCGCGCCATCGCCGACTATCTCGAGCTGCCGCTGACCGACACCAGCGTGCGCCGCTTCGCCGACGAGGAAGTGTTCGTCGAGATTCACGAAAATGTCCGCGGCCAAGACGTCTTCGTCGTCCAGCCGACCAATTTCCCGGCGAACGACAATCTGATGGAGCTCTTGATCATCAACGACGCGCTGCGCCGCGCCTCGGCAAAGCGCATCACCGCGGTCGTCCCCTATTTCGGCTATGCCCGGCAGGACCGAAAACCCGGCCCGCGCACGCCGATCTCGGCGAAGCTCGTCGCGAACCTGATCACCACCTCGGGCGCCGACCGCGTGCTCGCGATCGACCTGCACGCCGGGCAGATCCAGGGCTTTTTCGACATCCCGACCGACAACCTCTACGCCGCGCCGGTGATGAGCGCCGACATCCAGGCGCGCTTCGGCGGCAAGAATCTGATGGTCGTGTCGCCCGACGTCGGCGGCGTGGTGCGCGCGCGGGCGCTCGCCAAGCGCCTCGACAACGCGCCGCTGGCGATCGTCGACAAGCGCCGCGAGCGCGCCGGCGAATCCGAGGTGATGAACATCATCGGCGACGTGAAGGGCCGCTTCTGCATCCTGATCGACGATATCGTCGATTCGGCGGGCACCCTCTGCAACGCCGCGGGCGCTTTGAAGGCCGCGGGCGCCGAGGGCGTCGTCGCCTATTGCACCCACGGCGTCCTGTCGGGCGGCGCGGTCGCGCGCGTCGAGGCGAGCGAGCTCACCGAGCTGGTCATCACCGATTCGATCCAGCCGACCGACGCGGTGAACGACAGCAAAAAGGTCCGCGCGCTGACCGTCGCGCCGCTGCTCGGCGAGGCGATCAAGCGCATCGCCGACGAAACAAGCGTCTCCTCGCTCTTCGACTGATGACCGACAACCCGCCCTTCATCCAGGTGACGCCCTTCCTCGGCGTCGCCGCGATGGAGCCTGCGCTCGCCTTCTACCGCGATATCCTCGGCTTCACCGTGCATGTGCACGATGGCGGCTATGCCTATATCGAGCGCGAGCGCATCGCCTTTCGCCTGCTCCAGCTCGACGACGGTGGGCGCAACCCCCCGGGGTGCAGCCACGCCTATGTCGATATCGCCGATGCGCAGGCGCTCTTCGGCGAACTCCATCCCGCGCTTGCCACGCTTTCCGACGACCGCTGGGGACCGCCGCGCGACCATGTTTATGGCCAGCGCGAATTCTGGGTGCGCGACCCCGACGGCAATCTGATCACCTTCGGCGAGGGCATCGGGCTCAACGCCGGCCAATGGGACTATCGCCGCTGACATGTCGCTCTCCTCCGATCTCGCGCTCGCCAATCGCCTCGCCGATGCCGCCGGCGCCGCCATCCGACCCTTGTTCCGCGCGGCCTATCAGTCCGAGGCCAAGGCCGACGCCTCGCCGGTGACCGAGGCCGACCGCGGCGCCGAGGCGGTCATGCGCAGCCTGCTCGCGGCCGAGGCGCCGCGCGACGGCATCATCGGCGAAGAGTTTGGCAGCGAACGCCCCGAGGCGGTGCGCCAATGGGTACTCGACCCGATCGACGGCACGGTGAGCTTCATGGCGGGGCGCCCGATCTTCGGCACGCTGATCGCGCTGCTGCAGGACGGCTGGCCGATCCTGGGCATCATCGACCAGCCGATCGCGGGCGAACGCTGGGTCGGCGCGATGGGGCAACCGACCTTGTTCAACGGCAAGCCGGCGCGCACGCGGACGTGCCGCGAACTGGCCGACGCCGTGCTCGCGACCCCCGGACCGCAATATTTCAGCGATCACGACGGCGAGCATTTCATGGCGCTCGCCGCGCAGACTTCGCACAAGCGCATGGTCTTCGGCGGCGACTGCTATAATTATGGCCTGCTCGCGAGCGGCCATATCGACCTCGTCGTCGAGGCGGGGCTGAAGCTCCACGATTTCGCCGCGCTGGTGCCCGTCGTCGAAGGCGCGGGCGGCACGATGTGCGACTGGAACGGCGACCCGCTCAACGCCGACAGCAGCGGCCATGTCATCGCGCTCGGCGATCCCGCGCGGCTCGAGGATGTGGTCGAGGGGCTGGCGTGCGCGCATTAACACGCTTTGGAACGTCGATTATATTGGCAGCCATGCTGGCCGCGCCGTCCTGGGCCGAGGTCAGCGACAAGGAAGCAAGCGTTGCCGATATCTGGATCGGCACGGCCATTTTCGCCGCGTTGGCGATCCTGGCCGGACAATGGCGGCTTTGGGCCGGACTGGCGCTGTGGCTCTTTGGCATTGTTGGGGCGGTCGGCCCCATTTTGGAATGGCATGATCCGCACGTCGGCCCAACTATCGCGTAAGAAATGGGCAGCAATTACGGTTTGCACGCTTATGCGGCGATCGCCGCCGCCATCGTCCTGCCGGCCTTCATGCTGAAGGCGAAGCGCAAGAGAGCTTAGAAGATCCCAAGGAACTTCTTGCGCTGTTCCTTCTTGCCGTCGGCGCTCTGCTTGCCATCCTCGGACTTCGCCGTCGTGCCCTTGCCGACGTCGTCGCGCGGCTTGCCTTTGGTCGTGCGCTGCGCCGCGGCGGTCGCGCCGGCGAGCACCGGGCCGCACTGCGCCGATTTGGCGTCGCCCGGATCGACGAAGGGAATGATAAGAGCCACCGGCGTGGCGACGATCGCCAGCCCGAGCCCGGCGCCGGCACGGCCAAGCAGCTGGTCGCTGATAGGGTCGATCCTGGGCGCAGCGAAATAGCCGCCGACCGCAACCGGCGACTGGCCCGAAAACAGGCTGAACTTCTTTCCGTCGGCACGCACCGCCATGTCGATCGCTTCGCTCCGGAAAGAAAAACCGCCGCGCCCGAGGACGACATTCTTCTCGGTATCGATGAGGATCGGGTCGGCGGCGCCAACGCCGTTCCGCACCGTGAAGGCGATGACCCCGCAATTGATTTGCACCGGCTTCTTCAGCTTGTCCTCGAACAGTTTCTGCACGAACGTGCCGACGTCGAGTTCGGCAAGCTGGATGTTACGAGTCCAGAAGCTGCCCTGTGGCAGGACAAAGGCAATCCGGCCGTTCGAACTGGCAAGCGACTGGCGCAGGCTGTCGCCATGGCCGACC
Organism: Sphingopyxis sp. QXT-31; assembly: GCF_001984035.1. Taxonomy (NCBI): domain Bacteria; kingdom Pseudomonadati; phylum Pseudomonadota; class Alphaproteobacteria; order Sphingomonadales; family Sphingopyxidaceae; genus Sphingopyxis; species Sphingopyxis sp. QXT-31. Next base: position 3,375,880 of record NZ_CP019449.1, on the reverse strand, counting down.
ATCTGAATACGCCCGCTAACGGTCCCGGTCGTCCCCGATTCCTCCACCCCGAACCGCGCGAGCAAGGTTCCCAGCCGGGTGGGCGAGAGGCGGATGTCATAGGCGGTACGGACGACGGCGGGCCGCGAATCGATCGAGATGGTACTCGCCACCTTGCCGCCGGCGAGCAGGAACGTGAGCGGCTTCATTTCCATGAGCCCGCGCTTGAGCGACAGCGTGAGATCGACGTTGCTGACCGGGAAACTTTCGGCCCGAACCCGCGCGACCTTGTAGCGCAGATCCGCATCGAAGCGTTTGAGCGCGTCGGCGCGCAGCGGGGAGTCGGGCAGGACACGCGGACGGCCCCCGACGATCTTGATCGCCCCGCCGGTGCCCATCTTGTCGAGCCGGTCCACTTCATAGCCGACGAACGGCCCCGCATCGATGATGTTGAGCGAGCGCGTGACGAGGTCGGCCTTCAGATGGACGCGGCCGCCGGGCTGGCTGACCGCGAGCGACCCCGCGAGATCGCTGTCGCCAAACACACCCTTGATCCCGCTGAGCTTCCAGATTTCATCTTCATAGGTCAGCGCCGAGGTGACGCGGTAGCGGCGCGTATCGGGAATCGCGACGCCGAGGAAATCGAACAATCGCGACAGATTGGCGCCGCGCGCCTGCATCTTCAGATCGGCGCCTTCGAGCTCGGTCGGTCCCGGAAGCGTCCCCGCGACATCGAGCGTGTTGCCCAGCCCGACCGCGTGGAGCGTCAGCTTGTTCTTGCCGCCCGCGAGGGTCTCGTTCGGCGAGGCGAGGCTGCCGGTCAGGGTGAAAGGCTGGGCGCGCATCGTTCCGCGTCCCGAAAAGCCGATCGTCTCGTCGAGGCGGCTTTCGCTCGCCTTCACCGTGTCGATATCGATATCGGCGAACAGGCGGAGCCGCGGGTCGCGGTAGGTGACGCCGCTGTCGGTAATCGCTGCGCGCTGGATGACCGGCAGCTCGAGCGGCTCTGGCGGCGCGTCGGGGTCGCCGAAGGTCCAGCTGTTGCGCTTGTTGCCCGCATCCCATTCGAGCGCGACGCGCGCGCCGTCGAGATTGGCGAAGCGCAGGATGCGATCCCCGAAGATCAACCGAAAGGTGGAAAGCCGCGTATCGACCGTCTTCGCGGTGAAGAACTGCTTCTCGCGCGCCCAGGCGGGGTTGGCGATGCGGATATCCTCAGCGTAGAATTTGACGTTGAACGGCGCGAAATAGAGCTGGAAATCGCCGCCGATGTCGACCTGGCGCTCGAGCTGCGACGTCGCGAAGCGCTCGAACGGGCCTTTCAGGAAGCGGCCCTTGGTGACAAAGAGGATCAGCCAGATCGCGAAAAGGGTGAGCATCAGGATGGCGACGCTGCGGATCGCGATACGCAGCGCGCGCGGGCGCTTAGCGAGCCAGGCGGGGGTCCAGGCCGTACGCGCCCAGCGTTTCGGACGCGCGCTCCAATGCGAATCGTCCCCGGCACCGCGTTCGGTCGCAGTGGGATCGGCCGCCGGGGCCAATGGGCCGGAGCGCACATCCATCAGCCGATAATCCGCGGGTACGGACATCGTTCCTCTTTGCGCCGAATCGCTTGCTTTTCCGCGCCCGCGCGGCTAAGCGCCCCGCTTCCGATTGTACCGGCTGGCTGAAAGGGCTGCCAGGTCGATACGCAAACGGACTTCAAAAGGAGACCAAAATGCCCAAGATGAAGACCAAGAGCGGTGTGAAGAAACGCTTCAAATTCACCGCCTCGGGCAAGGTGAAGCACGGCGTCGCCGGCAAGCGCCACCGCCTGATTTCGCATAACTCGAAATATATCCGCACCAACCGCGGCACCAGCGTGCTCAGCGATTCGGACGCGGCCCATGTGCGCCTCTGGGCGCCCTATGGCCTGAAGTAAGGAGCGCTAGACCATGTCACGCATCAAACGCGGCGTCACCACGCGCGCCAAGCACAAGCGCGTATTGGAACAGGCGAAGGGCTATTACGGCCGTCGCAAGAACACCATTCGTATCGCCAAGCAGGCGGTCGAAAAGGCCGGTCAATATGCCTATCGCGACCGCAAGGTTAAGAAGCGGAGCTTCCGGGCGCTCTGGATCCAGCGCATCAACGCCGCGGTCCGCGCCGAAGGCTTGACCTATTCGCAGTTCATGCACGGCGTGAAGCTGGCCGGTATCGACCTCGACCGCAAGGTCATGGCCGATCTCGCGATGAACGAAGGCGGCATCTTCGCGGCCGTCATCGCGCAGGCGAAGGCGGCGCTGCCCAAAGCAGCCTGAACCTTCCGGCATCGCTGAACGAATAGAGGGCGGTCCCGCGAGGGGCCGCCCTTTTTCGTGTCTGCCATTTGGGATGCACGGAATCAGAAACGGCGCGAAGGTTGCCCTTCGCGCCGCTCCGACGATGATCGTGACCGATTCATCGCCCCCCTCCCTCCGTACCGAATAGCCGTGGGTCGCAGAAAGCCGCCGGCAGGTGGAAGTGTTCGTTGACGCGACATATGCGGTCGTCGGGGTCCAAAAAATTGTAAAAACCCGACACGCAGAGCGCGTAGCCTGTTGTTTTTTTACGCATAGCTGCGATGGGTGCGGCGTCATGACGGATAGGACCAATCCCTCGGACCCCAGCGGCACGATGCGCGTGGAGACGCGGTTCTTTCCTGTGTCCGACGCGCTGCGCCCCTACGCCAGCATCATCTATCTGACCGAGGTCGCGGTTCCGCCGGGCACACGCATCGAGGATTATCTCCACCCCGAATGGGCGAATATGCGCTTCATCGAGGGCGAAACGACGCAGAGCGCGATCGGCGACGCCCCGGTCGCGCCCGCGCCGGCGTTCAACGTGTCGGGCCCGACGAGCAAGGCGACTTATTTTTCGGTCGGCAGCATGCGGACCTGGGGCATCGGCATATTGCCCGCGGGGTGGGCGAAATTCTTCGCGCTCTCGGCCGAGGACCTCGCCGACCGCTTCTGCGACGCCGCGGTGCATCCGGCGTTCGCCGATTATGTTCCGCTCGCCGAACGGCTGCGCGGCGCGAACGACGTCGAGGCAGGGGCGAAGACGATCGACGATTATTTCGTCGCGCAGCTCACAGGCGCGCCGCGCGACGATCCCGCGATCTTCGCGGCGCATAGCGCGCTCGTCGACGACGACCTCGGCAGCGTCGGCGAGCTGGCCGGAAAGCTCGGCCTCTCCGAACGCTCGGTCGAGCGGCTGTCGCGCCGCGCCTTCGGCTTTGCGCCCAAATTGCTGCTGCGCCGCCAGCGCTTCCTGCGCAGCCTCGCGCGCTTCATGCTCGACCCGTCGATGGCGTGGATTGATACGCTCGATTATCATTATTACGATCAGGCGCAGTTCACGCGCGATTTCCAGCGTTTCATGGGGATGAGCCCGCGCGCCTATGCCGCGCGGCCCAAACCGATCCTCGGCGCCGCAGCGCTCGCGCGTGCAGCGGCCGCGGGGGCGCCGGTGCAGGGGCTCCACAAGCCCGCCAACTAGCCCTTCGGGGTTGACCCTTGGGGCCCGTTCGGTGCAAGCGGCGCCGCAATAAAGCGCGGCTATTCCGCCGCCGCAGGAAGACCGACAATGAGCGATTATCAGGCCATGCAGGCCGAGTTGACCGGCGCGATCGCCGCTGCGAGCGACCTCGACGCCATCGAGGCGCTGCGCGTCGCCGTGCTCGGCAAGGCGGGCAGCGTTACCGGCCTTTTGAAGACGCTGGGCGGCATGAGTCCCGAGGAGCGCCAGAGCGTCGGTCCGCAGATCCACGCGCTGCGCGAAACCGTCACCGCGGCGCTCGCCGCGCGCAAGGCGGCGCTCGAAAGCGCGGCGCTCGAAGCCAAGCTCGCGGGCGAGACGCTCGACATGACGCTCCCCGCCGCAGCGAGCCCGCGCGGCAGCGTACATCCGGTGAGCCAGGTCATGGACGAGCTCGCCGAAATCTTCGCCGACATGGGTTTCGCGGTCGCGACGGGCCCCGAGATCGAGGACGACTGGCACAATTTCACCGCGCTCAACATTCCGGAGACGCATCCGGCGCGCGCGATGCACGACACCTTCTACTTCCCCGACGCCAACGCCGAGGGCCAGAAGATGCTGCTGCGCACGCACACCTCGCCGGTGCAAATCCGCACGATGATGAGCCAGGAGCCGCCGATCCGGATCATCGCGCCCGGCCGCGTCTATCGCAGCGACAGCGACGCGACGCACACGCCCATGTTCCACCAGGTGGAGGGTCTCGTCATCGACCGCGGCATCCATATGGGGCACCTCAAATGGACGCTCGAGACCTTCCTCAAGGCCTATTTCGAGACCGACGACATCGTGCTGCGCCTGCGGCCGAGTTATTTCCCCTTCACCGAGCCCTCGGCCGAGGTCGATGTCGGCTACAAGCAGGAAAAAGGCCGCCGGATCGTCGGCGGCAACGGCGATGACGACGGCCATGCGTGGATGGAATTGCTCGGCAGCGGGATGGTCAACCGCCGCGTGATCGCGAACTGCGGGCTCGATCCCGATGTGTGGCAGGGCTTTGCTTTCGGGGTCGGGGTCGACCGGCTCGCGATGCTCAAATATGGCATGGACGACCTCCGCGCCTTCTTCGACGGCGACCTGCGCTGGCTCGCCCATTACGGGTTCGGCGCGCTGTCGGTCCCGACGCTCAGCGGGGGGATTTCGGCATGAAGATCACCCTCGACTGGCTGCGCGAACATCTGGATGGTGATTTCACCGTCGCCGATGTCGTCGCCACGCTCAACCGCATCGGCCACGAGGTCGAAGGCGTCGAGAATCCGGCCGAGAAACTCGCCGGTTTTCGCGTCGCGCGCGTGCTGACCGCCGAGAAACATCCGCAGGCGGACAAGTTGCAGGTGCTGACCGTCGACACGGGTGACGGCGGTGCGCCGCTGACCGTCGTGTGCGGCGCCCCCAATGCGCGCGCCGGCCTCGTCGGCGTGCTCGGCCTGCCCGGCGCGGTGGTGCCCGCGAACGGCATGGAGCTGAAGGTCGCAGCGGTCCGCGGGGTCGAATCGAACGGCATGATGTGTTCGACGCGCGAGCTCGAGCTCGGCGACGATCATGACGGCATCATCGAATTGCCCGCCGACGCCCCCATCGGCACCCCCTTCGCCGATTACAGCGGCGCGGCCGACCCGGTAGTCGATATCTCGATCACCCCGAACCGGCAGGATTGCATGGGGGTGCGTGGGCTGGCGCGCGACCTCGCCGCTGCGGGGCTCGGCACGCTCAAGCCGCTGGCGGTGCCGACGATCGACGGGCGGGGCCCGATGGCGATTGAAATCCGGACCGACGATGCCGAGGCCTGCCCCGCCTTCTATGGCCGCACCATCGCGGGCATCGACAACACGGTCGCCACGCCCGAATGGATGCGCCGCCGATTGGAAGCGATCGGCCAGCGCTCGATCTCGGCGCTCGTCGATATCAGCAATTATGTGATGTTCGACCTCGGCCGCCCGAGCCATATCTACGACCGCGCCAAGCTGACCGGTCCGCTCGTCGCGCGGCGCGCCAAGCAAGGCGAGACCGTCACCGCGCTCAATGGCAAGGACTACACGCTCACCGACACGATGACCGTGATCGCCGACGACCGCGGCGTGCACGACATCGCGGGCATCATGGGCGGCGAGCATTCGGGTTGCAGCGACACGACGACCGACGTGCTCGTCGAAGTCGCCTACTTCAACCCCGAGCGCATCGCGCTGACGGGGCAGGCGCTCGCGCTGACCAGCGACGCGCGCAGCCGCTTCGAGCGCGGGGTCGACCCGTCGTTCCTGGGCGACGCGACCGAGATCGTGACGCGGCTGATCCTCGACATCTGCGGCGGCACGCCGTCGGTCATGACCAAGGCGGGCACGCCGCCCACCGGGACGAAGACGGTCGATTACGACCCGGCGCTGTCGGCGACGCTCGGCGGCATCGCAATCCCCGAGGGAGATCAACAAGAAATTCTCACGTCGCTCGGATTCTCGATTGCGTCCGTTTCGCAAGATGATCGACGCATATGGCGGATCGCGGTGCCGAGCTGGCGCCGCGACGTCGACGCCGCGCCCGACATCGTCGAGGAAGTCACCCGCATCACCGGGTTCGACGCGGTCGAATCGGTCGCGCTGCCCCGCTCGGACGGCGTCGCCAAGCCGACCGCGACCCCCGAGCAATTGCTCGAACGCCGGCTGCGCCGCGCCGCGGCGGCGGCGGGCTATCATGAGGCGGTGACGTGGAGCTTCGTCTCCGACCGGGAGGCCGCGCCCTTCGGCGGCGGCGCGTGGAGCCTCGCCAATCCGATCAGCGAGGACCTCAAGGTCATGCGTCCGTCGCTGCTGCCCGGGCTGCTCGCCGCGGCGGCGCGCAACCAGAATCGTGGGCAGGACAGCATCCGCCTGTTCGAGATCGGGCGGCGCTACCTGGCCGATGCCGAGCATCCGACCCTGTGCATCGTGATGGCGGGCAACAAGGCCGAGCGCGGCTGGCAGGCGGGCAAGGCGGCGGCGTTCGACGCCTATGACGCCAAGGCCGCCGCGCTGGCGCTGCTCGACGCCGCGGGCGCGCCCGCCGACCGGCTGCAGGTGATGGAGCCCATCGCCGAGGCGGGCATCTGGCACCCCGGGCAGGCCGCGACGCTGCGGCTCGGCCCCAAGGCGGTGCTCGCCGAATTCGGCGCGCTGCATCCTTCGCTGGCGCGTCATTACGACGTCGATGGCGCGGTGATGGCGATGCAGATCTTTCTCGATGCGATCCCCGCGAAGCGCGCGAGCGGCCCCGCCCGCAGCGCCTTCACCCCGCCCGCACTGCAACCCGTGCGCCGCGACTTCGCCTTCCTGGCGCCCGCGACGCTGGCGGCGGGCGACCTGGTGCGCGCGGTCAAGGGCGCCGACAAGGCGGTGATCGTCGACGCCCGCCTGTTCGACCGCTTCGCGGGCGCGGGCGTGCCCGAGGGGCAGGTGAGCCTGGCGGTCGAAGTCGTGCTGCAACCGGCGGAAAAGAGCTTTGCCGAGGCCGAGCTGAAGGCGATTGCGGACAAGGTGGTGGCGGCTGCGGCGAAGGTGGGGGCGGTGTTGCGAGGGTAAGATTGCCCGACCGAGCAGGCAACGTAGCGGCAGATCGAAAGCTGACCTTTCGCATTCCAGCGATCACGCTAGGTGATCGACCCATAGCGGGCTATTCTGTATCCGATCGGCGGCGCTGCCGGGCGGAGTTCCGGCCATGCTCATCACCATCTTCGCTCCCGGCAAAGTGCATCTGCTTGAAATCGCCGGTATTCGCGACGCGTTTTTCGAAGCGAACTGCAAGATGGCAGCGGGCGATCGCTATCGCGTCCAGCTGGTGACCGAACAGGGAGTCGCGGCGGAGAGTGCGTCGGGCGTGAAATATCTGCCCGATGCCAGCATCGGCGATGCCGCCCCACACTGCGACACGTTGATCATCGTTGGACCCTATGGCGTCCCGGCGCGCCCAAGCGCGGCGGTCACGCAGTGGTTGCGCGAACAAGCCAAGACGGCACGGCGCTACGGTTCGACCTGCACCGGGGCTTTCCTGCTCGCGCATACCGGCATGCTGGCGGGGCGCAGCGCCACGACCCATTGGGAGTATGCCGACCGTCTGGCCGCCGACTTTCCCGACATTCGCGTGGAACCCGACCGCATTTTCGTGCGCGACGGGCCGGTGTTTTGCTCGGCCGGGGTAACCGCGGCGATCGACCTGGCCTTTGCGCTGATCGAAGAGGATCATGGCCGTGCGCTCGCGCTGTGGGTGGCACGCCGCCTTGTCGTTTTTCTGAAGCGCCCCGGTGGCCAGTCGCAGTTCAGTGCCGCCCTGACCGCGCAGACTGCAGCTACCAGTCCCATCGACCGGATCCGGCTGCACATCCTGGAAAACCCGCGCGCGGACCTGAGCCTGCGGGCGCTTGCCGATGCGGCGGGGGTGAGCCCGCGCCATCTTTCCCGGCTGTTTCGCGCCGAACTGGGCATCAACCCGGCCGCCTATGTCGAACTGACGCGCGTCGACATAGCCCGGCATCTGCTGGAAAACAGCACCGCCCCGATCAAGGCGATTGCCTTTGCCGCCGGCTTTGGATCGACCACGACGCTCCGGCGCGCTTTCCTGCGCCGGATCGGCGTTGCGCCGCTGCCATATCGTTTGCGATTCCAGACGGCGGGGTCCGGAAAGGCGATCGACGACGAAAGCGCCGCCGATTTGTCCAGATAAGCCGCCCGGCCGACGTTGAAGCACCGCCGCCGGGTCCGCATGTTCCGGACCGGAGGCCAGCATATGCGTGTTTATCCAGCCGAACGTAGAACGGCGACCAGTCAACCCGGACGATGCGAGGACTTTGCCAGCAGCAAAGGCTCCGCCGCGTCATGACGGTTCAAACAGCGGAAGGCCGTGGCCTGGCGCGGGGTGCGTCCGCCTTCACGCCGATACGCTGGCCGCGCCTGGCCAAACGGCCGGAGGGCGCCACGCCGTCCATCGCCGCGTCCATGCTGGCCCTCGACCATGTCAGCGATGCCGTGCTGGTTGCCGACATGCGCCTGCGAGGGCACCCCATCGTCCATGTGAACCCGGCGTTCGAAGCAATCACCGGCTATGCCGCGGCCGAGGCGATCGGCAAGAATTGCCGCTATCTTCAGGGCAATGACCGGCTGCAGCCCGAAATCGCCGAAGTCCGGGCCGCGCTGGCCGAAGGCCGCGAATGCTCGGTGACACTCCGCAACTATCGGCGCGATGGAACGATGTTCCGCAACGCCCTGCGCCTGGTGCCGTTTCGCGATGGCGACGGGCAGGTGACGCATTTCATCGGCCTGATCCGCGACGTCACTCATGCCCCCGGCATCGATCGGCTGACCGGCCTGCTCGATCGCTACGGCCTGCTCGACCGATTAGCGTCGATCGACGTCCCCGCGCCTTCCGCCTTGCTGCTGGTCAAGCTCGACATCTTGCGGTTCCATGATGTCAACAACGGGTTCGGCTATGACGCCGGTGACGCCCTGCTCCGTTCGGTGGCCGCGCGTCTCGCGACCTTACCGGCGGCGGCTGTTGCGCGCGTCGGGACGAACAGCTTTACGCTCGCGTTCGAACTCGACGATGCCGATCGCGCCGCAAGCGTCGTCGACGATGTCCTGGCGCTGTTGCATCCGCGCTTCGTGCTGCCCGGCGCCTCGCTGACCGCCCAGTTCGCCGTCGGCTTTACCGTCGGCTTCACGGGCGCGGACCCGCTGCAGCTCATTCGGCAGGCCGGCGCCGCGTTGCAGCGGTCCAAGGCGATGCCGGCGCATCCGCCGCATCCCTATGCCGAAGCCGATGAGCGCGATGCGCGCAATCGCATCCGGCTGGCGAGCGACCTGCAAGTTGCCGTTCCGAACCAGGAGCTGTTGTTTCACTATCAGCCCCAGATCGATCTCGACTCGGGCGACATCGTCGGCGCCGAAGCGCTGCTGCGATGGGATCATGGAGCATTCGGGCTGCAACAGCCCGGCCGATTCATCGCCGTTGCCGAAGAGACCGGCGCAATTCTCGACATCGGCGCCTGGGGTCTGCGCACGCTCGCGGCCTATATGGTCAAGGTCAACCGCCACCGCCGCGCGCCGATCCGCTTTTCGTTCAACGTGTCGGTCGTCGAATTCACCCGGCGCGACATGGTGGCCTTTGTCGAACAGGTGCTGGACGAGACCGGCTGCCGCGCCGATTGGCTGACGCTGGAACTGACCGAAAATCTGATGGTTCCCGAGCCGCAGCAGATTCGCCGCGCGTTCGAGAGGTTGCGGCGCCTGGGCGTCGGAATCTCGATCGACGACTTCGGCACCGGCTACTCCAACCTGCGGTATCTGGAAAGTTTTCCGCTCAGCGAGATCAAGGTCGATCGCAGCTTCGTCCACGACCTTGCGCATAGCGCGGCCAAACGGGTGATCGTCGAGAGCATCGTCAAGCTGGGCGCGGCGCTGGACATTCGCGTCGTCGCCGAAGGAATCGAGACCGAAGCCGAGCGCGCCATCGTCCGGGCGCTGGGCTGCTCGGTAGGCCAAGGCTATCTTTTTGCCGCGCCCATGGAGGATTTGGCTTTCCAGCGGCAGCTCGACGACGGGCTGGGCTTGCGCGAGGGATGGGACGCACGGCGCCTGCTTACGATGCTCGACGGCGATAGCGCCTAGACCCGCCCGATGAAATTTGGGTTGTATAGTTGGTCCTTTGCAACCCAAAAGATGCCCCGGCGCCCCACCGCCGGGGCATCGACAATCAAGCCGAATGATTCTTCGTCACGTCTTAGTTCAAATAGCTTGCGCCCTGCCGGTAATAGGAGGGGATCGACCCGCTAAGCCGCCACCGCTTCCTCGCTCTGGCTTGTCGCCGCCTCAAGCAACCTTTTCTCCAGCGCCTTCACCCGCGCCGCGCTGTCGATCTTGTCGCCGATCAGGTCGGTGACATAGAAGGTGTCGACCGCGCGCTCGCCATAGGTCGCGACATGCGCGCTGTGCACCGTGACCTTCGACTGGAAGAGCGCATAGGCAAGCTGGTTGAGCAACGCGGGGCGGTCCTGCGCATTGACCTCGATCACCGTGAAGCGGTTCGACGCCTTATTGTCGATGAAGACATTGGGAGCGATGCGGAAGGCCTCGGCGCGGGTGCGCGGGAGCGCGCGGGCCTCGAGCTTGGGCAAGAGCTTGTGGCGGTTGGCGAGCGCATCCTCGATCGCCCGCGTCAGCCGGCCGATCTGCCCGGCCTCCGCAAAGGGCCGGCCGAGCGGGTCCTGGACGAGGAAATTGTCGAGCGCGAGCCCGTCGCGCGTCGTATGGATGCGCGCGTCGATGATGTTGCCGCCCGCGAGGTGGATGCCGCCGGCGATGCGGTAGAAGAGCCCGGGATGGTCGGCGGCGAGCACCATCACCAAAGTCGCGCCGCGGTCCTGGTCGGGCACCGCGGCGATGTGGAGCGGCGCGCCGCCCGCGGCCTGCATATGCGTGAGGTTGGCGGCGATGACCTCGACGGGTTCGGCGATCCAGTAGCTTTCGGGGAGGCGCTTCGCGAGCCTGGCGAAGCCCTTGTCGTCGAGGCCGAGCAGTGCCTGCGCATCCTCCTTCTTCGCGGCGATGCGCGCCTCGCGGCCCTTTTGCTTGTGGCCGAGGCGCAGCACCTCCTCGGCGGCGTCGAACAGCTCGGTGAGCAATTGGCGCTTCCAGCTGTTCCACACCCCGGGGCCGACCGCGCGGATATCGACGACGGTGAGCACGAGGAGCAGGCGCAGGCGCTCGGGGCTTTGGACGACCTGCGCGAAATCGAGGATCGTCTTGAAGTCGGCGAGGTCGCGCTTGAACGCGGTGGCCGACATGAGGAGGTGATAGCGCACGAGCCACGACACCGTCTCGGTCTCGGCCTCGCTCAGCCCGAGGCGCGGGCAGACGCGCAAGGCGAGTTCGGCGCCGAGCACGCTATGGTCGCCGCCGCGCCCCTTGGCGATGTCGTGGAGCAGCACCGCGCAATAGACCACCCGGCGCGAATGGATTTGCCCCATGATCGCGGTCGACAGCGGATGGTCGTCCTTCAGCCGGTCCTGCTCGATGTCCGAGAGGAGGCCGATCGCGCGGATCGTATGCTCGTCGACGGTGTAATGATGGTACATGTCGAACTGCATCTGCGCGACGACGCGGCCGAAATCGGGCACGAAGCGGCCGAACACGCCGGCCTCGTTCATCCAGCGCAGCACCGTCTCGGGATCGCGCGGACTGGTCAGCACGTCGAGGAACAGCTCGTTCGCGCGGGCCACGCGGCGGATCCCCTGCGTTTCGATCAGTTTGGCGTCGTGGCGCGCCTGGCGCATCGCGAGCGGGTGGATTTCGAGCCCATGCTTGTCGGCAAGCGCAAAGATCTCGATCAGGCGCACCGGGTCCTGCTGGAAGAAGTCGTCCGAGGGCAAGGCAAGGCGGCCGCGGTCGAGCACGAAGCCGTGGAGCCTGCCCGGCCGCCGCCGCAGCGTCGGCAGGAAGCGCCGGCCGCGCGCCGCCATCTGGTCGTCGAGATGCGCGAGGAAGGTGCCGGTGACGTCGCCGACGCTCTTCGCGTGGAGGAAATAGAGCTGCATGAAGCGCTCGACCGCACTTTTGCCCGGACGTTCGGCGAAATGCATGCGTTCGGCGATCTCACGCTGGAAATCGAAGGTCAGCCGGTCCTCGGCGCGTCCGGCGAGCGTGTGGAGGTGACAGCGCACCGCGAGCAGGAAATTTTCGGCGCGCGCGAATTGGCGCAGCTCGCGCGGACTCAGCAGCCCGGCGTCGACGAGCTCGGGCACGGTGCGCACGCGGTGGATGAACTTGCCGATCCAGAAAAGCGTGTGGAGATCGCGCAGACCGCCCTTGCCTTCCTTCACATTGGGTTCGACGACGTAGCGCGAATCGCCCATTTTCTTGTGCCGCTCGTCGCGTTCGGCGAGCTTTTCGGCGACGAACGCGCGCGCATTGCCCGCGACGACCTCGGCATCGAAGCGCGCCGAGGCCTGGTCGTAGAGGGTGCGGTCGCCCCAAATGAAGCGGCCTTCGAGCAGCGCGGTGCGGATGGTGAGATCGTCCTTCGCGGCGCGGATCATCTCGTCGAGCGAGCGCGACGAATGGCCGACCTTCAGCCCGAGGTCCCACATGGTGTAGAGCTGCGCCTCGATCACCTGCTCGGTCCAGCTCGTCTGCTTGAACGGGGTCAAAAAGCCGATGTCGATGTCGCTGAACGGCGCCATTTCGGCGCGGCCGTAACCGCCGACCGCGATGATCGTGATCCGCTCGCCCGCCGAGCGGTTGCCCGCGGGATAGAGATGGCCGGTGGTGAAGTCGTAGGAGAGGCGGACGATCTGGTCGATCAGGAAGGCGGTCGCCTGCGCCGCGACGAGGCCGGCCGAGGGGGTGATCAGCAGGCGGCGCGCGATCTCCGCCCGGCCCTCGTCGAGCGCCGCCTTGAGCAGATCGACCATCGCGCGGCGGCGCTTGCCGCTGTCGTTGGTTTCCGCAGCGACCGCGTCGAGCCGTTCTGCGAGCGCACGGCGGTCGATGATCGCGCGGCGGTCGGCGAGATTGGCGAAAAGCTCGCTCATCCTTCGCTCTCGGCCGCTTTCAGGCGATACAGCGCATTGAGCGCCTCGCGCGGGGTCAGCGCGTCGGGGTCGATGCTGGCCAGCGCTTCGCGCAGCGCGTCCTTCACCGGCGCGGGTTCGGCGGCGAGCGTCGCGGCGAAGAGCGGCAGGTCGTCGAGCCCCGCGGCAAGCCCGCCGGTCTTTTCGCGCCCCGCTTCGAGCTTCGCGAGCACCGCCTCCGCGCGCTTCACCACCTTGGGCGAAACCCCGGCGAGGCGCGCGACCGCGAGGCCGTAGCTGCGGTCGGCGGGGCCGTCGGCGAGTTCGTGGAGCAGGACGAGGTCGCCCTGCCATTCGCGCGCGCGAACATGGTGCAGCGAGAGCGCATCGAGGCTTTCGGCGAGCCGCGTGAGTTCGTGATAATGCGTCGCGAACAGGCAGCGGCACTGGTTGACCTCGTGCACCGCCTCGACCACCGCCCATGCGAGCGCGAGCCCGTCGTAGGTCGAGGTGCCGCGCCCGACCTCGTCGAGGATCACGAAGCTTTGTTCGGTCGCCTGCGCGAGGATCGCGGCGGTCTCGACCATCTCGACCATGAAGGTCGAGCGCCCGCGCGCGAGATTGTCCGATGCGCCGACGCGGCTGAACAGCCGGTCGACGAGCCCGAGCTTCGCCGCCGAGGCGGGAACGAAGCCGCCGGCCTGCGCGAGCACGATAATCAGCGCATTCTGGCGCAGGAAAGTCGATTTACCGCCCATATTGGGGCCGGTGACGAGCCAGAGCCGGTCGGCTGGCGACAGCGAAACGTCGTTGGGAACGAAGCGCTCGCCCGATTTCGCGAGCGCGGCCTCGACCACGGGGTGACGGCCGCCGGTCACCTCGAGGCACGGCGTGTCGGCGAGGTCGGGGCGGCACCAATTATGGCTCATCGCATGATCGGCGAGCGCCGCGGCGACGTCGAGCCGCGCGAGCACGTCGCACGACGCGGCGATCGCCTCGCGGCGCGCGACGGCGGCCTCGGTGAGCGACTCCAAATGCGCGGCCTCGGCGGCAACGGCGTGGACTCCCGCTTGCGTCACGCGGCTCGCAGCTTCGTGGAGGTCCGACGAGTTGAAGCGCACGACGCCCGCAAGCGTCTGGCGGTGGGTGAAGCCCGATTCGGGCGCCATCAGCGCGTCGGCGTGCTTCGCGGGCACCTCGACATGATAGCCGAGCACGCCGTTGTGGCGGATCTTGAGCGAGGCGATGCCGGTGCGGTCGCGATAGCCCGCTTCCAAGGCGGCGATCGCCTTGCGCCCGTCGCGCGCGGTTTCGCGCAGCGCGTCGAGCGCATGGTCGTAACCCTCGGCGACATAGCCGCCCTGCGCGGCGTCGACCGGCGGGGTTTCGATCAGCGCACGGCTGAGCTCGTCGACGAGCGCGCCATGGCCGTCGAGCCCGGGGAGCAGGCGCGCCAGCAATGGCGGCAGGTCGGGGCGGCGCCCGAGCCGCTCGCGCAAGATCCGCGCGCCGCCGAGTGCGTCGCGCAACTGCGCGAGGTCGCGCGGACCGCCGCGTCCGGCCACGAGCCGCCCGAGCGCGCGCCCGGCGTCGGGGAGGGCGCGCAAGGCACTGCGCAGGTCGCCGCGCCACAAGGCGTCGCGCGCGAGCGCATCGACGAGGTCGAGCCGGTCGACGATCGCATCCCGGTCCGTCAGCGGGCTCGCGAGATCGTCGGCGAGCAGGCGCGCGCCCGCAGCGGTGACCGTGCGGTCGATAGTGCCGAGCAGGCTGCCGTCACGCGAACCCGCCATGGTGCGCACGAGTTCGAGGCTTTCGCGCGTCGCCGCGTCGATCGCCATACGCCCCGAGGCGAGATGGCGCACGGGGGGCTGGAGGAAGACGCCGGTGCCGGTGCCGACATGGTCGAGATAGGCGGCGATGGCGCCCATCGCCGCGAGCTCACCGCGGGTGAACTGGCCGAAGCCGTCGAGCGTCTGCACACCGAACAGCGCTTCGAGCCGTTTCTGCCCGGCATTGCTCGAAAAATCGGATGTAGGACGGCGCACGACCTGGCGCACGCTCCACGCCGGGAGCTCACCCACGCTCTCGCTGACCAGCAGCTCCGACGGCGCGAGCCGCGCGAGTTCGGCGTCTACCGCGGCGCGCGGCACCGCGACGACCTCGAAGCGCCCGGTCGAGATATCGGCGGCGGCGATCGCGACCTCGCCTTCGCTGCCGACCTCAGCGAGCGCGGCGAGGCGGTTGGCGCTCCGCCCTTCGAGCAGGCTTTCCTCGGTCAGCGTGCCCGCGGTGACGAAGCGCACGATCGCGCGCGCGACGAGCGCCTTCGACCCGCCGCGTGCCTTGGCCTCGGCGGGGCTTTCGACCTGTTCGGCGATCGCGACGCGGTGCCCCGCCTTAATGAGGCGTGCGAGATAGGATTCGGCGGCGTGGACGGGCACGCCGCACATCGGCACCGGCTCGCCGCCATGTTCGCCCCGCGCGGTGAGCGCGATGTCGAGCGTCGACGCCGCCGCCTTGGCGTCGTCGAAGAAGAGTTCGAAGAAATCGCCCATGCGATAGAAGAGCAGGCAATCGCCCGCTTTCTCCTTGAGCGACCAATATTGCGCCATCATCGGCGTGGCGGCGGGAAAGGCGGAAGCGGCAGCTTGGGCGGCGGTGGCGGACATCGCGTCCTGCTTAGTGATTGGGGGCGGCATGGCAAGCCGGTGTCGGTTTTGGGGTGGTTTCCAGAACGTCCTCTAATTCCGTTTGTGTCGAGCGAAGTCGAGACACGTGAAGGCACGCGCTCCTCATGGGTGTCTCGAATTCGCTCGACACGAGCGGGCTTTATAGGGCGGTTTGTCCATCGACGCCCGCAACGAACGATCTGCATCTTCCATATCAATGCGCGCAGAGGCGCAGAGACCGCAGAGGCGATGGTGCGGCATCTCTGCGCCCTCTGCGCCTCTGCGCGAATATCATAATAGCCTGCGGCAGCTCCGGCCCGAAACCGCCTTCCCCACCCCCGGAAGAAAAGGCTTTCCTAATAAATCCCGCCATGATCTACCCTTGCGGATGACCGCGTCCTCTGCCCCGCAGATCGCCCTTCACCGGCCCCGCCCGCGCTGCCCACGCCCTCGGCTTAAAGCCACAAAGGCCTCATTTTCGATGCGTCCATGCGGGGCTTTTGTGGCCTTAAGGGCAAAAGCCCGCCTCGCTCGTCTCCGTCCGGCGCACGGCTTGCACGGAGGCGCAACATTGGCGGTACCAATTGCAATCGGGCGACGCTAGGGAATGGGCACTGGGCGCGCATGTCTCGAGAATCAAAATTAGGGGAAGAACCGATGGACAGCGGCAGCAAGGTGCAATTTTCGGATCGCGAGGCCCTGTTATACCACGAATATGGGCGCCCGGGGAAAATCGAGATCGTCGCGTCGAAGCCGATGGCGACCCAGCGCGATTTGAGCCTCGCCTATTCGCCCGGTGTCGCAGTGCCGGTGAAGGCGATCGCCGAGGATCCGGCGACCGCCTATGACTATACGATCAAGGGCAATCTGGTCGCGGTGATCTCGAACGGCACCGCGATCCTCGGTCTCGGCAATCTCGGCGCGCTCGCCTCGAAGCCGGTGATGGAAGGCAAGGCGGTGCTGTTCAAGCGCTTCGCCGACGTCGATTCGATCGACCTCGAGGTCGCCACCGAGGATCCGCAGCGCTTCATCGAGGCGGTCGAACTGCTCGAGCCGACCTTCGGCGGGATCAACCTGGAAGACATCGCGGCGCCCAACTGCTTCATCATCGAGGCGGCGCTCAAAGAGAAGATGAACATCCCGGTGTTCCACGACGACCAGCATGGCACCGCGATCATCACCGCGGCCGGCCTGATCAACGCCTGCCACCTGACCGGGCGCGACCTCGCGACGGTCAAGGTCGTGGTCAACGGCGCGGGCGCGGCGGCGATTGCTTGTACGGCGCTCATGAAGTCGATGGGTGTGCGGCACGAGAATGTCATCATGTGCGACCGAAAGGGCACGATCTGGCAGGGCCGCACCGAGGGCATGGACCAGTGGAAGTCGGCGCATGCGGTGCCGACCGAGGCGCGCGACCTGACCGAGGCGCTGGTCGGCGCCGACGTGTTCCTGGGGCTGTCGGCCGCGGGCGCGCTCAAGCCCGAGATGGTCAAGGACATGGCGCCCGCGCCGATCATCTTCGCGATGGCGAACCCCGATCCCGAAATCTCGCCCCCCGACGCGCGCGCGGCGCGGCCCGACGCGATCATCGCCACGGGGCGGTCGGATTATCCGAACCAGGTCAACAATGTCCTATGCTTCCCCTTTATCTTCCGCGGCGCGCTCGACGTGCGCGCGACCGCCATCAACGAGGAGATGAAGATCGCCGCGGCTTATGCGATCGCCGATCTCGCGCGCCAGCAGGTGCCCGAGGAAGTGGCGGCAGCCTATGGCGGGCGCGCGTCGAGCTTCGGCCCCGAATATATCATCCCGTCGCCCTTCGACCCGCGGTTGATGGAGATCGTCCCCGCGGCGGTGGCGAAGGCGGCGATGGACACCGGCGTCGCGCAGCGGCCGATCGAGGATATGGCGGCCTATCGCAACTCGCTGAAGGCGCGGCTCAACCCGACGACCTCGGTGCTGACGCTCGCCTATGAGGCCGCGCGCGCCAATCCGAAGCGCGTGGTGTTCGCCGAGGGCGAAGAGGAAGTCGTGCTGCGCGCCGCGATCCAGTTTCGCGACGGCGGTTATGGCATTCCCGTGCTCGTCGGGCGCGAGGGGCTGCACGACAAGCTCAAGGACATGGGCGTCGCCGATCCCGAAAGCTTCGAAGTGCACAACAGCGTCAATTCGCCGCACGTCCCGCAGATGGTCGACATGCTCTACGAACGGCTGCAACGGCGCGGATACCTCCGCCGCGACGTCGAACGGATGGTCAACCGCGACCGCAACATCTTCGGCTCGCTGCTGCTGAAGCTCGGGCTGGGCGATGCGATGATCACCGGCACGACACGCACCTATGCGCAGACGATGCGCGAGGTGCGCCGCGTGATCGACCCCGCCGAGGGCCAGACCAATTTCGGCATCCACGTCCTCGTCGGCCAGCACCACACGGTGTTCATGTCCGACACGACGGTCAACGAGCGCCCGAGCGCAGCGCAGCTGGCCGACATCGCCGAGCGAACCGCACAGGTCGCGCGCCGCATGGGGCACGAACCGCGCGTCGCCTTCCTCTCTTACTCGACCTTCGGCAACCCGCCGGGATCGTGGCTCGACAATATCCGCGAAGCGGTCGCGATCCTCGACGCACGCAAACCCGGCTTCGAATATGAGGGCGAGATGTCGCCCGACGTCGCGCTGAACCCAAAGGTGATGGCGAACTATCCCTTCTGCCGGCTGTCGGGGCCGGCGAATGTGCTGGTGATGCCGGGGCTGCAGTCGGGCAATCTGTCGGCGAAGCTGCTGCGCGAACTGGGCGGCAGCGCGGTGATCGGCCCGATGCTGGTCGGCATGGAAAAGCCGGTGCAGGTCGCAACGATGGCATCGACCGCGTCGGACCTGGTGACGCTGGCGGTGCTCGCCGCGGGCGGGATCGCGGAATAAGATCCAGAAAGCCCACTAAAGATCCTCCCCTTGGCGAAGCCATGGGGAGGTGGCAGCGCGAAGCGCTGACGGAGGGGTAATGGCGCTGGTGTCGAAACCCCTCCACCACGCCCTGCGGGGCGCGGTCCCCCTCCCCAACGCTGCGCGATGGGGAGGATTTAGGTTACGGCCCCGAAGGTCCGCCGCTGCCGCCCATGCCGGGGGCGCCGACCGCGCCGATATTGCCGAAGATATCCTCGAAGAAGCTGCGCTCGCGGCCCAGCGTCGGGGTTTTGTCGCCTTCGGGGCTGATCTTGCTCACCAGTTCGAGCCCGGTGCGGTCGACCGCGACGACATTGCCCGCGGGATCGAAGCGCACGCGCAGCACCTGCTGCGCGACGGGGCGCGGGTTGGCGAAGGCGAGCTGGCGCGTCTCGCGCGAGACGTAATAATATTCATTGTCGCTGAACTGGCCGACGAAGGTCGGGCGGCCGAGCGTCTTTTCCACCGATTCGCGGTTGTCGACGCCGGGGGCGATCGCCTCGGTCAGCACGGGATCGACGACATAGCCCTGACGGCCCTTGAGCTGCGCGCAGCCGCCGCTGGCGAGCGCGAGCGCGACGGCGCCCAGCAGCAGGGGCGCCCGGCGGGCCGAAAAACTGGTCGTGAAGTGCGGCATCAATTGGTCTCCGTTGCGCATGCCTTGCCGCTCGCCCCCGCGACTGCGCTTATGTGGGGCCTCTTAGCGCCAAGCGGGCGCGGCGCACAAGGCCTATGGCACGCCGCTTGTGACGCGGCAAAGCTTGCTGCAGCCTGACCGGCGGGCCTTTTCCACGGACAGAAATGCGGCCAGAGCGCGTTCGGTTTTGATAAAATCAAAGCCGGCGCTCCGGATTCCTGTCTGCCGTGATTTCCGAGCCGTGAAATGTTCCATTTCACTCGAAATCACTTTAGGCGTTACGCATGATTTCGCTTCGCAACCTGTTCAAGCCCGCCGCCGACCCGCGCGAGGCGCGCCGCCCGCTGTGGAACGCCGTGGTCGCCGCCGCGCGCGCCCCGCACTGGTATGTCGAGGGCGGGGTGCCCGACACGCTCGACGGGCGGTTCGACATGATCAGCCTGGTGCTGGCGCTGGTGCTCCACCGCATCGACGAGGATCCGGGCCAGGCGCTCGCGGGCGTCCAGCTCACCGAATTGTTCGTCACCGACATGGACGGGCAGATGCGCCAGATCGGCTTCGGCGACATGGTCGTCGGCAAGCAGATCGGGCGGATGGTCGGCGCGCTCGGCGGGCGGCTGGGCGCCTATCGCGTTCCCGACGGGTCGGACGCGATGCGCGCGGCGCTGGTCCGCAATCTGTGGCGCGGGCAGGAACCCGATGCGGCGCATCTGGCGCATGTCGCGGACGAGGCGGCGAAATTGCGCGCCGCGCTCGCGGCTATGCCGGTCGAGGCGCTGATCGTCGCCGACCGCCTGCCGGACGCCGCATGACCGCGCCAGAATTTTCGTACGTCGTCACGCTGACCGAGGCCGGGCAGGGCCGCGACGTCGAACTCACTGCCGACGAAGCCGCGCGCGCGCGGATCGCCAAGCGGCTCGATCTGGTGGAACTCTCGCGCTTCGAGCTGACCGCCGCGGTGCGCGCGGTCGCGGGCGGAATGACGGTGCGCGGCGAGGTGAAGGCCAGGCTGGTGCAGAGCTGCGCCGCAAGCGGGCTGCCGGTGCCCGCGGCGATCGCCGAGCCCTTCGACCTCAAGTTCCTGCGCGATCTGCCCGTCGGCGGCGAGGACGACGAGATCGAACTGGGCAGCGAGGATATCGACATGTTGCCGCTCGAGCACGACCGGGTCGACCTGGGCGAGGTCGCGGTGCAGACGCTGTCGCTCGCGCTCGATCCCTATCCGCGCCATCCCGATGCCGATCGCATCCTCGCCGACAAAGGCGTGCTGAGCGAGGAGCAGGCGGGCCCCTTCGGCGCGCTCGCGGCGCTCAAGGGCAAGACGGGCGCGTAGCGCCAAGCGGTGAGAGCGTAGCGACGGCGGATCCCGTACTGCAAATGGCCGGTTTCGGGCGTTAGCTGACGTTCCAGTTCCTCCCCGGAACGGGGAGGGAGACCGCCGCGAAGCGGTGGTGGAGGGGGTCGGGACGGTGCGTCATAACGCGAGGTTTCGACCCTCCGTCAGCCCTGCGGGCTGCCACCTCCCCGTTCCGGGGAGGAACTGGAGACGTCAGCCTTCCACCCCAACGCCGACACCCCGCTCCGCGGACCGCGACTATTCGGGCGCGTCTTCGTCCTGCAGCTCGTCCGCATCGGGCGCTTCGGCATCGGCCTTGGGCGGATCCTCAAGCAGGTCGGCGACCGCGTCGTCGAGGCCCGATTCTTTCTTTGCGGGCGCTTCCTTCTCCTTTGCGGCGGGCGCGGGCTTCTTTTCGGCGGGGGCAGGTTTTTCGCCTGCGGCTTCGGCGGCCGCCTTTTCGTCGCGCGTCGGGGGCAGGCTGCCGCCGAGCGCCTTGGCGAGGCCGACGAGCTGCTCGCCTATCACCCCGTCGACCGCGGGGGCGATTTCGGGGATTTTGAAGCGCATATAGCCGCCGACGACATAGTCGAAGCGGATCGCGGCGCCGGTCGGCGTTTCCTTGATCTGGATCGTCAGCGTGCCGGTCAGCGCCTCGCCCTGCAGCGGCCCGAAGGCGCCCGAGAGACGGAGCATCTCGTTCGGCTTGGCGAAAAGAATGCGCGCGTGCTGAACGCTGCCCATCCCCTTGCCCGTGTCGGGAAGCTTTTCGCAGAAACAGCCGCCGGCCTGCGAATCGAGCCAGAAATTCGCGGCGTCGCCCGACCAGCTATGCTCCTTCGACCACCATTTCTGGGGCATTTTGAGCATTTTCCACACATCTTCGGGGGTCGCGGCGACCTGCGCGGTGTGCGCGACGGTGAAGCCGGCGTCGCCTTGGTCGATGACCTTGGCCTGTGCGGGTTGTACGCCGAAGGCTGCCAGGGCCGCCGCCACGATCGTCGTCGAAAATCTCATCGCCCGTTCCCTTCGGCGCCGTTCATAACCGGCACCGGGGACGCTGGCTAGGCCGTCGCGGTGTTGAGGATCGTTTCGATCGCGTTGTTGACGACGTCGATCTCGGCCATGCCGTCGACGCGCGTCACGATGCCGCGCGCGTCGTAGATCGGCAGGATCGGCGCGGTCTTGGCGCGATATTCGGCCATGCGCGTGCGCACCGTTTCTTCATTGTCGTCGGGGCGGCGCTTGAACTCGTTCGAGCCGCAGACGTCGCAGGTATCGGCGACCTTCGGCAGCTTGTAGCGATCGTGATAGCCCTCGCCGCATTTGGCGCAGCTGAAGCGGCCGGTGATGCGGTCGACGAGCGCATCCTCCTCGACCACCAGTTCGATCACATGGTCGAGCTTGCGGCCGCGGTCCGACAGGATCTGGTCGAGCGAATCGGCCTGCGCGGCGGTGCGCGGATAGCCGTCGAAGATCACCGAGACGTTGGCGCCGAGTTCGTCGAGCCGCTCGCCGATCAGGCCCGAGACGATTTCGTCCGAGACCAGTTCGCCCGCGTCCATCACCGCCTTGGCCTGGACGCCGATCGGCGTGCCCGCCTTGACCGCGGCGCGCAGCATGTCGCCGGTCGAGAGCTGGATCATGCCATGCTCGTCCTCGAGCCGCGAGGCCTGCGTTCCCTTGCCCGCACCCGGCGGACCCAGCAAAATGATGTTGAGCGTCATGAAGGCCCCTGTTTCCCTGCCCCGTTCGAGATTCGCGTAGCGGGCCGATCAGCGGCGCGCAACGCCGCCTTTCAATTTGGCCTTCTTGATGAGGTCGCCATATTGATGCGCGAGCATGTGGCTCTGAATCTGGGTGATGGTGTCGATCGTCACGTTGACGATGATGAGCAGGCTGGTGCCGCCGAGCTGGAAGGGCAGGCCCGACCGCGCGATGAAATATTCGGGCACCAGGCAGATCAGCGCCAGATAGGCCGCGCCGATCACGGTGATGCGCGTCAGCACATGGTCGAGATAGGCGGCGGTGTTCTTGCCCGGGCGGATGCCGGGGATGAAGCCGTTCTGGCGCTTCAGATTGTCGGCGGTTTCCTCGGGGTTGAAGACGACCGCTACGTAGAAGAAGCAGAAGAAGATGATGCCGAACGCATAGAGCAGCATGTACAGCGGCTGGCCGTGCGCGAGATACTGGTTGATCGTGATCAGGAAATCGCCCGATGCGCTGTCGCTGGTAACGTTGTTGCCCATGAACTGGGTGATGGTCAGCGGCATCAGCAGCAGCGACGAAGCGAAGATCGGCGGGATCACGCCCGCGGTGTTGACCTTCAAGGGCAGGTGGCTGCGGTCGGCCTGCATCACCCCGCGCTGCGTCGCGCGCTTTGGATATTGCACGAGCACGCGCCGCTGCGCGCGTTCCATGAAGCTGATGAAGGCGATGATCGCGACCGCGCCGAGGATGACGGCGAAGACGGTGCCGCCCCCCATCGAGCCTTCGCGGACCTGGCTGAACATCTGGCCGAAGCTGCGCGGCAGCTGGGCGAGGATGCCCGCCATGATGATCAGCGAAACACCGTTGCCGATGCCGCGGCTGGTGATCTGTTCGCCGAGCCACATCAGGAAGAGCGTGCCGCCGACGACGCTGATCACGGTGGTGATGCGGAACATCATGCCCGGATCGAGCACGACGGTGATGCCCTGCGCGCCGGTCGACGCCTCGGCGGTGAGCGCGAGGAAATAGGCCTGGATCGCGGTCAGCGCGACGGTGCCGTAGCGCGTATATTGGTTGAGCTTCTTGCGCCCGCTCTCGCCTTCTTTCTTGAGCGCGGCGAGGCTGGGGGCCAGCGCGGCGGCGAGCTGCACCACGATCGACGCGGTGATATAGGGCATGACGCCGAGCGCGATGATGCTGAGGCGCTCGAGGCTGCCGCCCGAGAAGGTGTTGAAGATGTCCAGGACGCCGCCCGAGGCCGCCTGCTTATAGGCCTGCGCCAGCGCGACGGGATCGACGCCCGGCAGCGGCACGAAGGACAGGAAGCGGAAGACGATCAGCGCGCCGATCGTGAACCAGATGCGGTTCTTGAGTTCGGTCGCCTGGCCGAACTTCGAGAAGTTCAGGTTGGATGCAAGCTGGTCGGCGCGAGAGGCCATGGGTATTTTTCCTCGGATTTCCGGACCGCGCCCCCCGCGACCCGGCGCCTATGTGCGTTCGGTGGTCGTGAAGCGCAAGGGGAAAGGCCCGATTCAAATGCGTCGGGGGCGGCGCGGCCTGGTGCCGCGCCGCCCCCGAAAATCGTCAGGCCTTCTTCGCGGCCGCTTCGGCCTTGCGCTTGGCCTTCTTGCCATCGCCCTCGGGCTTGGGCTCGGGCAGTTCGACCTTGCCGCCGGCCTTTTCGACCGCCTCGATCGCGCCCTTCGACGCGCCGGCGACCTTGAAGTTGAGCTTCGCGGTCAGTTCGCCCTTGGCGAGGAGGCGGACGCCGTCCTTGCCGCCGCGGGCAACGCCGGCGGCCTTGAGCGCGGCGTGATCGATCACGCCCTTGGCGTCGAGCGTCTTGGCGTCGACCAGTTTCTGGATCATGCCCAGATTGACGATCGCGAAATCCTTGCCGAAGATGTTGTTGAAGCCGCGCTTCGGGATGCGCATGTGGAGCGGCATCTGGCCGCC
This sequence comes from Sphingopyxis sp. QXT-31, assembly GCF_001984035.1. NCBI lineage: Bacteria > Pseudomonadati > Pseudomonadota > Alphaproteobacteria > Sphingomonadales > Sphingopyxidaceae > Sphingopyxis > Sphingopyxis sp. QXT-31. The sequence goes on along the minus strand of NZ_CP019449.1, from coordinate 3,351,569 downwards.
CTCGAAGCCGTTGATCGCGACGCCGCTGCGGGCCTTCTGGCCCTTCTGGCCGCGACCGGCGGTCTTGCCCTTGCCCGAGCCGATACCGCGGCCGACACGCATCCGGCCCTTGCGGGCACCGGCATTGTCGCTGAGTTCGTTAAGCTTGATAGTCATAGTTGCACTCGCTTTCGCTATGTTCGCGCTGGGAACCGGGCCCTTCTTTGAAGAAGGCTAGTCCGGCTCGATTTCACTCGACGGTTGAAAGCCGGGATAGGGTCCGGCCTTCTCCATCACGATGGCCTGGGCGACATAGCCGCGGCCATCGACACTGGTAATCGAGGGGCTGCCGTGAAGCTGCCACCCCCGGTTGAGCAGGCCTTCGACACGAGCGCAGAAGGCGCTGTCGTCGGGGCCGGTCAACAGGCGGTAGAGCTTCAAAGCCTTAGCCCTCGACGACTTCCACCATGTGCGGAAGCTTGCGGATCATGCCGCGCACTTCCGGGGTGTCGACCAGTTCGACCTCGCGGTGCATCCTGCCCAGGCCGAGGCCGGTCAGGATCGCACGCTGGCTCTTGGGACGACGGATCGGCGAGCCGATCTGGCGGATCTTGATCTTCTTGTCGGCCATCGTCTTACTCCGTCACCGCCGCGGCTTCGGCCTCGGCTGCGCGGTCGGACGAGCCGCCGCGCTTGATCAGATCCGACACCTTCTTGCCGCGACGCTGCGCGACCGACTTGGGGCTGGTCTGTTCGCCGAGCGCCTCGAAGGTCGCGCGGATCATGTTATAGGGGTTCGAGGTGCCGTTCGACTTGGTCACCACGTCGGCGACGCCGAGCGATTCGAACACGGCGCGCATCGGACCACCGGCGATGATGCCGGTACCCGCGGGCGCCGAGCGCAGCGTGACCATGCCGGCACCGAAATGGCCGAGGCCGTCATGGTGCAGCGTGCGGCCGTCGCGCAGCGGAACGCGGATCATCGCCTTCTTCGCGGCAGCGGTCGCCTTCGAAATGGCTTCGGGCACTTCGCGCGCCTTGCCATGACCGAAACCGGCGCGGCCCTTGCCGTCGCCGACGACGACGAGCGCGGCGAAACCGAAGCGCTTGCCGCCCTTCACGGTCTTCGAGACGCGGTTGATGTGGACGAGCTTTTCGATCAGCTCTTCGCCGCCGTCGTCGTCGCGCGGGCGACGATCGTCGCGGCGGCCGCGGCCACCGTCACGACCGCCACGGTTGCCGCCATCGCGGCCGCCGCCACGGCCGCGGCGCGGAGCCTGGCCTTCGGTGGGGGCAGCTTCGGGAGCGCCTTCGACGTTCTGTACTTCGTCTGCCATGATTAGAACTCCAATCCGCCTTCGCGAGCCGCGTCGGCCAGCGCCTTGATGCGCCCGTGGAACAGGAAACCGCCGCGATCGAACACGACCTGCGTCACGCCCGCCTTCTTGGCGGCAGCGGCAAGGCGCTTGCCGACGTCGGCGGCAGCCGCCGTGGTCGCGCCGGTCTTGCCGCGCACATCCTTTTCGAGCGTCGAAGCCGAAGCCAGCGTCTTGCCGGCGGCGTCATCGATGAGCTGCGCGTAGATATGACGGCCCGAACGGTGCACCGACAGGCGCGGACGCCCGGCGGCGCGCTGGCGAAGGGCGGTACGAACGCGCTGACGGCGCTTCTGGAAAGAGGTGAGATGTGCCATGGCTTACTTCTTCTTGCCTTCTTTGCGGAAGATGTACTCGCCGCGATATTTGATGCCCTTGCCCTTATAGGGTTCGGGCTTACGCCAACGGCGGATTTCCGCCGCGACCTGGCCGACCTGCTGCTTGTCGATGCCGCTGATCTCGATCGTCGTGTTGTCCGGCGTCTTGATCTCGATGCCTTCCGGCACCGCAAAATCGACATCGTGGCTGTAGCCGAGCTGCAGCTTCAGCGTCTTGCCCTGCGAGTTGGCGCGATAGCCGACACCGGTGATCTCGAGGACCTTGGTGAAGCCTTCGGTCACGCCCGTGATCAGGTTCTGCACAAGCGTGCGCTGCATGCCCCAGAAAGCGCGCGCTTCGCGGGTCGTGTTCGCTGGCTGGACCGAGATGCTGCCTTCGGCGACTTCATAGTTGATGAGGTCGGAAAGCGGCATCGCGAGCGTGCCCTTCGGACCCTTCACCGACAGCTGGCCGCCGTCGATCGCGGCGGTGACACCGCCGGGGATCGCTACTGCCTTTTTACCAATGCGCGACATCAGAACACCTCCGCCAGCACTTCGCCGCCGACATTATGCTCGCGGGCTTCGGCGTCCGAGAGAACGCCGCGCGGGGTCGACACGATGGTGATGCCCAGGCCGTTGCGCACGATCGGAAGTTCCTTCGAACCCGAATAGACGCGGCGGCCCGGCTTCGAAACGCGCGCCACGTGGCGGATCGCCGGCTGCCCTTCGAAATATTTAAGTTCGATGCGGATGCCCTTGTGCTGGCCCTTGGCACCCAGCGCTTCTTCGCTGTAGCCGCGGATATAGCCTTCGCGCTGGAGCACATCGAGAACGCGGACGCGCAGGGTCGAGGCGGGCGTGAGGACGCTGTCCTTCTTCGCCTGCTGGCCGTTGCGGATGCGGGTGAGCATATCACCCAGAGGATCGGTCATTGCCATCTTGCGTCTTCCTTACCAGCTCGATTTCACAACGCCGGGGATCAGGCCCTTGTTGGCCAGATCGCGGAGCTGAATACGGCAGAGCCGGAACTTGCGATAATAAGCGCGCGGGCGACCGGTCATCTCGCAGCGGTTGCGGATGCGGGTCGGGTTGCCGTTGCGCGGAACTTCCGCCATCTTGAGGCGCGCGATCAGACGCTCGCCTTCGTCGAGCGACGTGTCCGCCGCGATCGCCTTCAGCTTCGCATAGCGGCCGGCATATTTCTTCACCAGCTTCTTGCGACGCTCATTCTTGTTCACTGAACTCAGTTTCGCCATGACTTAAGTTCTCTTTCCTCTTGAAAGAGCCTGCCTGGTCCCGTGCGGGACTCAGGCGGCTTCCTTTTCCTGCGCTTCGATCGGGAAGGGGAAGCCGAACAGCTTGAGCAGTTCGCGGGCTTCGTCGTCCGTCCGGGCGGTGGTGGTGACGATCACGTCCATGCCGCGCACCGTGTCGATGCGGTCATAGTTGATCTCGGGGAAGATGATCTGTTCCTTCAGGCCCATGGCATAATTGCCACGGCCGTCGAAGCTGGTCGCCGACACGCCGCGGAAGTCGCGGATGCGGGGCATCGCGATCGTGATCAGGCGGTCGAGGAACTCGTACATGCGTTCGCGGCGCAAGGTGACCTTGCAACCGATCGGCATGCCTTCGCGCAGCTTGAACTGGGCGATCGACTTCTTGGCCTTGGTCACGACGGGCTTCTGCCCCGCGATCAGTTCCATTTCGGCGGCCGCGATTTCGACCTTCTTCTTGTCCTGGACCGCGTCGCCCACGCCCATGTTGAGCACGATCTTCTCGATCTTCGGGACTTCCATCACATTCTTGTAACCGAACTTCTCGGTCATCGCCTTGACGATCACATCGTCATAGCGCTTGCGCATGCGCGGAGTGTAAGCATCAGCCATTGATCGTCTCCCCGGACTTCACGGCCACGCGGACCTTCTTGCCGTCCTTGGTTTCAAAGCGGACGCGCGTCGGCTTGCCGTCCTTGGGATCGGCGAGCGCGACCTTGCTCGCGAAGAGCGGCGCTTCCTTGCGTTCCAGGCCACCCTGCGGGTTGGTCTGGGTCGGCTTGCGGTGGCGGGTGATGACGTTGACGCCCGCGACGACGAGCTTGCCGTCCTTGGGCAGGCTCTGCGTCACTTCGCCGGTCTTGCCCTTGTCCTTGCCGGACAGGACGACGACGGTGTCACCCTTCTTGATCTTGTTCGCCATGGTTAGAGGACCTCCGGCGCCAGGCTGATGATCTTCATATAGCCGCGGCCACGCAGTTCGCGGACGACGGGGCCGAAGATGCGGGTGCCGATCGGCTCCTCGTTCTTGTTGACGAGCACGGCGGCGTTGCTGTCGAAGCGGATCACCGAACCGTCGGCGCGGCGCACATCCTTCGCGGTGCGGACGATGACGGCGCGATGCACGTCGCCCTTCTTCACCTTGCCGCGCGGCTGGGCTTCCTTGATCGACACGACGATGACGTCGCCGACACCGGCGGTACGACGCTTCGACCCGCCCAGCACCTTGATGCACTGGACGCGCTTGGCGCCGCTGTTGTCGGCGACTTCCAATTGTGACTGCATCTGGATCATCGATGCATTTCCTTCTTGTTTGGCCTACCGGGATGCCCCGGCGGTTCCGTGAACTGGTGTCAGCCTTCGGCCGGGGCGGCAGCGGCCGGGGTCGAACCCTTCGGCTTGCTGTGGGTGTCGACCTTGTCGAGCACGCGCCACGTCTTCAGCTTCGAAATCGGCTTCGTTTCCTCGATGCGGACGGTTTCGCCGGCCTTGATGGCGTTGTCCTCATCGTGGGCGTGATACTTTTTCGAACGACGGATGATCTTACCGTAGAGCGGGTGCTTCACCTTGCGCTCCACTTTCACCACGACGGTTTTGTCGCCCTTGTCGGACACCACGGTGCCGGTCAGAATGCGCTTCGGCATCGTTAGTCTCCTTACTTCGCAGCCGAGCGCGAACGCTCGGTCTGCTGCGTCTTGATGCGGGCGATCGAGCGCCGCACTTCCTTGACGCGCGAGGGCTTTTCCAGCTGGCCGGTGGCCGCCTGGAAGCGGAGGTTGAACGCCTCGCGCTTCAGTTCGCCGAGATCGACGGCGAGCTGGTCGTCGGTCTTGGCCTTGAAATCTTCGGTCTTGGCCATGTCCTTAGCCCTCCAGATGCGAAGTATCGCCGAGACGGGCGATAACCTTCGTCTTGATCGGCAGCTTCATCGCGGCGCGTTCGAACGCCAGCGCGGCCACGGGGCCCGGAACGCCGTCGAGTTCGAACAGGATGCGGCCCGGCTTCACGCGCGCGGCCCAGAATTCCGGCGAACCCTTGCCCTTGCCCATACGGACTTCGGCCGGCTTCGACGACACGGGGACGTCGGGGAAGATGCGGATCCACAAACGGCCCTGGCGCTTGATCGCACGGCTGATCGCGCGGCGGGCCGCTTCGATCTGGCGCGCGGTGATGCGCTCGGGTTCCATCGCCTTCAGCCCGTAGGAGCCGAAGTTCAGGCTGGTGCCGCCCTTGGCATTGCCATGGATGCGGCCCTTGAACGCCTTGCGGAACTTGGTTTTTTTCGGTTGCAGCATGTCAGCGTTCCTTAGCGGCGATCATCGCGCGCCGGGCGCACGCCCGACGTCTGCGCGTCGAGCATGATGCGATCGGTCGCCATCGGGTCGTGACCCAGGATTTCGCCCTTGAAGATCCACACCTTGATCCCGCACACGCCATAGGCGGTGTGCGCGGTCGCTTCGGCATAGTCGACGTTGGCGCGAAGCGTGTGCAGCGGCACGCGGCCTTCGCGATACCATTCGGTGCGCGCGATTTCCGCGCCGCCCAGACGGCCGGCGCAGTTGATGCGGATGCCCTCGGCACCGAGACGCATCGCCGACTGCACCGCGCGCTTCATCGCACGGCGGAAGGCCACGCGGCGCTCGAGCTGGTCGGCAATGCCTTGGCCGACGAGCTTGGCGTCGACTTCGGGCTTGCGGATCTCGACGATGTTCAGCGACACGTCGCTGCCGGTCAATTCGCCGAGCTGCTTGCGCAGCTTTTCGATGTCGGCGCCCTTCTTGCCGATGATGACGCCCGGACGGGCGGCATAGATCGACACGCGGCAAAGCTTCGCCGGACGCTCGATCACCACCTTCGAGATCGCGGCCTGCGGCAGCGTCTTGAAGATGAAGTTGCGGATCTTCAGATCCTCAACGAGCATGCGGCCATAGTCCTGGCCTTCGGCGAACCACCGGCTGTCCCAGGTGCGGTTGACCTGCAGGCGCAGGCCGATCGGATTGCTCTTCTGGCCCATCTTACGCCTCTTCTTCCTGTTCGCGCACAACGATGCGGATGCGGCTGAACGGCTTGACGATCCGGGTCGACTTGCCGCGGCCGCGTGCGTGCCAGCGCTTCATCGAGATCGACTTGCCGACGCTGGCTTCCTGGACGACCAGGGCATCGACGTCGAGATTGTGGTTGTTTTCCGCATTGGCGACGGCGCTGGCGAGAACCTTGCGCACGTCGACGGCCATCGCCTTCTTCGAGAAAGCGAGGACGTTCATCGCGTCTTCGACCTTGCGGCCGCGGATCAGCGCCGCGACGAGGTTCAGCTTCTGCGCCGAGCCGCGAATCTGCGTACCGACCGAGAGAGCCTCGTTATCCGCAACGCGGCGGGGGGACTTTTCCTTGCCCATTAGCGTTTGCCCTTCTTGTCGGCCGCGTGGCCGGGGAAGAAGCGCGTCGGCGCAAATTCACCCAGCTTCATGCCGACCATGTCTTCGTTCACCGACACCGGCACGAACTTGCGGCCGTTGTAGACGTTGAAGGTCAGCCCGACGAACTGCGGCAGGATGGTGGACCGGCGCGACCAGGTCTTGATCGGGGCAGAGCTGCCGCCGTCCTGGGCCGTTTCGGCTTTCTTGAGGAGATGAAGGTCCACGAAAGGACCCTTCCAGACCGAGCGAGCCATGGCTTACCTCTTCTTCTTCGCGTGACGCGACCGGATGATCATCTTGTCGGTCGACTTATTGTGACGGGTACGGGCGCCCTTGGTCGGCTTGCCCCACGGAGTGACCGGGTGGCGGCCGCCCGAGGTGCGGCCTTCGCCGCCGCCGTGCGGGTGATCGACCGGGTTCTTGGCGACGCCGCGGGTCAGCGGACGCTTGCCGAGCCAGCGGTTGCGACCGGCCTTGCCCAGGTTGGTGTTCTGGTTGTCGGGGTTCGACACCGCACCGACCGTGCCCATGCACTCGCCGCGGATATACCGCTGTTCGCCCGAACCGAGACGCACGATCACGAGACCGCGGTCACGACCGACGACCTGCGCGTAAGTGCCGGCAGAACGGGCGATCTGGCCGCCCTTGCCCGGCTTCATCTCGATATTGTGGACGATCGTGCCGACCGGCATCTGCGACAATTCCATCGCATTGCCCGGCTTCACGTCGGTCTTCTTGCCGGCGACGACGGTGTCGCCGACCGCCAAGCGCTGCGGCGCCAGGATATAGGTCTGCTCGCCGTCCTCATACTTCACCAGCGCGATGAAGGCGGTGCGGTTGGGGTCATATTCCAGACGCTCGACGGTGGCCGGCATGTCCCACTTGCGACGCTTGAAGTCGATGAAGCGGTACTTCTGCTTGTGGCCGCCGGCGATGCCGCGCGAGGTCACATGACCCTTGTTGTTGCGGCCACCGGTCTTGTTCTTGCCCTCGGTCAGCGCCTTGACGGGCTTGCCCTTCCACAGCGACGATTTGTCGACGAGGATCAGGCCGCGCTGCGCGGGGCTGGTCGGATTATAGGATTTAAGTGCCATTGTTCTTGCCTCTTCCTACAATCAGACGCCGGTGGTGACGTCGATCGACTGGCCTTCGGCCAGGCGAACGATCGCCTTCTTCACGTCGCTGCGGGTGTAGGGCTTGCCCTTCCAGCGCTTGGTCTTGCCCTTGGTGACGAGCGTGTTCACGCCGATCACCTTGACATCGAACAGCGCCTCGACGGCGGCCTTGATGGCGGGCTTGGTCGCGTCGTTCGCGACCTTGAACACCACCGCGTTGTTTTCGCTGAGCAGGGTCGACTTTTCGGTGATCACCGGAGCGAGGATCACGTCATAGTGACGCGCGTCGACAGTTTTTGCCTTAGCCATGGAAACGGGCCTCCAGCTTTTCGACCGCCGCGCGGGTCAGGACCAGCGTGTCGGCACGGATGATGTCATAGACGTTGGCACCCGCCGCCGGCATCGAGTCGATACCGATCAGGTTGGCCGACGCCATGGCGAAGCTTTCATGGACCGCATCGCCGTCGATGAAGAGCGCGCGGTTGCCGAGTTCGAGCTTGCCGAGCTTGCCGGCGAGCGCCTTGGTCTTGGCATCCTTGAGCTCGAGCGTGTCGAGAACGACGATCTTGCCGCCCTTCGCCTTGTCGCTGAGCGCCATCTTGAGGCCGAGCGCGCGGATCTTCTTGTTCAGCGAGTGGCCGAAGGTGCGGGCCCGGGGACCGTGCGCCTTGCCGCCGCCGATGAAGATCGGCGCCCTGCGATCGCCGTGACGGGCGGTACCGCCGCCCTTCTGGCGACCGAACTTCTTGCCGGTGCGGGCGACGTCGCTGCGTTCGCGAGCGGCGCGAGCCGGACCACGGCGCTTTTCGAGCTGCCACGACACGACGCGGTGCAGGATGTCGGCGCGCGCTTCGACGCCGAAGACGTCGTCGCTGAGGTCGATGTCGGTGCCGGCCTTGCCGTCGATGGTTTGAACCTTGACCTTCATGATCAGGACTCCTGCGCGCCGTCGGTGGCCGCGGTGTCGGTCACGACGGTCTCTTCGACCGGCGTTTCGACCGGCGCGTCTGCCGGGGCTTCCTGGTTGCTGTTGGCCGCGCTCTTGATGCCCGCCGGATAGGGGGCCTCGGGGTGGCGCGGCAGCTTGACCGCATCGCGGACCATCAGCCAGCCGCCCTTCGAGCCAGGGACCGAGCCCTTGACGAAGAGAAGGCCGCGCTCGGCGTCGGTGCGGACGATTTCGAGATTCTGCTGGGTGCGGTTGCGCGCGCCCATGTGGCCGGCCATTTTCTTATTCTTGAAGACGCGGCCCGGATCCTGGCGGTTACCCGTCGAACCATGGGCACGGTGGCTGATCGACACGCCGTGCGTGGCGCGCATGCCGCCGAAACCCCAGCGCTTCATCGCACCGGCAAAACCCTTGCCCTGCGTGACGCCCTGGATGTCGACGATCTGGCCGGCGACGAAATGGTCGGCCGACAGTTCGGCGCCGACGTCGAGCGTCGCGTCGTCGGCGACGCGGAATTCGACGACCTTCGCCTTGGGTTCGACTTCGGCCTTGCCGAAAGCGCCGCGCTGCGGCTTGGCGACATTCTTCGCCTTCGCCGAGCCGGCACCGAGCTGGACGGCGACATAGCCGTCACGTTCTTGTTCGCGCACGGAAATGACCTGGCAGCCTTCGAGGCTCAGGACGGTGACGGGCACGTGGCGGCCGTCGTCCTGAAACAGGCGGGTCATCCCCATTTTCTTCGCGATCACGCCAGTACGCATGATCCATACTCCTCAACAGAGGCCGGGCGGACTATTCCGCACGGCTTGCGGGACCCGTTGAGGCAAGCCTCGCAGGAACCCTCCCAGCCCAAAATTTCGATGCATCGCCCCGTCCGGGCTGAGGTGCCGCCTTCCCGTAGGAGAGCGGCGAGACGGGGGACGCAGCCCGGACCATGATGCTTCCGAGGAAGCGGTCCGGCGGTATCCACCCTATCGTCGGTCCGGATCGCTCCGGACAATGCGGCTTCCGGGGAAGCCGCCGATAGAGACCCCGGTTTTCACCGGGGCTGTGCTGGCTCAGGCCAGCTTGATTTCGACGTTCACGCCCGCGGCGAGGTCGAGCTTCATCAGCGCGTCGACCGTCTGCGGGGTGGGCTGCACGATGTCGAGCAGCCGCTTGTGGGTACGCACCTCGAACTGCTCGCGCGACTTCTTGTCGACATGCGGGCCGCGGTTCACGGTGAATTTTTCAATACGCGTCGGAAGCGGGATCGGGCCGCGAATAAGCGCTCCGGTACGGCGGGCCGTATCGGCGATGTCGGTGGTGGCCTGATCGAGCACGCGGTGATCAAAGGCCTTCAGGCGAATGCGAATATTCTGCGTTTCCATGACTGTTCCAGTCGAATCCCGTCTAACGATGCGAAAGAGCCGAAATGGCCTGCTCCGGTTTCCGCAGGGAAGCCGGATCGGCCATCAAAAATCTTTAAGCTACGAGCCGCGCGAATCGGTTCCGAATCGCGCGGCTCGCGGCCCTATATTACTTTGTGATCGTCGCGACAACCCCTGCGCCGACCGTGCGGCCGCCTTCGCGAATCGCGAAGCGCAGGCCCGGGTCCATGGCGATCGGGGCGATCAGCTTGACCGACAGCTGGACGTTGTCGCCGGGCATGACCATCTCGGTGCCCTCGGGGAGGATGACCTCGCCGGTGACGTCGGTGGTGCGGAAGTAGAACTGCGGACGATAGTTCGCGAAGAACGGCGTGTGACGGCCGCCTTCGTCCTTCGACAGGACGTACACTTCCGAGGTGAACTCGGTGTGCGGCTTGATCGTGCCGGGCTTGCAGAGAACCTGGCCACGCTCGACTTCTTCACGGCCGACGCCGCGGATCAGCGCGCCCACGTTGTCGCCGGCCTGGCCCTGGTCGAGCAGCTTGCGGAACATTTCGACGCCGGTCACGACGGTCTTCTTGGTGTCCTTGATGCCGACGATCTCGACTTCTTCACCAACCTTGACGACGCCGGTTTCGATACGGCCGGTGACGACGGTGCCGCGACCCGAGATCGAGAACACGTCTTCGATCGGCATCAGGAAGGGCTTGTCGAGCGGACGCTCGGGCTGCGGGATCCAAGCGTCGACGGCAGCCATCAGCTTCAGGATCGCGTCCTTGCCGATGTTGTCGTCGCGGCTTTCCAGCGCGGCGAGCGCCGAACCGGCGATGATCGGAATATTGTCGCCGTCGAAGTCGCGCTTCGAAAGCTCTTCGCGGATTTCGAGTTCGACGAGCTCGAGCAGCTCGGGATCGTCGAGCTGGTCGACCTTGTTGAGGAAGACGACCATGGTGGGAACGCCGACCTGCTTGGCGAGCAGGATGTGCTCCTTGGTCTGCGGCATCGGGCCGTCAGCGGCCGACACCACCAGGATCGCGCCGTCCATCTGGGCGGCACCGGTGATCATGTTCTTCACATAGTCGGCGTGGCCCGGGCAATCGACGTGCGCATAGTGGCGGCCTTCGGTTTCATATTCGACGTGCGCAGTCGAAATGGTGATGCCGCGCTCGCGCTCTTCGGGCGCCTTGTCGATGTTCGCGAAGTCGACGGCGGCGTTGCCCGCGACGTTTTCGGCAAGCACCTTGGTGATCGCTGCGGTCAGCGAGGTCTTGCCATGGTCGACGTGACCGATGGTGCCGATGTTGCAGTGCGGCTTCGTCCGCTCAAATTTAGCCTTGGCCATGATGTAACAACCTTCTTGTTCGATGTTTGCGTTGATCAGTCCTGGACGCGCCTGCTGAATCAGGCGCCGCCCTTAGAGGGCTTTGCCGCGCGGTGCAAGCCCGCGCGGCTTAGCGTCAGGCCATCTTGGCCTTCACTTCTTCGGCGACGTTGGTCGGCACTTCCTCGTAATGCGAGAATTGCATCGAGTAGCTGGCGCGCCCCTGGCTGAAGCTGCGCAGCTGGTTGACGTAACCGAACATGTTCGCCAGCGGCACGATCGCCTCGACGACCTGGGCGATGCCCCGGCTGTCGGTGCCCTGGATCTGGCCGCGGCGGCTGTTGAGATCGCCGATCACGTCGCCCATGAACTCCTCGGGGGTCACGACCTCGACCTTCATCACCGGCTCGAGCAGCTTGATGCCGGCCTTCGCCGCCACTTCGCGCATCGCCGCACGGCCCGCGATTTCGAACGCCAGCGCCGACGAGTCGACGTCGTGGTACGCGCCGTCGGTGAGCTTGATTTCGAAGTCGATGATCGGGAAGCCGATCATGTGACCGTTTTCGGCCGACTCGCGCATGCCCTTTTCGACCGAAGGAATATATTCGCGCGGAATGTTGCCGCCCTTGATCTCGTCGATGAAGGTGATGCCCGAGCCGCGCTCGCCGGGGGCGACGCTGACCTTGACGCGGCCGAACTGGCCCGAGCCGCCCGACTGCTTTTTGTGGGTGTAGTCGACGTCGACCGGACGGGCGAGCGATTCGCGGTACGCCACCTGCGGCGCGCCGACGTTCGCCTCGACCTTGAACTCGCGCTTCATGCGATCGACGAGGATGTCGAGGTGAAGCTCGCCCATGCCCTTGATGATCGTCTGGCCCGATTCATGGTCGGTCGACACGCGGAACGAGGGATCCTCGGCGGCCAGGCGGTTGAGCGCGATGCCCATACGTTCCTGGTCGGCCTTGGTCTTCGGTTCCACCGACAGCTCGATGACCGGCTCGGGGAATTCCATCCGCTCGAGGATGATCGGCGCGTTGGTGGCGCAGAGCGTGTCCCCGGTGGTGGTTTCCTTGAGGCCGGCGAGCGCGACGATGTCGCCCGCATAGGCTTCGTCGATGTCTTCGCGGCTGTTCGCATGCATCAGCAGCATGCGCCCGACCTTTTCCTTCTTGTCCTTCACCGAATTCAGGTAGGTGCCCTTGTTGAGGGTGCCCGAATAGATGCGCGCGAAGGTGAGCGAGCCGACGAACGGATCGTTCATGATCTTGAAGGCGAGCAGCGACAGCGGCGCCGAGTCCGAGGTCTCGCGCGAATCAGGCTCGTTGGTGTCGGGGTTGATGCCCTGCACCGGCGGAATGTCGAGCGGCGAGGGCAGATAATCGACGACCGCGTCGAGCAGCGTCTGGACGCCCTTGTTCTTGAACGCCGAGCCGCAGAGGACCGGGACGAACGCCTGCGCCAGCGTGCCCTTGCGGATCAGCGCCTTGAGCGCCGGTACGTCGGGGAGCGTGCCTTCGAGATAGGCTTCCATCGCGTCGTCGTCCTGTTCGACGGCGAGCTCGACGAGCTTTTCGCGATATTCGGCGGCCTTGTCGACGAGGTCGGCGGGAATTTCCTCATAGAAGAATTCGGCGCCGAGGCTTTCGTCCTTCCAGATGATCGCACGCTCGTTGACGAGGTCGACGAGGCCCTTGAAGTCGCCTTCAGCGCCGATGGGCAGATAGAGGACGGCCGGGGTCGCACCCAAGCGATCGACGATCGTCTGGACGCAATAATAGAAATCGGCGCCGGTGCGGTCGAGCTTGTTGATGAAGCACATCCGCGGAACCTTGTACTTGTCCGCCTGGCGCCACACGGTTTCCGACTGCGGCTCGACGCCGGCAACGCCGTCGAACGCGGTGATCGCGCCGTCGAGCACGCGCAGCGAACGTTCGACTTCGATGGTGAAGTCGACGTGGCCGGGGGTGTCGATGATGTTCAGGCGATGCTCGGGACCCTTGCCCTCATCGGCCTTCCAAAGACAGGTGGTCGCAGCCGACGTGATCGTGATGCCGCGTTCCTGTTCCTGCTCCATCCAGTCCATGGTGGCGGCGCCGTCGTGGACTTCGCCGATCTTGTAGGACTTGCCGGTGTAATAGAGGATGCGCTCGGTCGTCGTGGTCTTGCCGGCGTCGATGTGCGCCATGATCCCAAAGTTGCGATAATGTTCGAGCGAATGGCTGCGTGCCATGGTCTTTTCCTTGGTTTTTGGGGGAGGCCTTTGGAGCCGCCCCCGATATAGGAAGTTTTGTTGCGATTGCGAGACGCCCCCCTGACGCGGAGGGCGTCCGGCAAATTACCAGCGGTAGTGCGAGAAGGCGCGGTTGGCTTCGGCCATTCGGTGCGTGTCTTCGCGCTTCTTGACCGCGTTGCCGCGGTTGTTCGACGCGTCGAGCAGTTCGCCCGACAGGCGCGCGGCCATCGTGGTCTCGCTGCGGTTGCGCGCAGCAGTGATCAGCCAGCGGATCGCGAGCGCCTGCGCACGGTCCGGACGGACTTCGACCGGAACCTGGTAGGTCGCACCGCCAACGCGGCGGCTGCGGACTTCGATGTTCGGGCGGATGTTCGCCAGCGCTTCGTGGAACACGCCGATGGGTTCCTTCTTGGCGCGGGCTTCGACCGACTCGAGCGCACCATAAACGATGCTTTCGGCGACCGACTTCTTCCCGTCCAGCATGACGCTGTTCATGAATTTCGACAGCACGACATCCCCGAAACGGGGATCGGGCAAGATTTCGCGGCGTTCAGGACGACGACGACGAGCCATGGGTAATTCCTTTTACAACAGCATCCCGGCGCCAAGGCGGCCTGGGATGATCAAATAGCCGAAAAAGCAGTCCTTACTTCGGACGCTTCGCACCGTACTTCGAACGGCTCTGCTTGCGGTCCTTCACACCCTGCGTATCAAGCACGCCGCGCAGGACGTGGTAACGCACACCGGGAAGATCGCGGACACGACCGCCGCGGATCAGCACAACGCTGTGTTCCTGGAGGTTGTGGCCTTCGCCGGGGATGTAGGTGATGACTTCGCGGCTGTTGGTCAGGCGGACCTTCGCAACCTTGCGGAGCGCCGAGTTCGGCTTTTTCGGGGTCGTCGTGTAGACACGGGTGCAAACGCCGCGCTTCTGCGGGTTTGCGTCCATCGCCGGGACCTTGGACTTCACCTTCTGGGGAGTCCGGCCCTTGCGGACCAGCTGGTTGATCGTGGGCATGAATGCTTCACCTTTAAATGTCCGCCCATCAAAGCGAACGGTTACTGTACCGCGGTGGACGAAGCATCGGTCCGAACCCCGCGGAAAACCGCGAAAAACGGGCGACCCTGTAACAGCAAAAGACCCCGGTCGATCGCATTCGATCCCCGGAGGCTCCATCCGCGCCAGCAATGTTCAAGCGCTGTTGTAACCGGAAGTGGCGGATAAGCGCCGCTTTCGATCGACGCGGCCCCTAGCGGCGATTCCCGCGGGGGTCAAGGGGTGAGCAAGATTGTTGCGCCGGTTCGGGGGCGCTATCGGTCGGCGATGCCCGCCGTCCGCCACGCCAGTTTTGCGCCGCATGTATATCCCGACACGCGGCTGCTGATCCTCGGCAGCCTGCCCGGCGCGCGTTCGCTGGCAGAACAGCGCTATTATGCGCATCCGACGAACCAGTTCTGGCAGCTGGTTGGGGAGGTGATCGACCGGCCGCTGGCTGGGATGGACTATGACGACCGGCTGGCGGCCTTGCGCGAGGCGAAGGTTGGCCTGTGGGACGTGATTCGTTCGGCGGAGCGGCGGTCGAGCAGCGATAGCGAGATACGCGAAGTCGAGGCGCAGGATCTGGCGGCGCTGGTCGCCGAGCTGCCCGATTTGCGGATGATCGCCTTCAACGGCGGCAAGGCCGCGGCGGTCGGGCGGCGGCAGTTGCCGGGGCTGGAGGGGGTCGAGATCGTCGACCTGCCGTCGAGCAGTGCGGCGAATACCGGGGGCTATGCGGGGAAGCTCGAGCGGTGGCTGGTTTTGTGTTTAGCGCTCAGCAGATGAAAGTTGTATGCACGATCACGTGTCACATCAGAGATTTTACGGAACTCGATCTTTAGCTATATAATTTGATTATGGCCGACAAGAAACCCAAAACAAGATTCCAAATAGAAGCCGCTGGCCGGTTGCGCGAGCTATTTTCAGTTCAATCTGAAAAAGACGGAACAACCACACTCTTTATAAAATTTGCCAATCAGCAAGAATCTAATCCTGACAAGGTTGTAAAATCGCAAAAGTTCTCGATTCATGCCACAAAAAACAGCGCTGATGCAGGAAGAACCATAAAGCAAACAATTATTTTTAACGACAATTCCGAGAAAAATACATATCAATACAGAATACCAAACGAAAGAGGTTTTTCAGCGATCATATATAGCCGCCTATGTACTGATCTGAACAATGAAATATATCTATCAAATCCTCGAGATGGGGATCTTCAAGAAATAATTGTTCCATATGATGCAGCTGAAGTAGTTCTCCTATATATTGTGATTGCTTCAGATCCGCCGATTCCTTTGGAGAGCTTCCTACCGGCAGGGATGAACATCACGGAATTTGAGATGCCATCGCTTCAGCTTATAATACTGTCTTCATTTTTTCCTGTTCATCCTATCCCTCAGGGGCAGATGATGGGACAGTTCACTGATCCGGATATCACAAAGTATATGGTGGGAGAAAAGCACATAACTTCCGACAGCGTTGAAGAAATGTTGCTATACATTGAGTTTGTTAAGCATTCCATGAGAGAGAACCTAAGGGGTCGGATAAAAAACTTTGCGAAGTTAGACGATGAAACAACTGCGTTAGTGGACAAACTTCTTAATATTGGTCCGGTCCCACAAGTTCTTTCTCCTTCCACCTGACAGGTTCGAAGGTCAGTCCACCACCTCACCCCGCGCCATCACGAAATCGACCTTTTTCAGCACGGTCACGTCGGCGATCGGGTTGCTAGCCACCGCGATGATGTCGGCGCTCTTGCCTGACGTGATGGTGCCGATCTGGTCGGACAGGCCGAGGAGGTCGGCGGCGTTCACCGTCGCGGCCTTGAGCGCTTCGACCGGGGTCATGCCGTGCGCGACGAGCAGTTCGAACTCGTCGGCGTTGCGGCCGTGCTTCGAGACGCCGGCGTCGGTGCCGAAGGCGATGCGCACGCCGCGCGGCACGAGCGCCTCGAGGCTCCTGCCGGTGATGCCGATGCGCCACTGGATCTTCGCGAGCACGTCGGGCTCATAGGCCGCGGCATTGGCGGCGATGCGTTCCTTGTAGCCGTTCACGGTCGACAGCGTCGGGACATAGTAAGTCCTGGTTTTCGCCCAGGCGGCGATGGTCGCTTCGTCGAGGATCGTGCCGTGCTCGATCGAATCGGCGCCGGCCGCGAGCGCGAGGCGGATGCCGTCGGCGCCGTGGGCGTGGACCGCGACCTTCTTTCCGAACAGATGCGCGGTGTCGACGATCGCCTGCGCTTCGTCGTCGAACATCTGCTTGCCGAGGCCGGCGCCGATGCGGCTGTTGACCCCGCCCGTCGAGGCGAATTTGATCACGTCGGCGCCGCGTCCGATCTGCAACCGCACCGCGCGGCGGCAATCGTCGGCGCCGTTGCAGGTGTTGCCTGCGCCCGCGAAGAAGGGCCGCAGCTCGTCGCGATAGCCGAGCGAGCCGTCCATATGCCCGGCGCTGCCCGATATGCTGGCGCCTGCGTCGACGATGCGCGGGCCCTGAACCTTGCCCGCGAGGATCGCGTCCCTGAGCGCGAGCGTCGCGCCGTCGCCGTCGCCGAGGTTGCGCACCGTGGTGAAGCCCGCGCGCAGCGTCTTCATGCCGTTGACCTCGGCATTGAAGGCCTGCGCCGCGGGGCTGAGCGTGACTTCCTCGAGCTGGCCGGCGATGCCGCCCGCGTCGCTGGTGAGGTGAACATGACTGTCGATCAGCCCGGGGAGGACATATTTGTCCTTGAGGTCGATCACGGTCGCACCGGGATCGGCGGGCTGGTGGCCGTCGGCGATCGACACGATCTTGCCGCCTTCGACGGTGATCGTCGAAGCGCCCTTCGCGGGCTTGCCGGGTTCTGCGATCAAGTGGCCGGCGTGGATCACCGTGCGGGCGGTCTGCGCGGCGGCGGGCGTAGCGAGCGCGGTGCCGAGGAGAAGGAGCGGGAGGAAGGTCGTCGGTTTCATTCTGGCGTCCCCTGTATCGTTGATCCGGAGTCCATCCGGGGTCCCGCCGTTTTGAAGTCCAAGTGGGACCGCGGGTCAAGCCCGAGGCGACGACGCGCAATATGTATGCAACTTGCCCATCCGCGACGCCGCCGGTAAGCGCGCCCGCATGCCCCAGCGCCTGACCGATATCGATACCTGGATCTTCGATCTCGACAACACGCTCTATCCGCCGTCGGCAAAATTGTTCGACCTGATCGACGCGCGCATGGGCGCCTTCATCATGCGGCTGCTCGATGTCGATGCCGCCGAGGCGCGGCGGGTGCAGAAGCAATATTTCCACGACCATGGCACGACGATGGCGGGGCTGATGCGCCATCATGACGTCGCGCCCGAGGATTTCCTGGTCGACGTCCACGATATTGCGCTCGACCGCATCGCGCCCGATGCGCGGCTGCGCGCCGGGCTCGAACGGCTGCCCGGACGGCGGCTGGTTTTCACCAATGCCGACGCCGATTATGCGGCGCGCGTTCTGGAAGCGCGCGGGATCGCCGACCTGTTCGACGGCATCTGCGACATTCGCGTTACGCGCTATACGCCGAAGCCCGATCCGGCCGCCTATGCCATGATGGTCGACCACCTCGGCATTGACCCCAAACGCAGCCTGTTCGTCGAGGATATGGCGCGCAACCTGACCCCGGCAAAGGCGCTAGGGATGACCACCGTGTGGCTGGACAATGGCAGCGAAAGCGGCCATCGCGACCACCTGCCGGACCAGGTCGATTTCCATGCGACCGACATTTCGGACTGGCTCGACAATCTACC
Organism: Sphingopyxis sp. QXT-31; assembly: GCF_001984035.1. Lineage (NCBI taxonomy): Bacteria > Pseudomonadati > Pseudomonadota > Alphaproteobacteria > Sphingomonadales > Sphingopyxidaceae > Sphingopyxis > Sphingopyxis sp. QXT-31. The sequence goes on along the minus strand of NZ_CP019449.1, from coordinate 3,333,416 downwards.
GACGCCTTGGGGGATTTCATGACGACTGACCTGCAATCGACGATCGAAGCCGCGTGGGAGGCGCGCGACACTTTGGGGCTGACGACGACCGGCCCCGTGCGCGAAGCGGTCGAGAGCGCGCTCGCAGGGCTCGACGACGGCAGCTATCGCGTCGCCGAGCGCGACGCCGGCGGCACCTGGCAGGTCAACCAGTGGCTGAAGAAGGCGGTGCTGCTTTCGTTCCGCCTCAACGACATGGAAATCATCGACGGCGGCGCCGGCGGCGCGGCCTGGTGGGACAAGGTGCCATCGAAATTCGCGGGTTGGGGCGAGAATCGCTTTCGCGACGCGGGTTTCCGCGCGGTCCCCGGATCGATCGTCCGCCGCGGCGCCTTTATCAGCAAGGGCGCGGTGCTGATGCCGAGCTTCGTCAATATCGGCGCCTATGTCGGCGAGGGATCGATGGTCGATGCCTGGGCCACCGTGGGAAGCTGTGCGCAGATCGGCGCCAACGTCCACCTCTCGGGCGGCGCGGGGATCGGCGGCGTCCTCGAGCCGCTGCAGGCGGGGCCGGTGGTGATCGAGGACGGCGCCTTCATCGGCGCGCGCGCCGAAGTCGCCGAGGGCGTGATCGTGCGGGAGGGCGCGGTGCTGTCGATGGGCGTCTATCTGGGCGCCTCGACCAAGATCATCGACCGCGCGACGGGCGAGGTCTTCATGGGCGAGGTTCCGGCCTATTCGGTCGTCGTTCCGGGGTCGCTGCCCGGCAAGCCGCTGCCCGATGGCTCGCCGGGTCCGTCGCTTTATTGCGCGGTGATCGTCAAGCGCGTCGACGCGAAGACGCGCGCCAAGACCGGGATCAACGAGCTGCTGCGCGACTGATCGCGTCCGCCGCTCGTCGAGCGCCGCGGGCGGTTCATGGAAGAGGCCATAATTTTACGACCTCCTTCTTTAAGGAGGCGCGGGCGACAGGATGTTGTGTCGCCGCATCGGGGAGGGATTATGCGCGCCATGATCGGGGCTGCGTCGCTGGGGGCGATGGCGGCGCTGTCGATAGGATCCGCGGACGCGCAGGCGCCGAGCGGCGATGCGCCCCCCGCGATCCCCGCGCCGGTGAACGGCGCCGAACGCTATACCCCCGCCGATTTCGCACGCTTCGCGCCGCGCACCGCGCTCGACATGGTGGAGAAGATACCGGGCTTCCTGATCGTCACCGGCACTAACGGCGGCGCGCGCGGGCTGGGGCAGGCGACCGAAAATGTGCTGATAGGCGGCGAGCGGATCGCCAACAAGTCGACCGATGCGCGCACCGCGCTGGCGCGGATCACCGCCACGCAGGTCGCCTATATCGACATCGTCGACGGCGCGAGCCTGAACGTCCCCGGGCTGACGGGCCAGGTTGCCAATGTCGTGCTGGTGGCGGGCGCGGGCGCCGGCGGCGGGGTCAAGACGACTCTGCGCTGGCAGCCCGAATGGCGCCCGCGGATCGACGACAATTGGCTGAACGGCGAGATTTCGACCACGGGCAAATTGGGCGGCACGCAGGTCACGCTGAGCCTGAAGAACGAAGCCAACCGCAACGGCCATTGGGGCCCCGAGCGGCGCTTCGACGAGGATGGCGCGCTGCTCTTCAACCGCGACGAGATCGGCGCCTATGAAGGCGACCGGCCGCGGCTGTCGGCGGCGCTCGCGCGCACCACGGCCAACGGCAACAAATGGAATCTGAACCTCGGCGGACAGCTGCAGAAGCTGCGCGAGCGGGTGACCGGCACCTCGGTCCAACCCGTCTTTGGCCGGGTCACCGAGGAATTCCGCTTCACCGAGGACGAATATAATTTCGACATCGGCGGCGATTATGAGATGGGGCTGGGCAAGGGGCGGCTGAAGCTGATCTCGCTCTATCGTTTCGAGCACAGCCCCTTCGTCGATACGTTCGTCATCGACCGCGAGATCGGCGGGCGCCGCGGCGAGCGCTTCAGCCAGACCGCCGACGAGAGCGAAGCGATCCTGCGCGGCGAATATAGCTGGCGCACCGCGGGCGGCACCGACTGGCAGGTCGCGATGGAGGGCGCGTACAACATACTCGACGTCGATGCCGAATATGCGGTGCTGCAGGCGGACGGCAGCTTCCTGCCCGTCGCCTTCGGCGGCGAAAGGACCAAGGTCGAAGAGAAGCGCGGCGAGGCGTCGCTGACCTGGGGCCGCGCGCTGGCGCCGAACCTGACCGCGCAATTGAACCTCGCCGCCGAATATAGCGAGCTGACCTCGTCGGGTCCCGGCGGGCTGACGCGAAGCTTCATCCGCCCGAAGGGCAAGTTCGCGCTGGCGTGGAAGGTCGGGCCGAAAACAACGATCAACTGGTTCGTCCAGCGCCGCGTCGACCAACTCGACTTCTTCGACTTCGCGAGCTCGGTCGACGTTGCGAACGGGCAGGGCAATGGCGGCAATGGCCGGCTCGTCCCGCCGATCGTCAACCGCAGCGAGCTGGAATTCGTGCAGGACATGGGCAAATGGGGCAACGCATCCGTCGCCTTCGCCTATGGCTATGCGCAGGATCTGGTCGACCAGATCCCGCTGTCACCGACCGAGGAAGGACGCGGCAATTTGCCGCCCGCGCATCTCTATCGCATCACCACCAAGGGGACGCTGCTGCTCGACCCGCTGGGGTGGAAGGGGGCGCGGATCAACGTTGACGCGACCTGGCGCCGCAACCGCGTGCGTGACCCGCTGACCGACCAATGGCGCGACCAGAGCTTCGGGCAGGAATATATCGCCGACCTCAGCCTGCGCCACGATGTGCCGGGGAGCAATTTCGCCTGGGGCGGCGGCTATTTCGACGAGCGCTTTTCGCCGGGTCTGCGGCTCGACGCGATCGAGAAGGAATATACCGTTGGGCCCTTCGTCACCGCGTTCGTCGAGCACAAGAATGTGGCGGGCTTCACGGTGAAGCTGTCGTACCGCAACCTCGCGGGGATGAAGGACGGGTTCGACCGCACCGTGTTCGTCGACCGGCGCGACGGGCCGATCGAATTCAGCGAAAGCCGCCAGCGCAAATTCGGGCAATATTTCCAGCTGACGGTGACGGGGACGTTGTAGTCCTCCCCATTTGTGGGGAGGTGGCAGCCGCGTAGCGGCTGACGGAGGGGGCTATCGTGGTCCACCGACGTCGGCGCAAGGCCGCAAACCCCCTCCACCACCGCTTCGCGGCGGTCCCCCTCCCCGCGAGCGGGGAGGATTTGTTTTACCGCTCGTTCAGATAATAGCGATCGCGCGCCGTCAGGTCGTCGCCCAGCTCATAAACGATCGGCTGGCCGGTCGGGATTTCGAGGCCGGTGATGTCGGCATCCGAAATGCCCGACAGATGCTTGACCAGCGCGCGCAGGCTGTTGCCGTGCGCCGAGATGAGCACGGTCTTGCCCGCCGCGAGTTCGGGTTCGATTGCCGCCTGATAATAGGGCAGGACGCGCGCGATCGTGTCCTTGAGGCTTTCGGTCGACGGGATCGCGATGCCCGCATAGCGCGGATCGCTCGCGAGGTCGTAGGGCGAGCCAGCTTCGAGCGGCGGCGGCGGGATGTCGAAGCTGCGGCGCCAGATCTTGACCTGCTCGTCGCCATGTTTCGCCGCGGTCTCGGCTTTGTCGAGCCCGGTGAGCCCGCCATAGTGGCGCTCGTTGAGGCGCCAGTCCTTGGTCACCGGCAGCCACAAACGTCCCATCGCCTCGAGCGCCAAGTTGAGAGTCTTGATCGCGCGCGACTGGACCGAGGTGAAGGCGGTGTCTGGCGCAATGCCCTTTTCCTTCATCAGCTCGCCCGCGGCCCACGCCTCCGCCGCGCCCGTTTCGGTCACGTCAACATCCCACCAGCCGGTGAAGCGATTTTCGAGATTCCATTGCGACTGGCCGTGACGGATGAGGATGAGCTGCGGCATTTTCGGTCCTTCCGGAGAGGGTGATCGCGCGCGCCATAGCGCGGCTTTTGCGCAAAGGCCAACGCCCCTCTTGAAATGGTTTCAGCCGCCACCAGATTCGCCTCATCCGGCCGCCGCAACGGGGCCGGGTGGCGATCGCGGCGCGCTGCCGCGGTCCCTGACTTCGCTTTGGACAAAGGAAGAAAGACCATGCGTAACAGCTTCGACTGGACCCCCTATCGCCGTTCGACCGTCGGGTTCGACCGGTTGTTCGATTTCCTCGAGACCGGCGGCTCGGGCGCCGAAAATTACCCGCCCTTCGACATCGAGAAGGTCGCCGACGACCATTTCCGCATCACCGTCGCGGTGGCGGGTTTCAAGTCGCAGGAAATCGACATCACCGCGCAGCAGAACATGCTGACCGTCAGCGGCCGCAAGGCGCCCGCCCCCGAGGGCGAAGAGCGCCAGCTGCTGTATAGCGGCATCGCGACGCGCGCCTTCGAGCGCCGTTTCCAGCTTGCCGACTTCGTGCGGGTCGAAAAGGCCGACCTGTCCGACGGGCTGCTCGCCATCGACCTGGTGCGCGAAGTGCCCGAGGCGATGAAGCCGCACAAGATCGCGATCGGCGGCACGCAGCCGGTGATCGAGGACAAGAAGGCCGCGTAACGCGCCTTGTCCTGCGCCCTGCGGGGCTAAGAGCGGGGTCCGGAGTCCCTTCCGGACCCCGTTTTCGTTTCTAGATCGCGCGCGTCATGAAGCGGCTGAACGGGTCGGGTTTATAGTTGGCGAAGGGCGCGCAATCTTCGAAGCCATAGCGGCGGTAGAGCGCGAGCGCGGGTTCGAAGGCGGGGCTCGATCCGGTTTCGAGGCTGAGCCGCCCGGCACCGCGCCCGCGCGCTTCGGCGAGGATGTGGTCGAGCATGCGGGCGGCGACGCCCTGCCGCAGGAAGGCATCATGGGTACGCATCGACTTGATCTCGCCGTGCGCGGCGTCGAGCATCTTGAGCGCGCCGCAGCCCGCGAGGTCGTCGCCGCGATGGATCGACCAGAAGGTGACGTCGCCCGCGCGCAAGCCGTCGAAATCGAGGAAGTGGCAGCTGCCCGCCGGCGAATTGGCGAGCATGCCCGCGAAATGCTGTTCGAGCAGCGCGCGGATGGCGGCGCCCGACAGATCGTCCTCGACGATACGCCAAGCGCCGCCATCAGATCTCACAAGATGCCGTCCAGCGTCGAGAGGCAGGCGTGGGCGAGCAATTTCGAGCGTTCGGGCGACCAGCCCTGCACCGGGTCGGGCAGGTCGCGATTGTCCTTGAACGGCATTTCGAGCGTCATCGACACCGCGCCATAGCGTTCGGCGAGCTGGGTCGTCGACATCGTCAGGTTCGCCTTGCCCGGCGCCGATTCGACATAGCCAAGATCGACTTGGAAATCGGGGGTCGCCGCGGCGAGCGCGGCCTGAAACCGCTTATATTTCTCCGTCTGCTCGGGCTTGAGCGAGGGAATGCCCTCGAAGCCCGCGAAGAAGACCGCCGGAATCGCCTCATCGCCATGGACGTCTATGGCCCAGTCGACCCCGGTCTCGTCCATCGCGTTGCGCACGCAGAGCACCTCGGGGCTGCGCTCGGGGGTCGGCTCGTGCCATTCGCGGTTGAGGTTCACGCCCGCATAGTTGGTCCGCAAATGACCGCGACGCGAGCCGTCGGGGTTCATGTTGGGTACGATGTGGAAACGGCACTTCTGTAGGAGCGAACGCGCGTGGGGGTCGGCGGGGTCGGTGAGCTTTTCGAGCGCGCCTTCCATCCACCATTCGGCCATGCTTTCGCCCGGATGCTGGCGCGCATAGAGCCAGACCTGGGTTTCGCCGCTGCCCATTTCGAGGCAGTCGATCGGCTGGCCTTCGAGGCTGTGGCCGAGGCAGCGATAGGTGACGCCCTCACATTCGGCCACCGAGGCGACGAGGTCGTGGTGCCGCTCCATCGAGTAAGGCGCGAAATAGGCGACCCACAGGATCGGGCTTTCGGCGGTGTGGGTGACGATCAGCGAACCGCCATCGGCCGCCGCATCGTAGCGCGTGTCGAGGCGGAACCAATGGTCGCGGTCGGTGCTGGCGCAGACGGCATAGTCGGGCCAGCCGTCGGGATAGGCCGAGGACGCGAGGCCGGTGATCGCCAGTTCCAGCGCGTCGCCGACGGCGCAGCCGACGCGGAAGTGGAACCATTGGAAGAAGTCGGATTCGCGGTCCTTGCGGATCGAAAGCCGGGCGGTGGTGCCGGCGAGCGACTCCACGACGATATTGCCGCTGTCGAAAACGGCGTCGATGCTGATGGTCATGGGACGCTGATAGTGCGTCCCGATTCGCCGGGGAAGTCCTTGAATAGGGCTTCGGCCAATTTTGCCGCGGCGAGCGACGGCTGAGCCGCGGGCGCCTTCGCCGGGATCGCGGCGATCGCGCGGCCTTCCCAGAGCGCGTTGCCCGAGGCCGCGTCGTCGATGCGCACTGCGAGTTCGATATCGGTGATGCGGCGCGGACCGCCGCCGAGGTTGAAGCCGATGCCGAGCCCGACGCCCGAGCGCCAGCCGCCGGTCGAACCGCCGACCCCAACCGACACCGGCGAATTGCCGCCGCCGTTCACGCGTTCGCTGCGCGCGAAATCGATGCGCACGAGCAAGGGCGCGCGCTCGCCCGAGCCCGCGGCGACGAGCCCCTGGCGCTGCAACTGCTGGTCGACCGCGGCGCGGTAGCTGTTCCATTCGAGCGACGGCATGCCCGCGGCCGGACCCCCGGAACCCGACGCATCGAGCGGTGCGGTCGCGATCGCGTAGCGGGTGCCGGGCGCCCAGGCGGGGACGGCGTTGTGGAAACGCGTGACCTCGACCGGCGGGACCGCGGTGGCGCAACCGCCGAGCGCCAGCGCCGCTGCGGCGAGCAGGGCGACATTGTGATGAAGCTTCATGGCCGCATCATGCGCCAGCGATTATGGCTTGGCAATGAACGGGATGTGGCCCGGCGAGCGGGGGCGCATCCCGGCCAGCGTCAGCGATAGAAGATGTGATTGTCGATCTGTGCGATGCGCGTCTTGCGCCAGCCGGGCGAGACGTGGCGCGCGTGGAAGAAGAGCGCGCCGGGCGCCTGGTTCTTCCAGCTGCCGCTGCGCGCGATCTGCGCGATCGCGACCGCGTTCGACCACAAGGTCGAGGATTCGCGGATCGCAGGCATCTTGCCGCCGCGCACGAAGCTGAACTGGCTCGGCTGGTGGACTACGCCGCAGAGGCTGGTCGGGAAGCGGCCCGATTCGGCGCGGTTGATCACGACATGCGCGACCGCGAGCTGGCCCGAAAGCGATTCGCCGCGCGCTTCGAAATAGACCGCGCCGGCGAGGCAGCGGAGTTCGGGATCGAGCGTATCGGGAACCGGCGTCGCGGCGACGAGCGCGGCGAGCGATTCGGCGCTCACCGGCGCCTTGACGGGCTCGGTGGGCTGATCGTCGTCGATCTTGGGGGTTTCGACCGTCATATCGGTCGAAAGATCCGCCCGCTGGAGCAGCTCGGGCACTTGGCTCGACGAGGCTGCGAGGGGCAGGCTGGCCTCGGCGGCCAGATCATTGGCGAAACCGGGTTCCGCCATGACCAGCATGGTGGCGACGGTCATACCGACGGCGGCCACGCTGGCGACGTTCAAAATGCGACTCATAAAATCCGTCAAAAGGGCGGCTGACCGGCCAAAGAAAAACAGGCGGGGGACTTATTCTTGTACCCGCCTGCGGCTGTCATCCGACTGCGTGTCCGAACCGTTGGACCGGGTGTCTCGGCTCAGAGCCGATGCAACCCGCGGGACGACCTACGCGTTAATCTGAGGGCGCCACTTATTGTGCGGCGCAACAATGTCAAGCCAAAGCGCCCCACTCGGCGACGAGTCGTGGCGCATCTGCGATGTCCAGTTCGACGATCCACAGGTCGGGATCGGCCTTTTTGCGCCGGTCGCAATAGGCCGCGCGCGCCGCTTCGTCGCTGCCGGCGGCGGCGCCGACATCCTCCCAGACATAGCCGGCCGCCATCGCGAAGCGCCGTTCGAGCAGCGGGCCAAGGACGCCGCGCTCGCTGCACTGGATCAGGATCACTCCCGACTGGTCGTCGCCCGAGGCGAGCACGGTCGCGAAGCCGCCCGCGGCTTCGGTGCGGCGGCAGAGCAGGTCTATGAGGAAGCGGCTGGTGAGCCGCGTCACTGGAAAAAGCCGGCCTTAGGCCGCGTCACGCGTTTCGCCGTCGGCGAGCAGCGCATAGAGCGCCTCGTCGCTCTTGGCGCCGCGCAGGCGGTCGGCGATGCTCTCGTTGCGGAGCATGCGCGAAACGCCCGCGAGCGCCTTCAAATGGTCGGCGCCGGCGTCGAGCGGCGAGAGCAGGACGAAGAGCAAGTCGACGGGCAGCCCGTCGACCGCCTGAAAATCGATCGGCCGCGCGAGCTGGAGGAAAAGACCGCGCACCCCGGTAAGGTCGGCCATCTTGGCGTGCGGCAAGGCGATGCCGCGGCCGAAACCGGTCGAGCCCAAGCGCTCGCGCTCGAGCAAAGCCTCGCTGACCTCGCCCGAATCGAGCCCGAGCGAGCGCGCGGCGAGATCGCCGACGAACGGGAAAAGCGCCTTTTTCGAATCGAGCTGGACGTGCGCGCGCACGGTCGCGGGATAGAGAAGGGAAGAAAGGTTCATCGGTCTGGTCAAATCTCAATCAACCCGGCAAAGGCCGAGGTCGCCCCAATTGGCGTGCGATCCATATCGTCGTGACGGCCCCCGCCATCGCGGCCCCGGGTACCATGCTGGTATCGTTGGGCGCGGCCCTTAGGCCGGATGGCAGAGAAAATCCAGTCCTATTGCGGTTCGACCCAGCCGATCGTCCCGTCGGTCCGCCGATAGACCATATTATGCGCGCCGGTCTTGCTGTTGACGAAGAGCAGGGCGTTGGTGTTGCGCAGGTCGAGCATCATCACCGCGTCGGACACGCTGCTGTTCGGAATGTCGACGCGCGTTTCGGCGATGATCGCGGGGGCGTCGCCGGCATCCTCTTCCTCGTTGCCGCCGTCGAAGACGATGTAGCTCGCATTGTCCTGGATCTCGTCGACCGTCGGCGACGGCGCGCCGGGGCCGTTGTTGCGGTCCTTGAGGCGGCGCATATAGCGGCGCAGCTGCTTTTCGATGCGCTCCGCGGCGCCCTCGAAGGCTACATGCGCGTCCTGCGCCTGGCCGTGGCCCTTGAGCACCAGCCCCTGCATCACATGCGCGACGATGTCGCACTGGAAACTGTCGTGCGGCCCCTTGCCGAAGGTCGCGTGCGCGCCGATCGCGCGGGAGAAATATTTGTCGGCAATCGCGTTCATCCGATCCGAGACGTGCGACTGCAGCGCTTCGCCGGTTTCGATCTGGTGGCCAGAGACGCGGATTTCCATTTTTCTTCTCCTTCCAGGGTCTCGGTGGCGGCGGCCGGAGCCGCCGACACGGGCTATCGTGCCACAGCGGTTGGGTCAGCTTGGCAACGAACTCTGCATGACGCGCCAGTTCGGCGGGAGTTGCGGCATGCGGACGGGGTTCGCGGAACGCCTGCGGCGCCGCGGTAGGTGTGAACTTGGGCGCGGCGGTCGCGGCGCGGGTTTCGGCGGCGAGGCCGAGGCCGATCTGGCGGCCGCCGGTCATCTCGATGTAGAGATGCGCGAGCAGTTCGGCGTCGAGCAGCGCGCCATGCTTGACGCGGTGGCTGCGGTCGATGCCGTAGCGCGTGCATAGCGCGTCGAGGCTGTGCTTGGCGCCCGGATGGAGCTTGCGCGCCATCTGCACGGTGCAGAGCATCCGCCCCATGTCGAGCGCGGGGCGCCCGGCGCGCGCGAGCTCGGCGTTGACGAAGCCGAAGTCGAAGGCGGCGTTATGCGCAATCAGCGGCGCGTCGCCCAGAAATTCCATCAGTTCATCGACGCGCGTCGCGAATAGCGGCTTGTCCGAGAGGAAGGCGATCGACAGGCCGTGCACCGCTTCGGCAGCGGCGGGCATGTCGCGCTCGGGGTTGAAATAGGCGTGGAAGGTCTGGCCGGTTTCGCGGCGGTCGACCAGTTCGATGCACCCGATTTCGACCAGCCTGTCCCCGGTCTTGGGATCGAATCCCGTGGTTTCCGTATCGAATATAATCTCGCGCATCGAAACTTTAATCTGGACCCTATCGGGCGCGGAAACAAGAGGCGATGGCGCGAATCTGGCGATGCGTCGCGCTTTTGGGGCGCCCCGTTTCGATGATGAAATCGGCGCGCGCGCGCTTGACGCGGTCGGGAACCTGGAGGCGGCGGATCGCGCGCAGCTTGGCGAGCGTCATCCCCGGCCGGCGCATCACGCGCTTGCGCTGCATCCACGCCGGCGCCGACACCACGGCGATCGCGCCGACGCGGCGCCACCCGCCCTTTTCGAAGAGCAGGGGAATGTCGAGCACCACGACGTCGCGCGCGCGGTGCCGGGCGAGGAAGCGTTTCTGCGCGCGGCCGACCGCGGGATGGACAATGGCCTCCAACGCGGCGAGTTCGTGCGTGTTGCCAAGCACTTCGGCACCCAGCTTCTGCCGGTCGACCCCCTTCGGCCCGGTGGTCCCGGGAAAACGCGCCTCGATCGCGGCGACGAGCGCGCCGCCGGGGCCCTGCAGCCGGTGCACCTCGGCATCGGCGTCGAACACGGGGATGCCCTCGGCCTCGAACATCTTCGCCGCGGTCGATTTGCCCATGCCGATCGAGCCGGTGAGCCCGAGGAGAAAGGGGCGGCGGAGCCGCGAGGCGGGGCGCTTGAAATGGCTCATGCCGTCAGCAGATCGCGCAGTTCCTCGTCGCGTCCCTCGGGCGGCGGCTTGCCGAAAAAAAGCTCGAAGGCGAGCGCGGCCTGGCCGATCAGCATGTCGAGACCGTCGACGGTGTCGAGTCCGCGCGACTCGGCGGCGGCGAGCAGCCCGGTCTTCAGCGGCGCATAGACGAGGTCGTAGACGATCGCGTCGCCGGGCAAGGGCGACAAGTCGAGGTCGAGCGGCGGCTGGCCCTTCATGCCGAGGCTGCTGCTGTTCACCAGCAGCGCGGCGGGGGGCAGGGGGGCGTCAAGCGCCACGACCTCGCCCTTGAGCCCGAAGGTCGCGAGCAGGCCCATGGCTTTGAGCGGCGAGCGGTTGAGGATGGTGACCGGGCCGACCCCGGCGCGCGCAAGCGCGAACAGCACCGCGCGCGCCGCGCCGCCGGCGCCGACGACGACGACCGGCGCGCCCGCAAGGTCGAGCTCGGCGAGCGGGGCGTAGAAGCCCGCTGCATCGGTGTTGGTGCCGATCAGCGAGCCGTCCTTCTGGCGCACCACGGTGTTCATCGCGCCGATCGTGCCGCGCACGTCGCCGGGATCGTCGACGAACTCCATGACCGCGAGCTTGTGCGGGATGGTGACGTTGCAGCCGCGCCAGTCGGGGTCGGCGCGACGCTCGGCGATATAGGCAGCGAGGTCGTCGGGCTTCACATGCGCGCGGCGGTAATCGCCGGCGAGGCCGAGCGCCTGCAGCCAGAAATTGTGGATCAGCGGCGATTTCGATTGCGCGATCGGGTCTCCGATTACCTCTGCATAAGGGACGCTCATGACGCGGCGAGCCCGGTCTCGCGCAGCCAAGCGAGCAAAGGCAGCATCGGCATGCCGATGATGGTCCAAGGGTCGCCCTCGACCCGTTCGAAGAGTTGCACGCCCGCTCCCTCGATTTCGTAACAGCCGACGGTCCAGCGGATGCTGTCCCATTCGCGCGCGACATAGTCGGCGATGAAGGCGTCCGACAAGGGGCGCATCCAGAGCTTCGCCTCGCCGACCGCGCGCCAGACGGGGGCGCCGTCGCGCGCGGCGACCACGGCGCTGAACAGCCGGTGGCGCGACCCCGCCATGCGGCGGAGGTGGCTCGCGGCCTCGGCGGGATCGGCAGGTTTCGAGAGCATCGCGCCGTCGTCGAGCGCGAGCGTCGAATCGGCGCCGAGCACCGTGACGCCCGGAAGGCGCGACGAAATCTTGACCGCCTTGGCCTCGGCGAGCGCGTCGGCGATGTTGCGCGCGCTCTGGCCCTCGGCGTGGAGCGCGGCGGTGAGCCCTTCCTCGTCGACATGCGCGGCGCTGGTTTCGAAGACCAGCCCGGCGGCGCGGAGCATCGCGGCGCGGCCGCTGCTTTGCGAAGCGAGCAAGAGCGTCATGCCGCGCTACGGTCCTCGACCAGCTTGATCACCGCGGCGGCGGTCTCCTCGATCGAGCGGCGCGTCACGTCGATCACCGGCCAGCCATTGTCGGCGAACATCCGCCGCGCGAAAGCGAGCTCGGCCTTGACGCGTTCGTCGTCGACATAGGGGGTTTCGGGCGCCTGGTTGAGCGCGAGCAGCCGGTTGCGGCGCACCTGCACCAGCCGGTCGAGCCCGGTGGTCAGCCCAACGACGAGCGGTTTCCTGAGATTGTAGAGCGCGTTCGGCGGCGGCGATTCGGGGACGATGGGGATGTTCGCGGTCTTGAAGCCGCGGTTGGCGAGGTAGATGCTCGTCGGCGTCTTGGAGGTCCGCGACACGCCGGCGAGGACGATGTCAGCCTGTTCCCAATTTTCCCAGCCGATGCCGTCGTCGTGCGCGACGGTGAACTGGATCGCCTCGACGCGCGCAAAATAGGCGGCGTCGAGCTGGTGCTGACGGCCGGGGCGCGCCTTGGCTTCCTGGCCGAGCATCGTCGACAGCGCGTCGGTGACCGCGTCGAGCGCGGCGACGAGCGGCAGGTCGCGCGCGCGGGCGCGGCGTTCGAGGCTGACGCGCAGGTCGCCGTTGACGAGGGTGAAGAGGATCATGCCCGGGCTCGCCTCGACCTCGGCCATGATGCGGTCGAGATGCGATTCCGAACGCACCATCGGCCAGAAATGGCGCACGACTTCGACATCGTCGAACTGCGCGATCGCGGCCTTGGCGATATTTTCCAGCGTTTCGCCCGTGGAATCGGATATGAGGTGCAAGTGGAGCCGGCCCATGGTCGCACTTGGGGCAAAGGGGCGGAAAAAGGCAAGCAGAGACGCGTTTCGCGTGGCCTGTGGATAAGTTTCTGGACAAGCGCAGGGGCAAAATCGGGACGGTGGATTCATCCCCGGCCGCGTCGATTCCGCCCCATGGCTTGTCCACAGCGCGCGATGTTTATCCACAGGCTGTGAAGAACGGGGACAGCGGCATGCGACTCCGCGGCGAAGATGGCGCGACGATGAGTCAAGCTGTTGGCAAAGGCGGCGGCGCTGCCTAAAGCCGCCTTCTTCGCCCGCCAACAAACCACCACCATATTCTTATATATTATATTGGAAGAGAAAGAGGGACGACCGATGGCGTCACACAAAGCCTTGCTCGCGACGCTGCGCGGGGTGCGGCAGGAGCGTCCGCCGCTGTGGCTCATGCGCCAGGCGGGGCGTTACCTGCCCGAATATCGCGCGCTGCGGGAGACCAAGGGCGGCTTCCTCGAGCTCTGCTACGATCCCGAGGCCGCGGCCGAGGTGACGCTGCAGCCGATCCGGCGCTTCGGCTTCGACGGCTCGATCCTTTTCTCCGATATCCTCGTCGTGCCGCACGCCTTGGGGCAGAATCTGTGGTTCGAGGCAGGCGAGGGGCCGCGGCTCGCGCCGCCGCTGGTCGACAGCGCGCTCGCGGCGCTCGAGGCGGCGCACCAGCGGCTCGACCCCGTCTATGCGACCGTCGCGCGCGTCGCGGCGGCATTGCCCCCCGAGACGACCTTCCTCGGCTTTGCGGGCAGCCCGTGGACCGTCGCGACCTATATGGTCGCGGGGCAGGGATCGAAGGACCAGGCCGCGGCGCGGCGCATGGCGTTCGGCGATCCCGCGGGCTTCCAGGCGATCGTCGATGCGATTATCGACCTCAGCGTCACCTATCTGTCGGGCCAGATCGAACAGGGCGTCGAGGCGGTGCAATTGTTCGATAGCTGGGCCGGGAGCCTGAGCCCCACGCAATTCGAGCGCTGGGTGATCGCGCCCAATGCCGAGATCGTCCGCCGGCTGAAGGCGCTGCATCCCGATACGCCGGTGATCGGCTTTCCGAAGGGCGCGGGCGGCAAGCTGCCCGCCTATGCCAATGAGGTCGGCGCCGATGCGATCGGGCTCGACGAGACGGTCGATCCCGCTTGGGCCGATGCCGCCTTGCCGCCGCATCTGCCGGTACAGGGCAATCTCGACCCGCTCGCGCTCGTCGCGGGGGGCGAGGCGCTCGATGCCGCGATCGACCGCATCCTTGCGGCCTTCCCGTCGCGTCCCCATATCTTCAACCTCGGCCATGGCATCGTGCCCGACACCCCGATCGCGCATGTCGAGCATCTGATCAAACGCGTGCGGGGATAGGCATGGAACTGGCAGGTTTTTTGGGTTCGGCGACCCTGTGGGTCAAGGCGGCCCATGTGATCTTCGTGATTTTCCTGATGGCCGGCCTGTTCATGCTGCCACGCTTCTTCGTCTATCACCATCAATGCGCGGTCGGATCGGACGAGGATAAAAAATGGATCGATCGCGAAAGCCGATTGCTCCGCATCATTCTCGATCCGTCGCTGACCATCGTCTGGATCCTCGGCCTCATGCTCGCCTTCAACGGCGGATATTGGGGCGAGCCTTGGTTCCTGATCAAATTCCTGCTCGTGATCGGCCTGTCGGGCTATCATGGCTGGATGGCCGGCTATGCCAAGAAGCTCGCCAAGGGCCAGCGCCCGATGACCGAGAAACGGCTGCGCATGCTCAACGAGGTTCCGGGCGTCGCCGCGGCGCTGATCGTGATCCTCGCGGTCGTCCGCCCCTTCTGACCCCTCGGCTGGGCGCAGCCGCGATTGACTTGGCGCAAAGCCGGTTATAGGGGCCGATGAACCCCGTTTCCTGCGGGCGGCGCTCTCATGCGCCGAGCTATCAAAAACGGTCGTCCCACGGCCGGATAGGCACCAGCCGGTGCAACGAACTTAGTCCCCATATCTCCCTGACTTCATACCCGGAATCTATCCATGCATCTTAAAGAACTCAAAACCAAGTCGCCCGCGCAACTCGTCGAAATGGCCGAGGAGCTGGGCGTCGAGGGCGCGTCGACGCTGCGCAAGCAGGACCTGATGTTCTCGATCCTGAAGGAACTCGCCGAAGAGGGCGAAGAAATCATCGGGTCGGGCACGATCGAGGTTCTCCCGGATTCGTTCGGTTTCCTGCGCTCGCCCGATGCCAATTATCTCGCGGGGCCCGACGACATCTATGTCTCGCCGAACCAGGTCCGCAAACATGGCCTGCGCACCGGCGACACCGTCGAGGGTGAGATCCGCGCACCGCGCGACGGCGAGCGTTATTTTGCGCTGACCAAGCTGATCAGCGTCAATTTCGACGATCCCGATGTCGTCCGTCACCGCGTCAATTTCGACAATCTCACGCCGCTCTATCCGAACCAGAAGCTCTCGCTCGACACCGTCGATCCGACGGTCAAGGACAAGTCGGCGCGCGTCATCGACCTCGTCAGCCCGCAGGGCAAGGGCCAGCGCGCGCTGATCGTCGCGCCGCCGCGCACCGGCAAGACCGTGCTGCTGCAGAATATCGCCAAGGCGATCACCGACAATCATCCCGAGGTGTACCTCATCGTCCTGCTGGTCGACGAGCGCCCCGAGGAAGTCACCGACATGCAGCGCAGCGTGAAGGGCGAGGTCGTCTCCTCGACCTTCGACGAACCCGCGACGCGCCACGTCCAGGTCGCCGAAATGGTGATCGAAAAGGCTAAGCGCTTGGTCGAGCACAAGAAGGATGTCGTCATCCTGCTCGATTCGATCACGCGCCTCGGCCGCGCCTACAACACTGTGGTGCCGAGCTCGGGCAAGGTGCTGACCGGCGGTGTCGACGCCAATGCGCTGCAGCGTCCGAAGCGGTTCTTCGGCGCCGCGCGCAACATCGAGGAAGGCGGCTCGCTGTCGATCATCGCCACCGCGCTGATCGATACCGGCAGCCGTATGGACGAGGTGATCTTCGAAGAATTCAAGGGCACGGGTAACTCCGAAATCGTGCTCGACCGCAAGGTCGCCGACAAGCGCATCTTCCCGTCGCTCGACGTCGGCAAGTCGGGCACGCGCAAGGAAGAATTGCTCGTCGAGAAGGACAAGCTGTCGAAAATGTGGGTGCTGCGCCGCATCCTCATGCAGATGGGCACCATCGACGCGATGGAATTCCTGCTCGACAAGATCAAGGATTCGAAGACCAACGAGGATTTCTTCGACAGCATGAACCAGTAGGCAGCCGCGATGTCGGCCCCGACGCCGGGATCGCGATCGCGTTACGCCACATACGCCACAAAGGAAAAGCCGGCCCTGCAGGGGCTGGCTTTTTTCTTACCGGCTTCCCATCTGGGCAGGCATGCCCGCTCTTCATATGACCCGCGTCGCCGTCGGCTGCTCCGATTATAGCGTGCTCGAAGCGCGCATCGCGTCGCGCGCGGAGCAGGGCGAGGTCCGTTTCACGACGCGTTTCAAGCCCAAGCGTGCCGACGAGCTGATCGGCGGCAAGCTGCATTTTATCGTCAAACACGCCCTCGTCGCGCGCGTCGAGATATTGCGCTTCGACGACCGCGCCGACGGGCGGATCGACATCGTTTGCGCCGCTGCGCTCGAGCGCATCCATCCGCAGCCCAAGCGCGCGCACCAGGGCTGGCGCTACCTCGCCGATGCCGATGCGCCGAAGGGCGTCGACGATGCCAGCGGGATCGGCGCGCTGCCGCCCGAGCTTTATCGCGAGCTGGCCGAGCTGATGCTGATCTAGCTTGCCTGCGCGGCGAGCATCTCGGCCATTTTCTCCCAGACCTTGTTGATCGCTTTCAGCGGGCGGACCATCACCTTGAAATCGGCGATCTTTCCGTCGTCGTTCCAGCGGATGATGTCGACGCCGTTGATCTGGATGCCGTCGAGCTCGCTCTGGAACTCGAGCATCGCCTGGTCGCCGTCGACGATCTCGCGCAGATAGCGGAAATTCTCGCCGCCGAGCACATGGCTGGCGGCGTGGAGATAGGCGAAGACCTTGTCGCGGCCCGCCTGCGGGGTGTGGACGACGGGCGAGTGGAAGACCGCATCCTTGGCGAGCAGCTCGCGCAGCGCCTGCGGGTCGCTGCCGTCCGCCATATACGCGTGCCAGGCGGCGAGGCCGGGATGCGCGGCGCTCATGCGAGATGCTCGGCGAAGAAGGCGCGGGTGCGGCCGTCGGCGAGCTGCGCGCCCTCCTCGTTGCGGCGATTGCCCATCGTCGCGGCGAAGCCATGGTCGAGGCCGGCATAGTCGTGGAGCGTGACCTTCGGATGCGGATCGAGTCCGGCGTGGATGCGCTTCTGCGCATCATGGTCGACGAGATGATCCTCGGTCGGGATATGGAGCATCAGCGGGTGCGCGATCGCGTGGCTTTCGTCCAGCATCTGGTCGATCATGACGCCATAATAGCCGACCGAGGCGTTCACGTCGGTGCGCGCCGCGGCCATATAGGCAAGCCGCCCACCGAGGCAGAAGCCGACGCAGCCGACTTTCGCGGCGCCCTGGCCGTGGAGCCATTTGATCGCCGCTTCGATATCCTTGACCCCATCGTCGGCGTCATACTGGCCGAAATAGCCGAAGGCCTCCTGCAGTTCGGCCTCGACATCGGGGTTGAGCTCGACCCCCGGGGCAAAGCGCCAGAAGATGTCGGGCGCGATTGCGAGATAGCCTTCGGCCGCCCAATCGTCGCATTTCTGGCGGATGCCCGCGTTCACGCCGAAGATTTCGGGGATGACGATGATCGCGCGCGAGCTGTCGGCGTCGGGGCGCGCGACATAGGCGGGAATTTCCGCCGCGCCGTCGAGCGCGGGGATGGTCGTGTTGGTCGCGGACATGCGGGGTCTCTCCTGACTCTTGCTTCTTGGCGGTGAAAGCGCGAAGCTAGCGGGCGCAGCGGCGCGGCTCAAGCGCGCGCTGAGGCTTTTTGCGGGGCGGAGACCGACGATGAAATTCAATATCGAGATCGATTGCACCCCCGAGGAAGCGCGACGGCTGGTCGGCCTGCCCGACCTCGAGCCGCTGCACGAAATTTACCTCAGCCGCGTCAAGGAGCTGATGGCGAAGGGGATCACCCCCGACATGGTCCAGACGATGGTCAAGAGCTGGGTGCCGATGGGCGAAAGCGGGCTGGGGCTGATCCAGTCGCTGATGAGCCAGTTCGGCGGCGGGCTGATGGGCGGTGCGGGCAAGGCGGCCGACGCCGACGACAAGTCCGCGAAGGGACGCAAGAGCTGAACCAAGGCGAAGGCCGCGATACGATCTTCGCGCTGTCGAGCGGGATGCCGCCGGCGGCGATCGGCGTCGTGCGCGTGAGCGGGCCGCGCGCGGGTGCGGCGCTCGAGGCGTTGGCGGGTCGGCTACCCGCACCGCGGCGGGCGTCGTTGGCCGAGCTCAAGGATGCTAATGGCGCACCGCTCGATCGCGCGCTGCTGCTATGGTTTCCGGGGCCGGCGACCGCGACCGGCGAGGATCTGGCCGAACTGCATCTGCACGGCGGACGTGCCGTCGTGGCGGCGGTCGAGGCGGCGCTGGATGCGATGCCCGGATTGCGGCGCGCCGAGGCGGGCGAGTTTACGCGGCGCGCGTTCGACAATGGCCGAATCGACCTGGCCGAGGCGGAAGGGCTCGCCGACCTGCTCGCGGCGGAGACCGAGAGCCAGCGCAGGCAGGCGATGGCCATGGCGAGCGGGCATGTGTCGCGCGCGGTCGAGGCTTGGCAGGACCGGCTGCTCGCGTTGATGGCGGGGGCCGAGGCCGAGCTCAATTTTGCCGATGAGGATGATGTCGAGGTTGGCGAAACTGTCGCGCAGCGCCTGCGCGAGGGGATGGCAGCTTTGGCCGCGAACATGGGTGAATGGTTGGCGCGACCGGCGGCGGAGGTGATCGCCGAGGGGCTGTCCGTGGTCATCGCCGGGCCACCCAATGCCGGTAAATCTACTCTTATCAATGCTATAGCTAAACGCGAGCTGGCGATCGTGTCGTCGGTCGCTGGGACGACGCGCGATGTGATCGAGACGGCGCTGGCGCTCGACGGGATCGCGATGCGCTTTTCGGACACCGCAGGGCTGCGCGCAGAAAGTGGCGACGCGATCGAGATGATCGGGATCGACCGCGCGAAAGCGGCGGTCGAGGTGGCGGATATATTGTTGTGGCTAGGCCCGCCGAAGGAGGTGCCCGAGCACAGGCGCGCGATTCTGGTCGCGGCGCAGACCGATCGCTGGAAGGGCGATGCCGCCGCGGAGGCCGAGGCGGCGCGCTGCGACCTGACCCTGTCGGCGGCGACGGGCGAGGGGATGGACAAGCTCCACCGCATGATCGTCGAGATGGCGCGCACGCTGTTGCCACGCGAGGGCGAGGCGGCGCTACGCCGGCGGCAGCGCAAGGCGCTGGCCGAAGCGAAGGCGTGGCTGGAAGTCGAGCCGGGTTCGCGTGAGGCGGGCGACCTGATCCTGCTCGCCGAACGGCTTCGGCTTGCTGGAGGGGCGCTTGATCGGATCACCGGGCGTGCCGGGGTTGAGGAAATGCTCGACACCTTGTTCGGACGCTTCTGCATCGGGAAATGATGTTCCACGTGGGACAGGCGATCGGTCGCGTCGCGGTGGATTTGCGCGCGCAAATCCTGTAGGCGCCGCCACAATCATGCACAGCAGCGCAACATATGATGTCATCGTCGTGGGCGGTGGGCACGCCGGGACGGAAGCCGCTGCGGCCGCGGCGCGGCTCGGGACATTGGTCGCGCTCGTTAGTTTCGACCCGACGCAGATCGGGACCATGTCGTGCAACCCGGCGATCGGGGGGCTCGGCAAGGGGCATCTGATGCGCGAGGTCGATGCGCTCGACGGGTGGATGGCGCGCGCGGCCGACGCGGCGGCGATCCATTACCGGATGCTCAACGCGTCGAAGGGCGCAGCGGTGCAGGGGCCGCGGATCCAGGCCGACCGCAAGCTTTATCGGAGGGCGATCCAGGATATGCTCGCCGCCGAGGCGGGCATCGTCGTTGTCGAAGGCGAGGCGGCGGCGCTGGTCCTGTCCGACGATGGTGCGCGTGTCGCGGGGCTAGAACTCGGCGATGGGACCAAGCTGGCGGCAGGCGCGGTGGTGCTCGCGACGGGGACCTTCCTCGGCGGGCGGCTGTTCCGCGGAGAGGAACGCATGGAAGGCGGACGCATCGGCGAGGGCGGGGCGCATCGGCTCGCCGAGCAGCTGCGCGCCGCCGACCTGCCGATGGCACGGCTCAAGACCGGAACGCCGCCGCGGCTCGACGGGCGCACGATCAACTGGGCGCGGCTCGCCGAGCAGCCATCGGACAGCGCCGAGGGCGCGAGCTGGACCTGTTCCACGTGGAACAATGCGCGGTCGGTGCCGCAGATCTTCTGCGCGATCACGCGCACCAACGCCGAATCGCATGCGATCGTCGCGGCGAATCTCGACCGCTCGCCCCTGTTCACCGGGGCGATCGGTGCGGCAGGGCCGCGCTATTGTCCCTCGATCGAGGACAAGATCCACCGCTTCGCCGACCGCGACGGGCATCAGGTGTTTCTGGAACCCGAGGGGCTCGACTCGGAACTCGTCTATCCGAACGGCATTTCGACCTCGCTCCCCGCCGATGTGCAACTCGCGATGCTGCGCACGATGGAGGGGCTTGAGAGCGTCGAGATGACGGTGCCGGGCTATGCGGTCGAATATGATCATATCGACCCGCGCGCGCTCGACCGGACATTGCAGGTCCGCGCGATCGGCGGGCTTTATTGCGCGGGGCAGATCAACGGCACCACGGGCTATGAGGAAGCGGCGGCGCAGGGGCTGGTCGCCGGGGCCAATGCGGCGCTCGCGGTGCAGGGGCGCGAGCCGCTGATCCTCGACCGGTCCGAGAGCTATATCGGGGTGATGGTCGACGATCTGGTGCTGCAGGGGGTGACCGAGCCGTATCGCATGCTCACCGCGCGCGCCGAATATCGGCTGCGGCTGCGCGCCGACAATGCGGCGACGCGGCTCACCCCCAAGGGAATCGCGCTCGGGCTGGTGCGGCCGGCGACCGCGGCGCTGTTCGACGAGCGGATGGCCGCGCGCGCGCGGGCGGCGGCCTTGCTCGACGCGCCGGTGACGAGTGCCGATTATGCGACGATCGGGCTGGCGCTGCCCGGCGACGGCGCGGCGCGACGGCGGATCGACCTGCTGCGCTTTCCCGGGGTGACGATGGCCAAGCTGGCGCGGCTCGCGCCCGAACTTGCCGCGATCGACGAAGCGATCCTCGCCGAGCTGGCCGAGGACGCGCATTATGCGCCTTATATCGCGCGGCAGGAGGCCGAGCTGCGCTCCCTGGCGGCGAACGAGGCGATCCTGCTCGACCCGGCGCTCGATTATGGCGCGATCGGCGGGCTGTCGCGCGAGATGGTCGAACGGCTGACCCGCGCGCGGCCCGAGACGCTCGGACAGGCGGGGCGGATCGACGGGGTGACCCCCGCGGCGCTGACCGCAATTCTGGTGCACAGCAAGCGGCGTGCGGCTTGAAGTTGACCGCGGACTGTTGTGCTGAAATCAGCAACATCAGCTGTAGGGATCGGGAACGTCGCCGGCGGGGGCAGATTGTTCCCACCTCAACTCCGCCTGCCTAACGAAAAAACGATTGGTACCGTGGAATGACCATTCGACACCGACACACTCACACATAAGCCTTTGTCCGACGTGCTTCGACATTGCTTCTTGTGACATGGCGCTCAGGAACTTGGCTTGCATGTCGTCGTTCACAAAATCTGGCATGACGTGATAAGGAAGCCCAATGTCACTCGGGTAGGGTGTAAGAGAAGTCAGGAAGATGCCGTGATGCATCTCGACGCCAACGATAAATAAGCGCTTCACTTCGCTGCCGGATGCGGCTGCGGCCTTTAACGCGGCATTCTGTTTAACGGCGAGCCGTTGCCGGAAATCTTCCGAATTGAAATCTGAGGCGATTGGGGGTTGGGGCGGCTGACTTATGCTCGCGCAACCGGACGAAAAGGCGAAAGCGCTAAGAATTATCCACGGACGCATCTTCGGAGATTAGATCACGCTTGAAAAGGTCGCTCGCATCAATGACCATCTCGGGTCTTCGGCGCCCTCTTTGTGTCTTTGTGTGAGAAATTCCGCGCTGGCAGTGCCTGCAAATCCTTCGTGCCTTTGCGCCTTTGCGTGAGGCTTTCAAAATCTCACGCAAAGGCGCAAAGGCACGAAGAAGGATAAGCCCGCTGCGCGGGGAAGGTGAAAGAGCGACGTGGCGGACGCCGAACTATTGGAAGATGAAGGCGCTGCGCGCGAGTGGCTGAAGCAGGCGTTTGCGCCCACCGCGGGGCAATGGGCGCGGCTCGAGCGGTTTGCGGCGATGCTTGTCGCCGAGAATGAACGGCAGAATTTGATCGCGGCTTCGACGATCCCGACGCTTTGGGTGCGGCATGTCGCCGATAGTGCGCAATTGCTTGCACTCGATACGGGCGGGGACGGGCTTTGGGTCGATCTGGGAAGCGGGCCGGGGCTTCCGGGGCTGGTCGTCGCGATCCTGTCGGAGCGGCCGATGTTGCTCGTCGAATCGCGCAAGCGCCGGTGCGAGTTCTTGCGTGATGTGGCGGGCGAGCTCGGGCTGGGGCATGTCGAGGTGGCCGAGGCGCCGCTCGAGCGCGTCGAAACGCGCACCGCGGGGACGATCAGCGCGCGGGCGTTTGCGCCGCTCGACAGGCTGATCGACTTATCCGCGCGTTTTTCCACCGAATCGACGCGCTGGCTGCTGCCAAAGGGCCGAAACGCGGTTAAGGAACTGGCGTTGCTGCCGCCGGCATGGCAGAGAATGTTTCACGTGGAACAGAGCCGCACCGATGGCGAAAGCCACATCCTGGTCGGTCAGGGGCGCATCGCGCCGAAAAAGCGAGGGAAAGCATGATCCGCATCGCTGTGGCGAACCAGAAGGGCGGGGTCGGCAAGACGACGACCGCGATCAACCTGGCGACCGCGCTTGCGGCGACGGGCTGGCGCACGCTGATCATCGATCTCGATCCGCAGGGTAATGCCTCAACCGGGCTCGGGATCAAGCAGGCGCAGCGCAAGCTTTCGAGCTACGAGCTGCTGCGCGGCGACGCGACGGTCGCCGAATGCGCGATCCCCACCGCCGTGCCGCGGCTCGACATCGTTGCCGCGACGGTCGACCTGTCGGGCGCCGAGATCGAGCTGATCGAGTTTCAGGACCGGCTGCAGCGGCTGCAACAGGCGCTGTCGGGCGCCGAGGCGGGGCAGTGGGACATTTGCCTGATCGATTGTCCGCCGTCGCTGGGCATGCTGACGCTCAACGCGCTGATCGCCGCCGAATCGCTGATCGTGCCGTTGCAGTGCGAATTTTTCGCGCTCGAGGGCTTGAGCCAGCTGCTCACCACGGTCGAGCGCGTGCGCGAGCGCTTCAACCAGAAATTGTCGATCCTGGGGGTCGCGCTGACCATGTTCGACCGGCGCAACCGGCTGACCGACCAGGTGTCCGACGACGTCCGTGAGGTCTTGGGCCCGGTGGTGTTCGAGACGGTGATTCCGCGCAACGTGCGGCTGTCCGAAGCGCCCAGCCATGGGCTGCCGGCGCTGATCTACGACCATCGCTGCCCCGGATCGATGGCCTACATCGCCCTGGCGCGCGAGCTGATCGACCGCCTGCCCAACGTCCGCAAGGCTGCCTAAATGTCTGATAATGATAAAGAAAGTGGCACGGTTTCGGCGGCTCCCGCGAAAAAGCGGCCGTCGGGGCTGGGGCGCGGGCTGAACGCGCTGTTCGGCGATGCCGCGGTCGAGGCGCCGGTGCTCGCGAGCCCGGGCGGCGCGGCGCGGGCTGCGGCGCCGGCCACGGGCGATGCCGTGCAGCATATACCGGTGGGGGCGATCCGCCCGCTGCCCGGCCAGCCGCGGCGCCATTTCGATGCGGATGCGATCGCCGAGCTCGCCGATTCGATCGCGGCGCGCGGCCTGCTCCAGCCGATCATCGTGCGCGCGGCGCCCGACGGGGATGGCTATCAGCTCGTCGCGGGCGAGCGGCGCTGGCGCGCGGCGCAGCGCGCGGGACTGCACGCGATCCCGGCGCTGGTACGTGCGCTCGACGATGCAGCGACCTACGAGATCGCGCTGGTCGAGAATATCCAGCGGCAGGACCTCAACGCGATCGAAGAGGCGGGAGCGTATCGCAAGCTGATCGACGATTTCGGCCATGGCCAGGAGGCGCTGGCCAAGCTGGTCGGCAAGTCGCGCAGCCATGTCGCGAACCTGATGCGGCTGCTCGACCTGCCCGAAAGCGTGCAGGCGCTGGTCGGCGACGGGTCGCTGGCGATGGGGCATGCGCGCGCGCTGATCGGCGCCGACGATGCCGAGGCGATCGCGCGCAAGGTCGTCAAGGAAGGCCTGTCGGTGCGCGCGGTCGAAGCGCTGGTGCGGACGGGCAAGGGCGGCGGACGCAAGGCGCCGATCGAATATAAGAGCATCGACGGCGGGCGCGACCCCGACATCGTCGCGGTCGAGCGGCACCTGTCCGAACTACTCGGGATCGGCGTCGCGATCCAATATGCCGGCGGCGGCAAGGGCGCGCTGACGCTCAAATTCGCCTCGCTCGACCAGCTCGACATGATCTGCCAGCGGCTCTCCGGCGAATCGATCTAGAGATCTGCCGGAGGCATGAATTGATTCGCGCAGAGGCGCAGAGAGCGCAGAGGAACAGCGCGGCTTTGCCTTTCTGCGTCCTCTGCGCCTCTGCGCGAATCCGACCCCGCGGTTAGGGTCGAATCGATCTTTAGGGCCGGCTTAATTTGTGCCGAACCGGGCCGTTATAAGAATTAGACGGTCCCCACTGTCACCCTGAACCAGCATCAAAGCGCTGATTTTGCTTGCTTTCCATGCGAAATGCGGGCCAATCGCTAATGCGCCATTAACCATGGTTGTTGGGCAAAGGCTGAACGCCTCGTCCGTAGAAGGGCGGCAGCGATGGGGTGGGATTTCCAATCGCTTCAGTTTGACCAAGGGACCAAAATTTATGCGCAAAATTGCTCTGAAGCGCGCCCTCATGGGTGCCGCGATTGCTGCCCTCGCCATGAACGCCTCGGCGGCGCATGCGGCGTCGGCCACGGGTACGGCGAAGGCGAAGATCCTGCGCCAGATCACGCTCACCAACACCAGCGACCTGCAATATGCCACGGTCATCAGCGGCGCGACCGCCTCGACCGTTGCGGTGTCGACCGCGGGTGCTGCGACCTGCGGCGCGGGCCTGACCTGCACCGGCACGACGAGCGCGGCCAATTTCAACATCGCCGGCACCTCGGGTGCGGTGGTGCTGGTCGGCGGCGATTCGTCGGTGACGCTCAACGGTTCGCTCGGCGGCACGATGTCGTCGACGCTGACCTATTCGGCGAGCAACGTCACGCTGACCGCCACCGGCGGCAGCTTCCAGGTCGGCGGCACGCTGAGCGTCGGCGCCAACCAGACGGCGGGCGACTATTCGGGGACGTTCAACGTCACCGCCAACTACCAGTAAATTTCTACAGGGTGGGGGGTCCGGCGGGCGCTTGCGTCTGCCGGCCGCAAAAGGGTCGTCGGGGTACCAGCCCCCGGCGGCCCTTTTTGCTGGGTTCCAAACGGCCCTCTCGACACGAACGGGATTATCGGGCGGCCATCAGCCACGCTTGCCGGCACGTGGCCGCCCTATGGTTAGCGAAATATCAACCATGTTGGCGCAACAGGGAGGGGACTGCCGGACGGTGTGGGCCGACCGGTTTCCTAAATGGTGGGGACCATTTCATGTTGCGATTTTTGAAGGGCTTCAGCCTGTTTTCGGCGGCCGTGCTTTGCGCGGCGGCCGTGCCCGCGAGTGCCGCGGGCGACCTGCTCGTCGCGCCGACGCGCATCGTCCTCGACGGATCGCGCGGGACCGAGGTGGTGCTCAACAATATCGGCAGCGCGCCCGCGACCTATCGCATCAGCCTCGAGATCAAGCGCATGACCGCGCTCGGCGGGCTCGACGAGATCGAGGAGGCGGACGCGAACGAGGCGGAGAAGGCGGCGCTGGCGATGATCAGCTTCAACCCGCGCCGCGTCACCCTGCCGCCGAACCAGCCGCAGGTGATCCGCGTCGGGGTGCGCGTGCCCGAGGGCACGCCGGCGGGCGAATATCGCGCGCATATGCTGTTCCGCGCGATGCCTGACGCCGCGCCCGCGAGCGATCCCGCCAAGCCCGCGAGCAGCGGCGTGTCGATCGCGCTGACGCCGATCTATGGTATCACCATCCCGGTGATCGTGCGCGTCGGCGAGCTGGGCGCGAGCGCCGAGATCGGCGAAGCGCGCGTCGAGGAGACCGTCGACGGCCCCGCCTTCGCCTTCGACCTCGCGCGCACGGGCAATCGCTCGGTCTATGGCGATATCGAGGTAACGCGGCCGGGGCTCGCCGAGCCCTTGCTGCTCGCGCGCGGCATCGCGGTCTATCCCGAGGTCGGGCAGCGCAAGGTGTCGCTGCGCGTGCCGCCCGAACTCGCAGCCAAGCTCAAAGGGCCGGTCAAGATTCGCTACAGCGAGGATCGCGAGATCGGCGGGGGCACGATCGACGAGGCCGACCGGGTGGTGAAATGAGGTAGCGGTAAGGCAAACCCAAGAGCGCCGCGATGTTTCGCGCGGTTCTTGCACGATTTTTCCCGGTCCTGGTGGCCGGGCTGGCGCTGGCCGGGCTCGTCCCGACCGGCGCCCATGCTGCTGAAAAAGTAGAGCTTTCCGATGGGTGGAAACCCAATGAGGACGACAGCTGGCTGTTCGACGTCCGCTCGGGGCAGTACCGCCTTGGCGACGGGGTGCGCGGCTACCAGACGCCGTCGGGGGTGTGCGTCGACCTCGCCGACGTCGTGCTCGCGCTCGATCTGCCGGTACGCGTCGACAAGAAGTTGCGCCGCGCAACCGGCTGGGTGTTCGACGAGCGCCGCAGCCTGACGATCGACCGCGATGCGGGCGAGGTGCGGAGCGGCAGCCGCAGCTTTCCGATCGGCGCCACCGCGATCCGCGACACCGCGGCGGGCTGGTGCGTCGATGTCGAGCAATTGTCGGCGTGGCTCGACCTGCCTTTGGTGCCCGACCTGTCGAATGCGGTGCTGCGCATCGATTCGAAGGAGAAATTGCCCTTCCAGCTCGCCGCCGAACGCCGTGCGCGCGCGGCGGGGATCAAGCCGGCGGCGCAATTCGACCTCGCGAGCCTGCCGCAGGCGTCGCGCCCCTATCAGATGTGGGCGACGCCCTCGGTCGATGTCGTCGCGTCGCTCGGCGCGGTGTCGGACAAGCGCGGCGGCGACTATGTCCAGGCGCGCTACGAGGTTTTCGCGGCGGGCGAAGTGCTCAAGCACAGCTTCGACGCACGGCTGTCGTCGGACAACGAGGGCGTGCCCGACAGTCTGCGCATGCGGCTCTATCGTACCGATCCGCAGGGCAATCTGCTTGGGCCGTTGAAGGCGACGCATTATGCGGTGGGCGATGTCAGCCTGCTGTCGACGGGGCTCGTTGCGCAGTCGGCGCCGGGGCGCGGCGCGGTGCTGACCAACCGCCCGGTCGAGCGTCCCGACGCTTTCGACAAGACGAGCTTTCGCGGCGACCTGCCCGCGGGCTGGGACGCCGAGCTTTATCGCAACGGGCAGTTGCTCGCCTTCACCAGCCCCGATTCGTCGGGGCGCTACGAATTTCTCGACGTTCCGCTGCAATATGGCTCGAATCGCTTCGAGATCGTGCTCTATGGCCCGCAAGGACAGATAAGGCGCGAAATCAAGCAGTTGCAGGTGGGCATCGACTCGATCCCGCCGCAGCAGACCTGGTATTGGGCGGGATTCGCGCAGGAAAATGCCGATCTGATCGAGTTCGGCAACCGCCGGCGCGGGCCGTTCCGGCGCGGCTGGCGGGGGACGCTGGGGATCGAGCGTGGGCTCGATTCGCGCACGTCGGTCGCGGCCTATGCGCATAGCCTGGTGATCGAGAATGTCCGGCGCAACTATGGCGAAGTCGCGCTGCGGCGCTCGATCGGGCCGACCTTGCTCGAAGTCGCCGGTTCGTACGCCGATGACGGAGGCGGCGCGGTCCGCGCGGGCTGGCTTGCGGCGTTCGGCGAGACCTATGTCCGTGCCGAGGCGATGCGCGGCTGGGGCGGTTTCACCTCGGACCGTTTTGTCGGCAATATCAACGGGCTGTACCAGATATCGCTCGACCAGTCGGTCAAGCTGGGGCGCACGATCCTGCCGCTGCATTTCGACCTGCGCCATGTCGACCGGACCTCGGGCATCCAGAGCCTCGAAGCGTCGGCGCGCGCCTCGGCGAGTTTCCGCGCGCTGACCTTCACGGGGCAGCTCGACTGGATGCGGACCAAGGTGCCGATCGGCCCCGATCCGCCCGACAATGTCACCGCGACCCTGCTGGCCAATGCGCGCATAGGGCGCGTGCGTCTCCGCGGCGAGGCGCGCTTTGCGCTGTCGGGCGCCAATGCCGATTCGCGCGCGACGCTGATCGCCGAATGGGCGGGCAAGCACGACGCCGAATGGCGCGCCGAACTGGGTTACGACAAGGGGCTCGACCGCGGACGCGCGGGTATCGGATATACGCGCCGTTTCAAGGCGTTGCAGCTGACGGGTTTCGGCGAGGTGGCGAGCGACGGGTCGGTCGCCGCGTCGCTATCGCTCGCCTTCAGCTTCGGGCCGAAGCCGCGAACGAGCGCGGGTGCGGGCGGTGGCTGGCGACTGTCGAGCGAGAAGCTCGGCGGGCGCGGGCAGGTGAGCGCCGAAGTGTGGATGGACGACAATGGCGACGGCATCCGCCAGGCCGGCGAGGCGGCCTTGCCCGATGTGCCGCTGACCGCGGGCAACGCCTTCATCGAGGCGGCGACCGACAAGGCCGGCGGCGCGACGATCGACGGGCTCGAACCGTTCCGACCGGTGATGATCGGGGTCGACGCGGGCAGTCTGCCCGATCCCTATATCCAGCCCGCGCTGCCCGGTGTCGTCGTCACGCCGCGTCCGGGCGTCGCGACGCGGGTGATGATCCCGATGACCGCCGCGGGCGAGATCGAGGGCGTCGTCATGCGCGACGGCGGCAACGCGGTCGAGGGTCTGGGGCTCGAACTGGTCGATGCCGAGGGCCGCGTGCGCGCAACCACGCTGAGCGAATTCGACGGCTATTTCCTTTTCGAGAGCGTGGCTTACGGGCGCTACACCGTGCGCCCGGCGAAGGCGTCGGCGCAGTTGCTGCGGCTCGATGCTGCCTTTGCGGTGAGCGCCTCGCCGGGCAAGGCGACCCCGCGCGTGCGACTGGGCACGCTGGCGCTGAAACCGGTGGCGCGGGCGCTGGCGGAGGGCGGCAGGGGGGCGACGGGCGAGGGGAATGACACGCGCGGGCCACCGGGTGGGTTGTAGCGGCGGATTACGGGTCTAGCGTCCCTCTCGCCTTTGGTGCTGAAAATCTCGCACGAAGGCACGAAGGCACAAAGAGGGTTTGCGACTTCGAGGGCGGCATTGTTGTGATTTGGCGAAGCATTCGTCACCGTAGCCCTGAGCCTGTCGCCGGGCGCCGGTCCGAGAAACGCCCTTCGACAAGCTCAGGGCTACGGTTTTGTTTGATCGCTAAAACTCTTGAATAAACGGGGAGGCACTGACCCGCTTCGTGCCTTCGTGCCTTCGTGCCTTCGTGCCTTTGTGTGAGCTATTCACAAGTTTGCCGTAGAAGCGCGAACTTCTGGAAATCGAAACCGTCCTACAGCCGGTCCATCCGCAGCCAGCTCTCCTTGCCCAGCCACGCCTTGTCCAGCGCGCGCCGCGCCGCGGCGGCTTCGAGTTTCTTGCCTTGGGCGGCTTCGCTGCGGCTGAGGCCGTAGAGTGCCCAGCCGTTGTTCGGGGCCTGCGCCAGCGCGGCGCGGAAGGCGTCGCTCGCTTCGGCGCGCCGGCCGGCCTGGAACAGCGCGGCGCCCAGCGACTGGCGGACCGGATAATACCAGTACGTCGGCTCCTGATAGGGGAGCGCGGCCTCGACCGCGATCGCCTGACGGTAGAAGGCGATGGCATCGTCGTAGCGGCGCTGTTTAGCGGCGAATCGGCCGCGGGCGACGAGCTCGGCGAGTTTGACGAGGTCGGGCCCGGGGACGCCCTGCGCGACCATGTCGGCGAAGGCGTCAGACGTGCGCAGCGTCTCCATCGCGGCGAGCTCGCGCTCGAAAGCGGAGCGGTCGCCGCGCTGCGCCTGCGCGACGGCGCGGGCGTAATGGCGCATCGCGGTGGGATAGGGCAGGCGCGCGTCGGGGGCGGGCATGGCGAGGATCGCCTTCGGGTCGGCGAATTGCGCCATCGCGAAATAAGGCGCGGCGTCGATCGACTGGATCCACGCGACACGCGCCGAGGTCGCGGGGTCGAGCACCGCGCCGAGGCGCTTCGCCTCGCGCACCGCGGTTGTCATATCGCCCGCCATCTGCGCCGAGGTGACGATGAAATGGATATTGTGCGGATAATAGCCGTAGCGCACGAGCCCCTGGTCGCCGGCGCCAAGGATATAGGCTTCGTCGGCGCGCGCCGCCGCGATGTTGACGCGGATCGAATCGGCGTGGCGCCCGCGCAGCTGGTAGATATGGCCCGGCATATGGACGAGATGCGCGGCGCTGGGTGCGCGCGGGTCGGCGAGGCGGTCGGCGGCGGCTTCGGAGCGTGCCGGATCGACCGATTCCATCAGGTGGATGTAGAGATGGTTCGCTTGCACATGCGCCGGGTTGCGCGCGAGCACGGTCTCGACGAGGCGCACCGCTTCGCCGCTGCGGCCGACCGGGGTCTTTTTGTCGCCCTGCCAATAATTCCACGGGCTAGTGTTCATCGCCGCCTCGGCCGCGAGCACGGCGACATCGTCGTCGGCGGGGAAGCGCCGCGCGACATCGAGCATCGCGTCGGCATAAGCGGCGTCGAGCACGGCGCGGTCGGCGGCCGGGTCGCGCGAATAGCGTAGCGCCACCGCCTCGATCAGCGCGCGCTCGATCGGGGTCGCGGTCGTGCGCAGGGCCATCGCGCGGTCCATCGCGGCGAGGGCGGTGCCGCGGTCGCGGTCGTCCATCGGCGCGTTGATATTGGGGCCGAGCGCGAGCGCTTCGCCCCACCAGCAGGACGCGCAGCCGGGCTCGCGCCGCTGCGCCTCGCGGAACGAGCGCACCGCGCCGGCGTGGTTGAAGCCGTAGGTGAGCAGCAGTCCTTGACTGAAATAGGCGCGCGCCTGCGCGTCTTGCGCCGAAACGGGGAAGGGCGAGGCGGTGAGGTCGGGATAGAGCGGGATGGTGCCGCCGGCGCTCGCCGGGGCGGCATGGGCGCTGGCGATCAGCAACTCGCTCGCAAGGTTGGCGCCCGCGCGGCGACCGCCGCAAAAGGCCTTGGCGAGGCGCGTGGGATCGAGGGCGTCGAGCGCGGCGGTCGAGAAGCCCGTCTCGGCGGGCGGGCTCGCGAGGGTGAAGCCCATGAAGGCGACGACGGCTGCTTTGAAACTCCGGTGCATCGCAAACCCTCCCCAAGGCGCGGAACAACCGCGGCAGGCTATCATAGAAGGCGCACGACCCCAAGCGCGTGGCATAAGGGAAACGCGGGCAGCGTTAACCTTTCCTTATCCATATTTGCCCACAGCGGACGACGAGCAATATTTTGCCTGTGGGGAGTCCGAAATGTCGAATGCGTCCGGTTCGAAGAACCGCCCGACCAGCGCCGATGTCGCGATCATCGGGGCAGGACCTGCGGGGCTGACCGCCGCCTATCTGCTGACGAAGGAAGGCTATAAGGTCACCGTGATCGAGAAGGATCCCGTCTATGTCGGCGGGATCAGCCGCACGGTCGAGCATGAGGGCTTTCGTTTCGACATCGGCGGGCACCGCTTCTTTTCGAAGAGCCAGGAGGTCGTCGACCTGTGGAACGAGATCCTGCCCGACGATTTCATCCAGCGCCCGCGGATGAGCCGCATCTATTATGAGGGCAAATTCTATAGCTATCCGCTGCGCGCGTTCGAGGCGTTGTGGAATCTGGGCGTTTTCCGGTCGACCCTGTGCATGGCGAGCTATGCGCAGGCGAAGCTGTTTCCGAACAAGAAAGTGCGCAGCTTCGAGGACTGGACGATCAACCAGTTCGGGCGGAAGCTATATTCGATCTTCTTCAAGACCTATACCGAGAAGGTGTGGGGCATGCCGTGCGACGAGATGTCGGCCGACTGGGCGGCGCAGCGCATCAAGGGGCTGAGCCTCGGCGCCGCGGTGCTCGACGGGCTGAAGCGCAGCGTGGGACTCAACAAGCGGCCCAATGACGGCATGGCGACAAAGAC
This sequence comes from Sphingopyxis sp. QXT-31, assembly GCF_001984035.1. Classification (NCBI taxonomy): domain Bacteria; kingdom Pseudomonadati; phylum Pseudomonadota; class Alphaproteobacteria; order Sphingomonadales; family Sphingopyxidaceae; genus Sphingopyxis; species Sphingopyxis sp. QXT-31. Next base: position 3,301,124 of record NZ_CP019449.1, on the reverse strand, counting down.
TTTGCTCGAGACTTTCCGCTATCCGCGGCTGGGGCCGGGCATGATGTGGGACGCGGCGCGCGACAAGGTCGAGGCGGGCGGCAATCATGTGCTGATGGGGCACAGCTTCAAGCAATTGACGCAGGATCAGGTGAGCGGCCGCTGGCGGCTGACCGCGAACGGGCCCGATGGCGATGTGGTGATCGACGCGGGGCATGTGATCAGCTCGGCACCGATGCGCGAGCTCGCGGCGCGTATCCATCCGCTGCCGGCGTGCGCGCTGAGCGCGGCACCGAGCCTCAAATATCGCGACTTCCTGACCGTCGCGCTCAAGATACGTTCGGCGGATCTGTTCCCCGACAACTGGATCTATATTCACGACAGCAAGGTGCAGGTCGGCCGCGTGCAGAATTTCCGCAGCTGGTCGCCCGAAATGGTGCCCGATCCCGAACTCGCCTGCGTCGGGCTCGAATATTTCTGCTTCGAGGGCGATGGACTGTGGGCGTCGCGCGACGAGGATCTGGTCGAGCTCGCCAAGCGCGAGATGGCGATCCTGGGGCTCTGCGATCCCAAGGATGTCGTCGGCGGCGCGGTGGTCCGGCAGGAAAAGGCCTATCCGGTCTATGACGACGATTATGCGGCGCATGTCGAGACGATGCGCAGCGAGCTCGAGGCGCGTTACCCGGCGCTGCACATGGTCGGGCGCAACGGCATGCACCGCTACAACAACCAGGATCATGCGATGATGACCGCGATGCTGACCGCGCGCAACATCGTAGCCGGCGAGCGCGTCTACGACATCTGGGGCGTCAACGAGGATGCCGAATATCATGAAAGCGGCACCGAGGGCGAACAGGCGGCGCTGGCGTCGGTTCGCGACGTGCCCGCGCGCGTCTCGAAGGCCGCGTAAAGCCGTGATGGCGCTGCCGCTCCCCGCCTTTGCGCAGAAGCTGATGCAGGTCACCTTCCTGCGCTACGTCGCCGCGAGCGCGATCGCGCTCGTCGGCGACGTTGGGCTGTTCAACCTGTTCCTGCTCGCGGGCTGGCTGCCCGCTGCGGCGGCGGCGGCGAGCTATGGCGCGGGGATCGTGATCCACTGGCTGATCAGCTCGCGGCTCGTCTTCGTCGAGGGCGCGCGCACCGCGGGGATGGACCGGGTGCGGCAGAAGGGGCTGTTTCTCGGCTCGGCCTTCGTTGGGCTGGGGCTGACCGTCGCGATCGTCTGGGCAGGCGACAGTGCGGGGCTCGATGCCAATCTGGCGAAGCTCGTGGCGATCGGCGTGTCGTTCGTCGCGACCTATGTCCTTCGCAAGACGCTCGTTTTCGCGGCCGACTGAAGACCCGGACCGATGCGCGACTGGCTCGAACGTCTGAGCGTCGATCGAATCGCGCTGCTGCTGTGGTTCGCGGTCGTCGCTGCCGGACTGTTCCTCTATCGCGAGGGCATCGCGACGCTGGGCCTGCGCGACGCCGACGATTATCTGCGGCTGGTGCAGGTCCGCGACCTGCTCGGCGGGCAGAGCTGGTTCGACGTTACCCAGTACCGCATCAACCCCGCGGAGGGCGGCGGGATGATGCACTGGTCGCGCTTCGTCGATATGCAGATCGCGGCGCTGATCGCCTTGCTGCGCCTCTTCCTCACGCCCGAAGCCGCCGAGCGCTGGGCGATCGCCGTCTATCCGTTGCTGCTGGTGCTGCCGCTGCTGTTGCTCATCGGGCGCATCCTGACGATGCTCGGCGACCGGCGCCAGACGATCGCGGGGCTGCTGATCGCCGCGTCGGGGGTGACCTTCCTCCATTATTTCGCGCCGCTGCGCATCGACCATCATGGCTGGCAGCTGCTGTTGTCGGTCGCGATGCTGTGGCTCGCGCTCGGCGAAGCGAGCTTCGGGCGCGGCCTCGCGGCAGCGCTGGTGATCGCCGCGCATGTCGAAATCTCGCTCGAAGGCCTACCCTATCTGGCGATCTTCGGCGCGCTGTTCGCGCTCGAATGGCTGCGCGACCCGGCCAAGGCGCCGCGGCTCGCGGGTTTCGCGGCGGGGCTCGTGGTCATTCCCGCGCTGTGGCTGCTGGTGTTCCGCGGCTGGGCGTCGTTCGTCGCCGTGCATTGCGACAGCTTTTCCTTGCCCTATGCCACCGCCGTCGCGGTGGCCGGGCTGGCGCTGTTCGCCTGTTTGCAGATTCCCGCGCTGGCTTCGAGCTGGCAGCGGCGGTTGCTTGTACTCGCCATCGCCAGCGCGGCGGGTGCGGCGGCGTTCCTAATCTTCGGCCCGCCGTGCCTCGGCGGGCCCTTCGGCGAACTCGAGCCGCTCGTCCGCCGTTTCTGGTACGACCGGGTGATGGAAGGGCAGCCGGTGTGGGCGCAGGATTCCGATGTCGCGGCGCTGTTCTTCGCCCCGACGGTCGTCGGCTATGGCGCGGCGCTCTGGGCTTGGCGCGCCGCGCGCGGCAGCGCCTTCGCGGAGGGCTGGGATCGGCTGCTGTTCGTGCTGACGTGCAGCGTGCCGCTGTCGATGATGGTCTTCCGCACCGGCGCGGTGACGCACGCCTATATGGTCCCTGCCTTCGGGACGATGGCGGCGGCGCTTTGGGACTGGAGCCGGGCGCAGCGCTCCGTGCTCGGCCGCGTCGGCGGTGCGATGCTGGTGCTGACGGCGATTCCGTCGATCGACGCCTTGATCGCGGCGCGCGGGCTCGAGATCGTCCTGCCGGCCAATGCCACGGGCAAATTGAAGGCGGCCGAGGGCGAGGAAAGCTGCGTCACCCCGGCGGCGCTGGCGCCGCTCGGGCAAGCCCCTGCGGCCCTGGTCTTTGCGCCGATCGATACCGGCCCCGCGATCCTCGTGCGCACCCCGCACAGCGTGATCGCGACGGGGCATCATCGCAACCACGCCGCGATGAACCGCGTGATCACCGCCTATATGTCGGATCCGGCCCAATCGGCGCCGATCGTACGCGCCAGCGGCGCGACTTGGCTCGTCTATTGCGCCGACATTCCCGAGATGGAGAATATGGCGCGCGCCAATCCGCGCGGACTTTCGGCGCAGCTTGCAGAGGGCGCGAAAATCGAATGGCTGGCCTATGACGCCAAGCTGTCGCGCGGCGAGCTTCGCGTCTACCGCATCCTGCGCTGAGGCGCGTCAGCCGGGCCGGAAGGTCAGCGCGGCGCCGTTCATGCAATAGCGCTTGCCCGTCGGTTTGGGTCCGTCGTTGAAGACATGGCCGAGGTGGCCGCCGCAGCGTTTGCAATGCACCTCGGTGCGCGCATAGCCGAGGTCGTAATCGGTCGAGGTGCTGATCGCGCCCTTGAGCGGCGCCCAGAAGCTGGGCCAGCCCGTCTTGCTGTCGTATTTGGTCTTGCTCGAATAGAGCGGCAGCGCGCAGCCCGCGCAGAGGAAGGTGCCGGCGCGCTTTTCCTTGTCCAGCGGGTGCGAGAAGGGGCGCTCGGTCCCCGCCTCGCGCAATATCTTGTACTGGAAGGGCGTCAGGCGCTTCTTCCATTCGGCCTCGCTCAATTGCCAGCCGGGTTGGCCCTTGGGGCGCGGCGAATTCTTCGCGAAGAGCATCGGCGCGCCGATGAGCGCGCCGCCGAGCGCGAGGCCGCCGATGAGATAGCGTCGTTCGATCATGATGGGCTCCTCGTGCCGGTTCGTCCGGCATGATCGGCCGGTTTCACCCGCGCATCAATATTTTTCGAGTTCGACCTGCATGTGGCGATAACCGTGGACGAAGCTGGCGTGGACGCGCTCGGGCTCGGCGAGGACGTTCACGCGCAGGCGGCGCTTCTGCATTTCGCTGATCAGCGTGGTGAGCTGGAGTTCGGCGACGCGTGCACCGACGCAGCGGTGGATGCCGTAGCCAAAGGCCAGATGGCGGCGCGCATTTTCGCGGTCGACGATGATGCGGTCGCCGTCGGGGAAGACGCTCTCGTCGCGGTTCGCTGAGGCGTACCAGAGCGCGATTTTGTCGCGCGCCTTGATCTGATGGCCGAACAGCTCGGTGTCTTCACTCGCGGTGCGGCGCATATGCGCGAGCGGGGTCTGCCAGCGCAAAATTTCGTGCATCGCGTTGACCGCGAGGTCGGGGCTGTGGTCGCGCTCGAGCTTGGCGCGCTCCTCGGGAAAGCTGTGCAAGCCATAGGCATAGGCCGACATCGAATTGCGCGTCGTATCGTTGCCGCCGACGATCAGCAGGATGAGGTTCCCCATGAACTCATTCTCGCTCATATGCTTCATCGCGTCGGACTGGAGCATGATCGAGATGAGGTCGTGGGTACCCGGATTCTGCGCCTTATGATCCCACAACTCCTTGAACGCGGCGCCCATTTCGAAAGCCTGCGCGAGGCGCGCCTGGCGTTTTTCGAGCGTATCGAAGCTTTCGATGTCGCCGAGCGCGTCGGACCAGCGGGTGAGATTGTGGCGATCCGCCCAAGGGAAATCGAACAGGATCGCGAGCATGTCGGTGGTGAGTTCGATCGACACTTTCTCGACCCAGTCGAAGGGCTGGCCGATGGGCAAGGTGTCGATGATCGCTGCGGTGCGCGCGGCGGTGTCGGCGCGCATGCGCTCGATCTCCGACGGGCCGAAGGCGGGGGCGACGGTGCGGCGCTGCGCGGTGTGCTGCGGCGGGTCCATCGCGATGAACATCGGCATCGGGATTTCGCCCTCCTGCAGATGTTCGATGCCGTCGCCGGCGACGGTGATGCCGCCATATTCCCACGACGAGGAGAAAATCTTCGGCAGCGCCTCGATATGCTGGATCGGCTTGTAGGTGGTCACCGACCAATAGGGGCCGAACTTCGAATCCTCGCAATAGAAGATCGGCGATTCGGCGCGCAGCTGGCGCATCGGGTCCTGCCAGCGATCCTCGCTCCACAATTCGGCGCGGGAAACGTCGAGCGGATGGGGGACTTCGGGCGCTACGCGGATCTGGGTGGCCATGGGCTGCTCCTCTGCACGACCGTCTGGCGCGGTCGATTCAGTTGCAGAATGCCACTATTTACAGCTTTGTCAACGGAGGCGGGGGCAGGGCTTTTTGTGGTTCACGCGGAGGCGCGGAGACGCGGAGAAAGAAAATATTCGCGCAGAGGCGCAGAGGACGCAGAGAGAAAGAAAGAGGGCGGCGAAGCCGCCGGTCTTGATTCTCCGCGCCTCCGCGTCTCTGCGTGAAGCGAAAATCTCTGCGATCTCTGCGCCTCTGCGCGTCTCTAATTTTTTGCCTTCCGCCGCCAGAAGCGCCAGCTGCCGCTGCCGCTGAGCACGCCGGCGCGGAAGAGGCGGACCGAGATGAAGATCACCAGCGCGACCCACAAGGCCTGCCATCCGAGCGCGAGCAGGTGGACCGACTTCGCGTCGTCGGTCGCGGCGCGCGCGGCCATCGCGAGCGGCGACGAGAAGGGGAAGATCTGGGCGAAGGTCGCGAGCCCGCTGCCCGGCGCGCTCGCCGCGGCGGCCGACAGGCTGAACATGCCGACCTGGAAGATGGTGATCGGCAGGCTGAGCATCTGGATTTCGCGCACCGTCGCCGCTTGCGCGCCGACGCCGAGGAAGACCGCGCCGAGCAGCAGGAAGGAGAGGATGAAATAAATAAAGCCGATGCCGAAGAAGAAGCCCCAGCCCGTCGCGGGCATCGAGGACAGCGCGGCGGCGGCCTTGCCCGCCTTGCCCGCGGCGTCGAGCGCGGCGGGGTCCATCTGCGTCATGGCGACGAAGCCGCCCGCGATCGCCATCACGACCCAGAAGGCGATGAACAATATCGCGACGCCCAGGAAACCCAATAATTTGCCCAGGAAGACGCTTTCGAGCGGCACCGCGGCGGCGAGGATTTCGATCACCTTGTTGCCCTTTTCCTCGGCGAGCGAGCTCACCGTCTGGCCGGCGAGGAGCAGGGTCAGGAGGAAGATCGTGAACACCGCGCCAAAGGCCAGCGATTGCTGGAGCGCGATGCTGGTGCCGCCGTTCGACAGGCTTTCGAAGCGCGGCGCGACCGTGGGCAGCGGGCCGGCGGCGCGCGCGCGCTGGACCTCGGCGGCGAGCAGCGCGAGATAGCGTCCCGCGCTGCTGCCCTTTTCGCGCTCGACGATGCGCGGCGCGGCGAGCGATCCGCTCATCACAGCATAGGTGTCGCTGCCCTTTTCGCGCGCGATGGCGACGGGGTCCGCGCTGCCGGGGTCGACGACGCGGATCGCGAGCGTCGCAGGCTCGCGCGGCATAGCCGCGCGCAGCCTGACGTCGGCGTCGCGCAGCGCCGTGGAGTCGGCGATGTCATTGGCGACGGCGACGATACGGCCGGCGCCGCGCGCGCTGTCGGCGAGCTGCGCGGCGCCGGTGCCGCCGGCGAGCGCCATGGCGACCATGAACAACGGCGCGAGCAGGAAGAGCAGGAAGGTCGGGGTCGCGACGATCGCGAGAAAGTCGCGCCGCGCAACGACGAGCATATTGCGGAGGAAGGGGGTCATGCGCTGGCCTCCTCGATCGCGTCCTCGGACGCGTCGGCGGTGAAACCGGCGTCGACCTGGCGGACGATATGGACGAAGGCGTCGTGGAGCGCGGGGCGGCTGATCGACAGGCCGGTGACGCCAAGACCGCTCGCGGTGATGCGCGCAAGCAAAGGCTCGACGTCGGCATCCTCGATCGCGAAGTGCCAGGCCTCGCCCCTGGGCTCGGCGCCGGCGGGGAGCATCGCGGCGACGGCGTCGCGGCTCGCGTCGCGCGGGGTGTAGCGCACCTGCATCGGCAGCAGCGCGCGCGCGTCGTCGACCGTGCCCTCGAAGCGCCGCTGCGACCGCGCGATGATCGCGAGCCGATCGCAGAGGCGTTCGGCATGCGCCATGACGTGGGTCGAGAAGAGGATCGTCGCGCCGCGGTCGCGCTCGCGTTTCACCAGCATTTCGAGCCGTTCCTGGTTGACCGGGTCGAGCCCCGAGAAGGGTTCGTCGAGCACGATGAGGTCGGGGGCGTGGACGATCGAGCCGATCAGCTGGATCATCTGCGCCATGCCCTTCGACATCTTGCGGATCTTCGAATCGATGACGCGTTCGAGCCCGAGCTCGGTCATGAAGGTCGCGGCGCGGCGGCGCCCTTCCGCCCAGTCGAGCCCGCGCAGCGCGCCCATGAAGGCGATCGCCTCGCGCGCCTTCATGCCGGGATAGAGGCCGCGTTCCTCGGGCAGGTAACCGATGCGGTGGCGTACCGACTGCGGCTTGTGCCCGCCGAGCAACCGGCTCGACCCCGCGTCGGGATCGATGATGCCGAGCGTCATGCGCAGGCTGGTGGTCTTGCCCGCGCCATTGGGGCCGAGCACGCCATAGATGCTGCCCGCGGGGACCTGCAGCGACACCTGGTCGACCGCTTTGTAGGTCTCGAAATATTTGGTGAGGCCGGTGGCCTCGACGGCGAGATCGGTCAAAAGCTGGTCCTGCTGATTGTCTTCGGGTCCCCTATGACATGCGGAGACGCCTCGCGTATAGGGCGCCAATGGTTGCCGAAGCCTTGCCTTCTCTCGAACAGCGGCTGGAAGCCGTTGCGCGCGAACATGGGTTCGCGGCGTTCGGCATCGCGCGCGCCGATGCCGCGCCTTTGACCGCGGCACGGCTGAACGCGTGGCTTGCCGAGGGCTGCCATGGCGAGATGATCTGGATGGAAAGCCGCGCCGGTGAGCGCGGCTCGCCGCAGGGTCTGTGGCCCGCGGTCCAGTCGGTGATCGCGCTGGGGATGAGCTATGCGCCCGCCGCCGATCCGCTGGCGCTGGCGGAGGTGCCCGAGCGCGGGCGGATTTCGGTCTATGCGCAGGGCGGCGACTATCATGACGTCGTCAAGAAGGCGCTGAAGCATGTCGCGCGCTGGCTGGTGGCCGAAGCGAAGGGAGCCGAGGTCAAGGTCTTCGTCGATACCGCGCCGGTGATGGAAAAGCCGCTGTCGGCGGCGGCGGGGCTCGGCTGGCAGGGCAAGCACACCAACATGGTCAGCCGCGACCATGGCAGCTGGCTGTTCCTGGGGGCGATCTATACGACGCTCGACTTGGCGCCATCGGTGCCAGCGCGCGACACGTGCGGCAGTTGCACCGCGTGCCAGGAGGCGTGCCCGACCGATGCCTTTCCCGCGCCCTATAGGCTCGATGCGCGGCGCTGCATTTCCTATCTCACGATCGAGCATGGGGGGCCGATCCCGTTCGAGTTCCGCCGCGCGCTCGGTAACCGCATCTATGGCTGCGACGATTGCCTCGCGGTGTGTCCGTGGAACAAATTCGCCGACACCGCAGCGCGGAACAAGGCCTTCCTGCCGCGCGCCGAACTCGCAGCGCCGGCGCTCGGCGACCTGCTCGACCTCGACGACGCGGGGTTCCGGCAGGTGTTCGCGGGCTCGCCGATCAAGCGCATCGGGCGCGACCGGATGGTGCGCAACGCGGCGATCGCGGCGGGGAACAGTGGCGATGTCCGCTTCCGACCGCTGCTCGAACGGCTGAAAAGCGACGAAAATCCGGTGGTTGCCGAGGCGGCGGAATGGGCGCTCGGCGAGCTGGCGCCATGACGCCAATCTAGCGGCGGAGCGCGGCGACGCAGCTTTCGGGCTCGGCGTTGCGCCCGTCGGGGGTGCGTGCGTCGACATGCGTCGCGACCGCGTCGGCGCCCGCACGCGGCGCGTAGAAATAGATGTCGATGACGCAGGCGCTGCCCTCATATTGCAGCTTGCGGGCGGCGCCCTCGGTGACGTCGAGGCGCGGCTTGCCGAACATCCGCTGCGTCGCGTCGGCGCTCTGGCCGATCAGGCTGTTGTTCTGCACCGGGCGCACGACGGTGGGCGGCGGCGCGGCGGCGACGGGGGGCGGGGTGCTGCGCGGCGGCGGGACGGCGGCGGAGCAGGCGCCGAGCAGGAGGATCGGCACGGCGGCCAGAAGGCGATTCATTCGGTGTCCCCGTCTATATCCCTGGCGCGCAGGTGGATGAGGTGGACGGCCATAGCCGCGCCGATGATGGGCGCCAACAGGTTGACGACGGGCACCAGGAAAGCTGCGGCGGACAGCGCGCCGAGCGACCAGCGCGCGCGGCGGTCGAGGCGCGGGCGCTCGGGATGGCGCGCGAGCACCATCGCCTCGAGGTCGCGGCCGAGCAGCAGCGCGTTGAGGAAAAAGGCCAGCAACGGCGCGCCGATCGCGGTGAAGAGCAGCGGGATATAGACGGGCAGCGCGAGCAGGTTGACCGCTACCAGCCGCCCGACCGAGGCGAGGCCGAGGCGCAGGCTCTTCGCGAAGCTGACGTCGACCGCGAATTTGGCGGCGGCGGGATAATGGCGTTCCTCGACATCGGCGACGATCGCATCGCCGAACAGCCCGACGACCAAGATCGCGACCGCGCGGAAGAGCAGCCAGCTGGCGCCGATCAGGAGGACGATAAGCAGCAGTCCCGCCAGGTCTTGCCCCGCCTCGCCGAGCCAGCCCCAATGGCCCAGTGCCCAGCGCGCGCCGAAAAAGATCGCGGCGCCCGCGGCGGCGAAGATGACGAGTGTGAGCGCGAGGCTCTGCGCGAGCACGGCGAGCACCGGGCGGCGCGGCAGGTCCTGCAGGGCAAGCATCAGGGCGTGGATCGCGCGGGCCATGGCGAGGGGATGGCGCGGCGGTGGGGGCGGCGTCAAGCGATAGCGCTTTGAAATGGTTCACGCGGAGGCGCGGAGACGCGGAGGGAAAGAAGAGAAGAGGATTCGCGCAGAGGTGCAGAGATCGCAGAGAAAGAAGGATTATGGGCGGCGAAGCCGCCAATCTCTTTTCTTCTTCGCGCCTCCGCGCCTCCGCGTGAACCAAAACCTCTGCGGCCTCTGCGCCTCTGCGCGAAATATCTTTGCGCTAGCGCAGACCTGTCGCCAACTTGCCAAGAAGCGCCGCCATCCCTAAAGCCGCGCGCAATCTTTTTCCCATCATCGACAGGAATTTTCATGGCCTCCACCGCCCGTTTCGACGTCGTTGCCATCGGCAATGCGATCGTCGACGTCCTTGCCCGCGCGTCCGACGAGCTGATCGAGGCCGAGAAACTGGTCAAGGGATCGATGCGGCTGATCGACGCCGACGAGGCCGAGCGGCTCTATGCGGCTATGGGCCCCGCGGTCGAGATGTCGGGCGGCAGCGCCGCGAACACGCTGGCGGGCATGGCCGCGCTCGGGCGGAGCTGCGGTTTCATCGGGCAGGTCGCCGACGACCAGCTGGGCCAGGTGTTCACCCACGACCTGACCTCGCTCGGCGTCGCCTTCGACACGCCGGCGGCGGCGGGCGGCGCGCCGACCGCGCGCTGCCTGATCCTGGTCACTCCCGACGGTCAGCGGACGATGAACACCTTCCTTGGTGCCTCGCAGAGCCTGGGCCATGACTCGCTCGACGCGGCGCTCATCGCCGACGCCGACATCCTCTATCTCGAGGGTTATTTGTGGAACGCCGACGCCTCGCGCGCGGCGATGGCCGAGGCGATCGGTCTCGCGCGCGCTGCGGGTCGCCGCGTCGCCTTCACGCTCTCCGACACCTTCGTGGTCATGGGCCACGGCGAGGATTTCCGCCGCATGATGGCGGCGCGCGAGATCGACATCCTTTTCGCCAACGAGGCCGAGCTGCTCGAGCTGGCGCAGGAAGGCGATTTCGAGACCGCACTGGCGAAAGTCGCCGCGGAAGTGCCCTTGCTCGTCGCGACGCGCGGCGAACATGGCGCGGTTGCGCTGACCGACGGCACGCGCACCGAAGTCCGCGCCGAGCCGATCGAAACGGTGGTCGACACGACGGGCGCGGGCGACCTGTTCGCCGCGGGTTTCCTGTCGGGTCTGGCCGAAGGGCGCCCGATCGCCGACTGCCTGAAGATGGGCGCGGTTTGTGCACGCGAGATCATCGCGCAGGTCGGCCCGCGCGCGCAGATTGACCTCGCGGCGAAGGTCGCCGCGCGCCTCGGCTAGGAACTTATTCGCCGCCCGGGCGTCCTATCCGCCATCAGACGGACAGGAGGCTCTTATGGCCGATGAAATTCATACCACGCGCGAGCCCGACGGCACGACGCACACCACGACAATCGTCGAACGCGGCGATCCGCGTCGCGGCGGCGGCGGGATCGGCATGCTGGTGCTGCTCGTCATCGTCGTGATCGCCGGGTTCTTTGCCTTCCAGTTCCTCGGTAACGAAAAGGCCGAGACCGGCGCGATCACCGAAGCGGCGCAGAAGGTCGGCGATGCCGCGCAGGATGTCGGCGACGCGGCGCAGGAAGCGGTGAAATAAGCGATCAGCCCGAACTGGCGGTCTCGGTCGCCGGCGCGGGATGTTTGCGGAACAGAGCGCGGTCGGCAGGGCCGAAGCCGCGCGTCCAGATCAGCCAAGCGTAAATGCCGAGGATGACAGGTACGCCGATCAAGAGCTCAGCCCATTCGGGGAGCTGCGTCGCGCCCCAGCCGAGCACCGCGGCGCCCGCGGTCGCCCAGACCAGCGCCCATCGTAGGCTGTTCACCGGCGCGTTCAGGATCTTCGAGAGCAACCGCGCCTTGACCAAAGAGGCGAAACCGAGCGCGAGCATCAGGGCGAGCGCGACCGCGCCGGCATAATAGATCGGCGGCCAGCCCATGGCGCGCGCGATGAGGATGAAGCCGACGCTGAGCGCCGCCTGCAGCGCGAGCGTCGCGAGGCTGATCAGCAAGTTGCGGTGGCGCGCGACATAGACGAGCGCGGCTTCGCTGACGACCGCGGTCGCCGCGACGACTTCGGCGGCGAGCAGGAAAGCGAGCGCACCGGTGCCGCCGACGAATTCGGGGCCGACGAGCCCCATCACCGCCTCGCCCGGGATGCCGAGCGCGAGCGCGACGCCCGCCTGCGCGGCGATGATCCAGAAACCGACCTGGCTGACTTGTGCCGCCACGGCGGCAAGCTTCTTTTCGGCGAGGTTGCGCGTGATCACCGGGCCGAGAATCGGTTCGAAGCTGGTCTTGAGTTTCTGCGGCAGCGAGGCGACCTGCTGCGCCATATAATAGATGCCGTAGATCGTCGGCGAGGTGAACTGGCCGAGGATGAACAGGTCGAGACGGCGCGTGCCCCATTCGATCGCATCGGCGGCGGCGAGCGGTGCGTTGCGGCGTGCGAGGGAGATCAGATGCGTCGGCTGCGGCCGCCACACGCCGGGGCCGCCATAATGGCGGATCATCGGCCAGAGCGCGGTCGCGAAGGCGCCGAGCATCGCCGCGGCATAGGAGAGCATCAGCCCGTCGGGGGGCGAGACGAACCAGAAGGCGGCGGCGCCGATGCTGATCACCCAGGGCTCGACGACGGCGCGCGCACGCACGGTCGCGCCGATGTCGAAGCGATAGGCGCAGGCGGCGAGCGCGATCTCGGTCCCCGCGATCGCGAAGACGAGCAGCGCCATGAAACGGTCGGTCGGGCTGATCGAGCCGCTGGGGAACATGAACTGCGGGAAGAGCAGCAATATCGCCGAGCCGAGCGCCGAGGCGAGGAAGGCGACGAACATGCCGTCCCACACGGTGATGCGCGGGTCGGCGCCGGGCTTGCTGAGTTGCTCGGCGAGCCCCCGCTTGAGCCCGAGCGTCGAGAGCTGCGCGATCAGTTCGATGACGAGCACCGCGAAGGCGAAGCGCCCGACCGCCTCGGGCCCGTACCAGCGGCCGGCGACATAGAGGAAGGGCAGGCGCGCGACGAGGCGCAGGATGAAGCCGAAGAAATTGGTGCGCCCGCCCTTGGCGAGCGCGGCGGTGTCGGCGTCGCGCTCCGGCGGTGCGGGAGGCACGTCGGGGGCGGTCGGTGCCGCGCTGTCCGTCTGGCTCAAGCCTGGCGCCCCTTCTGCTTCTCCCCGGCGCGCAGACTAGCGCGGCGGCGGGGGGCAGGCAATCGCGGCGATGACCTCACCGGCCCTCGCGTCGCAGCGGGCGGCTGAGCAGCGCCTGAATGGCCTCGGCGGCGCGGATCTCGCCCGCGACGAGCCGCGCCACCGCGTCGGTGATCGGCATGTCGATGCCGTCGGCGCGCGCCGCGGCGGCCACGACGGGGGCGCTGAAGGCACCCTCGGCGACGGTGCGGCGGTCGGCCATCAGCGTGGCGGCGTCCTCGCCGCGGCCGAGCCCCTGGCCGAGCGCGAAGTTGCGCGAATTGCTGGAGGTGCAGGTGAGGATGAGGTCGCCGAGCCCGGCGAGCCCGGCGAGCGTCTCTGTTTCGGCGCCGCGCGCGAGGCCGAAGCGCGTCATTTCGGCGAAACCGCGGCTGATCAGTGCGGCGCGCGCGTTGAGCCCCAGCCCGGCGCCGTCGACGATGCCGCTCGCGATCGCGAGGATATTCTTCACCGCGCCGCCGATCTCGGCGCCGGTCACGTCGCCCGAGACATAGGGGCGGAAATGCGGGCGCGCGATCGCCTGCGCCAAGGCATCCGCGAGCACGGGGTCCTCGGCGGCGAGGGTGATCGCGGTCGGCAGGCCCGCGGCGACTTCATGCGCGAAGGTCGGGCCCGACAGCACGGCGACCGGGCGGCTTGGTGTCACGTCGCGCGCGATGTCGACGGGGAAGGCGAAGCTGCCCGCCTCCATGCCCTTGCTGCACAGGATCAGGGGCGCGGCGCCGGGCGGCAGGTCGGCGAGCACGGCGCGCATATAGGGCACGGGGACGACGATCAGCAGCGCGTCGCAGGCGGAGAGGTCGGCGAGATCGGTCGTGGCGGTAAGCGAAGGCGAGAGCGCTGCGCCGGGCAGGAACAACATGTTGCGATGTTCGATATTAATCCCCGCGACGACCTCGGTTTCGCGGGCCCAAAGCCGGATCGGTGCGCCGTCGGCGGCAAGCAATTGCGCGAGCGCCGTGCCCCAGGCGCCGCCGCCGACCACGCCGAAATTCTTATACGACGTCATGCCTTCACCCCGGCGCCGCGAACCGCCTCGGCGTCGGGATCGAGCGGCCAACGCGGGCGCGCGGGTATATCGAGCGAATCGGTGAGCCCCGCGGCAAAGCGCTCGGCGCCGGCCCAGGCGATCATCGCGCCATTGTCGGTGCAGAGCCAAAGCGGCGGGGCAACGAAAGGCTTGTCGTGACGCGCGGCGAGGTCGGTCAGCGCGGTGCGGATCGCGCCGTTGGCCGCGACCCCGCCCGCGACGACGAAAGCACTGGCTTCGGGGCAGGCGGCGAGCGCGATGCGGCTGCGATCGATAAGACAATCCACCACTGCCTGCTGGAACGAGGCGGCAAGATCGGGGGTGCGGTGCTGCCCCGACGCCACCGCGCGCACCACCGCGCTCTTGAGCCCCGCGAAGGAAAAATGCGGCTCGGCGCTGCCGACCAGCGGGCGCGGGAAGGGCACCGCCTTCGGATCGCCGTCCTTGGCGACGCGCTCGACGGCCGGACCGCCGGGATAACCGAGGCCGAGCAGTTTGGCCGTCTTGTCGAAGGCTTCGCCCGCGGCGTCGTCGATCGTGGTGGCAAGGCGGCGGTAGGCGCCGACGCCCTGCACCAGCAGCAGCTGGCAATGGCCGCCCGAGACGAGCAGCAGCAGATAGGGGAATTCCAAACTGCGGTCGGCGAGGCGCGGCGAGAGGGCATGGCCTTCGAGATGGTTGACCGCGATCAGCGGCTTGCCCGCGGCGTGCGCGAGCGCTTTGCCGGTGACGAGCCCGACCATCACCCCGCCGATCAGCCCCGGCCCCGCGGTCGCGGCGATCGCGTCGACGTCGGCGAGACTCTTGCCCGCATCGGCGAGCACGCGCTCGACAATGGGGGCGAGGCGGTCGACATGCGCGCGCGCCGCGATCTCCGGCACGACGCCGCCATAGGGGGCGTGATCGGCCTCCTGCCCCGCAACGCGGTGCGCGAGGATGCGCCTTTCGCTATCGACAAGCGCCGCCGCGGTTTCATCGCAGCTCGATTCGAGGCCGAGGATCAGAGTCATAATCTTGCGCGCCCTTTACCCGCCCCTTGGCGGGCAGGGCAAGGGAGGCTAGCAGCACCGCATGGCTTCGATCCCGCTCCCGACCCCCGCCCGCCCGCTGCGCATCGGCACGCGCGCCTCGCCGCTGGCGCGCGCGCAGGCCGATATGGCGGCGGCGGCGCTCGTGCGCGCGCACCGGCTGGAGCCCGCGGCGCTCGACATCGTGCCGATGACCGCGACCGGCGACCGCATCCAGGACCGCGCGCTCGCCGAGGTCGGGGGCAAGGCGCTGTGGACGCGCGAGCTCGACGCCGCGCTCGACGCGGGGACGATCGATATCGCGGTGCACAGCCTGAAGGACGTCGAAACCTTGCGCGACGCGCGCTTTTTCCTCGGCGCGATGCTCGAGCGCGCCGATCCGCGCGACCGGCTGGTGGTGCGCGAGGGCATCGTCGCGGCGACGATCGATGCGCTGCCGACGGGGGCGCGGCTCGGCACCAGCAGCCCGCGGCGCGCGGCGCAAGTGCAGCGGTTGCGCAGCGATATCGAGACGATGCTGCTGCGCGGCAATGTCCAGACGCGGCTCGCCAAGCTGGCGGCGGGCGAGGTCGATGCAACACTGCTGGCGGCGGCGGGGCTCGACCGGCTGGGGATGCACGAGATCGGCACGGTGCAGGAAGCCGCGATGCTACTGCCCGCGGCGTCGCAGGGCGCGATCGGGATCGAATGCCGCAGCGACGACGCGGCGGCGCGCGGGCTGCTCGCGGCGGTCGACCATGGCCCGACGCACCGCGCGGTCGCGGCGGAGCGCGCCCTGCTCGCGGCGCTCGGCGGCGATTGCCGCTCGCCGGTCGCGGCGCATGCTTCGTGGCAGGCGGACGGGATGCTGCGGCTTGACGCCGAGCTCTTCTCAGAGGACGGGCGCGCGCATGTCGCGGGGTGGACGCTGGTTGACGCTGGCGACGCGCCCGAAAGGCTCGCCGCGCGCCTGCTCGGCGAAGCGCCCGAATCCGTGCGAATCCTGTTCGGCGCATGACACTGCCCGTCATCGTCACGCGGGCCGAACCCGGCAATGCGGCGACGGTGGCGCGGGCGCGAAATCTGGGGCTCGATGTCAGGGCCGTGCCTTTGTTCGCGGCGCATGCGCTGGGCTGGCAAGCCCCCGATCCGGGCGATTTCGACGCCTTGCTGCTGACCAGCGCGCAGGCGCTCCGTCTTTCCGGACCGGAACTGGAGAGGCTTGCGGCGCTTCCCGCTTATGCCGTCGGTTCGGCGACGGCTGCCGCGGCGGAGGCGGCGGGATTGACCGTCGCGATGACGGGCTCCGGCGATGCGCAATCGCTGGTCGACGCCATGGCGTCATCGGGAAAAACGCCAAGGATTTTATGGCTTTGCGGGCGCGAGCGGACGGCGTTCGACGCGCGCGGGGTGGCGCTAGTGCCGCTGCCCGTCTATGCCGTCGATCCGGTCGATCCGCCGTCCGATTGGGAAGCGCTGACCGCCGCGCCTGCGATCCTGCTCACGCATTCGGCGCGCGGAGCGGCGCGGATCGCCGAGCTGGTCGGGCCCGATCGCGGCCATCTGTCGCTCGTCGCGATCAGCGGTGCGGCCGCCGCCGCGGCGGGCGAGGGCTGGGCCACTGTTACCGTTACGGAGCGCCCCGACGACGCGGCGATGGTGACAGCGGCGCATCATTTGTGCCAAAAGGTGCAAAAATAGGGTCGTTCGAAAGAGGTTTATGGCAATCGAAAGCAGCGACAAGCCCGTCCAGATGGGCGCGGAGGTTTCGGGCAAAAGGCCATCTTTCCGTAGCTTGGCAATCGCGGCATTGCTGTTGCTGCTGGTCGGCGTCGCCGCCGGCGGCTGGGCGATGAATCGCTTCATGGCGCAGGGCGCTGCGCCGAAAACCAGAGTTATCGACACCGCGTCTCCCGGCGGCACGTTGACGGTGGCGGGCGCGGGCGAGGCGCCGGCGGCGGTCGGCGCGACGCCGCAGCCCATGGTGGCGCTCCCGCTCGACGGCTCGACCTTGCCCGCGCGCGTCGCCGAACTCGAACAGCGCCTGTCGCGCATCACGCTCGAAGCCGCCTCGGCGTCGGGCAATGCCTCGCGCGCCGAGGGGCTGCTGGTCGCCTTCGCGGTGCGCCGTGCCCTCGATCGCGGGTTGTCGCTCGGTTATCTCGACGCGCAGCTGCGACTGCGCTTCGGCGACGACCAGCCCAATGCGGTCAAGACGATCATCGAAACCTCGCGCGATCCGATCACGCTCGAACAATTGCGCGCCGAGCTCGACGCTATCGCCCCCGAACTGGTCGGGCGCAGCGGGGATGACGCGAATCTGTGGACAGGAATCCGGCGCGAATTGAGCGAATTGTTCGTGGTGCGCGCGGCAGGGACACAGTCGCCGCGCGCGACCGAACGGCTCGATCGTGCGCGCCGCTATCTCGCGGGCGGCATGGCCGACCGGGCGATCGCCGAGGTCGAGGCGATGCCCGGCGCCGCGGCGGCGAACGAATGGCTGATCGACGCGCGCCGCTATCACGAGGCGCGGCGCGCGCTTGACCTGATCGAGACCGCGGCGATATTGGAGCCGCGCGGCGGCCCGCCTGCCGCGGCGGCCGGAAAAGCCCCGGCCGCGACCACCCCCTAGCGGGCGTTCCCTCCGGGCGCTCGCACGAAGAGAAAGCCTAGCCCATGGCCCTCGCCGATCCGCAGCGCGTCGCCGCGCTCGACCCGCTCGACCCCCTGATGCTCGACGCGCAATTGAGCGAGGAGGAGCGGATGGTCCGCGATGCCGCGCGCGCCTATGCCGAGGGCGAGTTGTTGCCGCGCGTGACTTCGGCCTTTCTCGAGGAGCGCTTCGACCGCGAGATCATGTCGGAGATGGGCGCGCTCGGGCTGCTTGGCGCGACGGTCGACCCCGAATATGGCGGCGCCGGCCTCAGCTATGTCAGCTACGGGCTGATCGCGCGCGAGGTCGAGCGTATCGATTCGGGTTACCGGTCGGCCTGTTCGGTGCAGAGCAGCCTCGTGATCCACCCGATCAACGCCTATGGCAGCGAGGAGCAGAAGCGCAAATATCTGCCCGGGCTGATTTCGGGCGAGCTTGTCGGCTGTTTCGGGCTGACCGAGCCCGATGCCGGCAGCGACCCCGGCGGCATGCGCACGCGCGCCGAAAAGATCGAAGGCGGCTATCGCCTTAAGGGCGCGAAGATGTGGATCACCAATTCGCCGATCGCCGACGTCTTCGTCGTCTGGGCCAAGTCCGACGCGCACGACGGCGCGATCCGCGGTTTCGTGCTCGAAAAGGGCATGAAGGGCCTGTCGGCGCCGAAGATCGAGGGCAAGGTGAGCCTGCGGGCATCGGTCACCGGCGAGATCGTGATGGACGGGGTCGAGGTTGGCGAGGATGCGCTGCTGCCGCATGTCTCGGGGCTCAAAGGTCCGTTCGGCTGCCTCAACCGCGCGCGCTATGGCATCGGCTGGGGCGCGATGGGCGCGGCCGAATTCTGCTACGAAGCGGCGCGGAATTACACCGGCGAGCGCAAGCAGTTCGGGCGTCCGCTCGCGGCGAACCAGATCGTGCAGCTGAAGCTCGCCAACATGCTCACCGAAATCGCCTTGGGCCTGCAGACCGCGCTGCGCGTCGGGCGGCTGATCGACGAGGGGCATGTCGCCCCCGACATGATCAGTCTGCTGAAGCGCAACAACTGCGGCAAGGCGCTCGATATCGCGCGCGTCGCGCGCGACATGCACGGCGGCAACGGGATCTCGGCCGACTATCATGTCATCCGCCACGCGGTGAACCTCGAGACGGTGAACACCTATGAGGGCACGCACGACGTCCATGCGCTGATCCTGGGCCGCGCGATCACGGGCATCAGTGCCTTTGCCTAAACCCTTGGAGGGCATCCGCGTCGTCGAGCTGGCGCGGGTGCTCGCGGGGCCTTGGTGCGGGCAATTGCTCGCCGATCTCGGCGCCGAGGTCGTGAAGGTCGAGCGGCCGGGCGCCGGCGACGACACGCGCAGCTGGGGGCCGCCCTTCATCGCGGGCGCCGATGGCGAAAATCTGGGCGCGGCCTATTATCACAGCACCAACCGCGGCAAGGCGGGGGTGGCGATCGACATCGCGACCGCCGAAGGGCAGGCCGAGGTGCGCGCGCTGATCGCCGACGCCGATGTCGTGATCGAGAATTACAAGCTCGGCGGGCTCGCCAAATATGGGCTCGATCCCGTGAGACTCCGCGCCGATTTTCCGCGGCTGATCGTCTGTTCGATCACCGGCTTCGGCCAGACCGGGCCCTATGCGCACCGCGCGGGTTATGATTTCATCATTCAGGCGATGGGCGGCGCGATGTCGCTGACCGGCGAGCCCGACGGAGCGCCGCAAAAGGCAGGGATTGCCTATGCCGACGTCTTCACGGGCATGTATTCGACCGTCGCGATCCTCGCCGCGATGCGGCGTCGTGACGTCACAGGCGCGGGCGCGCATATCGATATGGCACTGCTCGACTGCCAGGTCGGGGTGCTCGCCAACCAGGCCGCGAACTATCTGGCAAGCGGGGTGTCGCCGAAACGCATGGGCAACGGCCACGCCAATGTCGTGCCCTATCAGGCTTTCGCGACCGCCGACGGCCAGCTGGTGATCGCGGTCGGCAACGACGGGCAGTTTCGTAAGCTCTGTTCGGTGCTCGGCGAGCCCGGCTGGGCCGGGGATTCCCGCTTTGTCACCAACGCCGCGCGGCTGGCGAACCGCGCGGCGCTGATCCCGCTGCTCGCGGCGAAGATCGCGGCGTGGGAGGCGCAGTCGTTGTCGCTCGCACTCGAGGCCGAAGATGTACCCGCCGGGCCGATCAACGATGTCGCGGGCGTTTTCGCCGACCCGCAGGTGATCGCCCGCGGGATGCGCTTCCGGCCCGAGGGGGCGTTCGTCGATGGCGTGGCAAGCCCGATCGTGATCGATGGCGAACGGATGGTCGCGCCGGGCGGGGCGCCGTTGCTGGGGGGCTGAGGCTGGGCGGCAACTTGCCGAAGGCCATCATTTTATTCGCGCAGAGACCACAGGGAGGACGGCCTTTTCTCTCTGCTGTCTCTGCGTCTCTGCGCGCATCAAATTGATCGGATGCTGTTCGGTCGCTTTCGGGCGTTAGGAGACGTTCGCAGGGTTATGCTCTCTCCCCTTGAGGGGAGAGATACGCAGGCTTGGCAGCTTGCTGCCTAGCCGGAGTTGAGAGGGGTTTCCGACCGCCAGCGTCCGAGCACCCCTCTCACCCTTTTCGCGTGAAGCGGCCGGTCAGAATTTGACCGTGCCCGTCACGAACACCTGCCGCGGGTTGCCGTAGAAGACCGTCGCGACACCCTCGCGGCCGAGCGACGGGGTCGGCAGGCCGCTGCCGTTGAGCACGGGCAGGCCGGTCGCCGGGTTGACGACGAGGAACTGGTAGCCCGAGGTCTTGTACTGCTTGTCGAGGATATTCTTGCCGTGGACGCCGATCGAATAACGGTCGCCGCCGAAGCTGTAGACGAGGCTCGCGTCCCACAGCGCATAGCCCTTCTGGTCGAGATAGGGGCTGGGATATTCGAACTGCTGCGTCTTGCTGCGGTACGAGAGCGTGGTCGAGAAATTGACGTCGCCGTCGCCGACCGGAACAAGCGCGCCGAGCGTGCCCGATGCGGTCCAGCTCGGCGTGTTCTGGATATCGGTGATGTCCGACACGTCGGTGCCGAGGTTGCCGATGAACTCGTCGTACTGCGCGTCGATATAGCCGAGCGTGCCCTGGAAGCTCATCCGCGAGCCGGCGCCGGCGAAGTCGTGCGCGAAGCGCGCCGAGGTTTCGAGCTCGAGCCCCTTGAAGGTCGCCGAGGCGGCGTTGGTTGTGACCCCCGAAAAGCCTTCGAAGATGCCGTCGTTGTTCGCGTCGATGCCGACCGAGCCCGGGATCTGGACATTCTTGTAGTCGGCATAGAAGCCGGTCAGCGCAAAATTGAGGTCGCCGTCCACCGCCGAGCCCTTGATCCCGGCCTCGTAGCTGTCGACCGTTTCGGGCTCGAACAGGAAGAAATTGTAGATTTCCTGATAGGCGAACACGCCGTCGTTGTTGACGTCGATTGCGCGGACATTGGCGCTGCCGCGCGGGTCGAAGCCGCCGCCCTTGAAGCCCTTCGAATAGGATGCATAGATCATCAGATCGTCGCTCATGTCGAACGACACTGATGCGCGCGGGGTGAATTTCTTGAACCGCGCCTTGCCATCGAAATTGGTTATCGGCGCGCCGAGCGGGACGCTGGCGCCGCCGAATTCGGGGTCGGCGCCGAGCAGGCGGTTCTGCTTGAAGACGAAGCTGTCGCGCCGGTCGACGGTGTAGCGCCCGCCGGCCGAGATGTGCAGGCGATCGGTGACGTCGAAGGTGAAATCGCCGAACACCGACCAGGTGTCGGTGCGCACGTCGCCGATCGTCTGCTGCGCGAAGCCGGGCAGGCCGAGCAACGCGCCGGTGGTGGCGAGCAGCACGTCGAATTTGGTGTAGGCCTTGGCGTCGAGATAATAGAAGCCGACGAGCCCGTGCAGCCGGTCGCTGTCGTAGAGCAGCTGGAATTCCTGGCTCAGCTGTTCGTTGCGATAGACCGCGGGGACGTCGACATCGACCGTCGGCAGGCTGTCGAAATCGATCGGGGTGTAACTGGTATCCTTGCGCCACGAGCTGATCGAACGCAGCGTCAGATTGTCGCTGAGCTCGGCCGAGACGTTCATCGCGAGGCCCCAGGCCTCGATATCCTGCTCCGGATTCACGAGGCCCGCGCGTGTGTCATAGACGTCGTCGAGCACGGGAGCGCCGGAGAGCAGGCCGGGGATCAGCCGGTGGCCGTTGCGCGGGTCCGACTTGTCGCGCGTATAGTCGCCCGAGATGCGGATCAGCACGGGTTCGCCATAGCCGCCGAATTCGAGCGTGCCGCGGCCCGCCCACACATCCTTGTTGTAGTTCTCGAGGCCGGGGACGGTGAGATTGTCGCCGAAACCGCCGCGCGACAGCCGCGCGACCGAGCCGCCGACGCGCAGCATGCCGGTGATCGGCGCGCTGACGGTCAGCACGCCCTCGGCCTGCTCATAGGTGCCATAGGTCGCGCGCGCCTTCAGGCTGAAGTCCTGCGGCAGCATCTTCGTGACATATTTGACCGCGCCGCCGATGGTGTTGCGGCCATAGAGCGTGCCCTGCGGCCCGCGCAGCACTTCGATGCGCTCGACGTCGTAGATGTCGAGGACCGCCGCCTGCGGGCGGTTGAGGTAGACGTCGTCGAGATAGATGCTGACGCCGGCTTCGAAGCCCGGGACCGGATCCTGCTGACCGACGCCGCGGATGAAGGCGCTGAGCGTCGAATTGGTGCCGCGTGAGGTTTCGAGCGTAGTGTTCGGGGTGATGTTGCCGACGTCGGTGAGGTCGAGCGCGCCGCGCGCCTCGAGCGCCTCGCCCGAGATGGCGCTGACCGCGATCGGCACGTCGAGCAGGCGCTCGTCGCGGCGCCGCGCGGTGACGATGATTTCCTCGCTGCCGTCATCGGCACTCGCGGCCGGATCGGTGTCCTGCGCAAAGGCGGACGGGGCGAAGGCGATCAGGCTGAGCGCGGTAGTGGCGCAGACGGCGCGGCGCAGGCGGCGGGCGAAAGGACGCATGTGAGTCTCCCATGACACAGGGCGGCGCAGCGCCGCCCTTTTTCGATTTTCTTGGGCCGGTCTTGCCAAGCCGCGTCGCACCCAATAATGAAAGGTGAACCAAGTTTCAACTTGGAATATTTATCCGCTGTCATTTGGATGGCGGTGATGCGAAAAAGCCACGCTGGGCAGGACCGCTTTTCGGTTCGGCCGTCCGTGGGGGAGGACGGAAAGGCAGATGATGGACCAGCCGCGCATGTCCGCGCCCGGGGTCGAGGGCGAAGCAGGCTCTTCGGACAAGGTGCCGCGCACCGAGCGCGGCCGGCGGACGTTGCGCAAATTGCTCGACGCCGCGGCGGTCGAGTTCGGCGAGCGGGGCTTCCACGAGGCGTCGATCAGCGGCATCACGCGCCGCGCGGGGACCGCGCTCGGCAGCTTTTACACCTATTTCGATTCGAAGGACGCGATCTTCCGCGCGCTGGTCGCCGACATGTCGGGGCGTGTGCGCGACCATGTCGCCCCCGCGATGGAGGCCGCGACCGGGGCGATCGATGCCGAGGCGCGCGCGCTGGCGGCTTTCCTGGAATTCGCGCGCGAGCATCAGGAAATCTACCGGATCGTCGACGAGGCCGAATTCGTCGACCCCGAAAGTTTCCGCAATCACTATGCATCGACGGCGGAGCGCATCGCTGCGCGCCTGGCGGCCGGGGCCCAGGCCGGCGAATTGCGCCCGGGCATCGGCGAGGTCGAGGCCTGGGCGATCATGGGAATGAACGTGTTTCTCGGACTACGCTACGGCGTGTGGGACCCGAGCGAGGATGTTGCCGCCGTGGCGGCACGCGCCAATGCGCTGATCGCGGATGGGATCAGGAAGCGCGGCTGATCAAAAAGATCGCATGCTCCGCCCGCCAGCTGGCGGCAGCGTCGCTGGCGGGCTTGTCGCCCGACAGGTGCCAGACGCGCTCGACCTGAATACCCTTGGCTCGGACGAGGTCACGGAAGTCGCTGACCGTGACATGGTGGATGTTTGGAGTCTCGTACCAGGCGACGGGCAGCAGCCGCGTCACCGGCATTCGACCACCCCACAGCAGCGCGAGCCGGATGCGCCAATGCGCAAAATTGGGGAAGCTGACGAAGGCGCGCGGCGCGATGCGGAGCAACTCGCCGACGACCAGGTCGGGCCGCTCGGTGGTCTGCAGCGTCTGCGACAGGATCGCATAATCGAAGGCGTCGTCGGGATAGTCGGCGAGGTCGCGGTTGGCGTCGCCCTGCACCACCGACTGGCCGCGCGCGATCGCCGCGGTGACGTTCGCCGGATCGATCTCCAGCCCGCGCGCGTCGACCCCCTTGGCGCGCAGTGCTTCCATCAGTTCGCCGTCGCCGCAGCCGACGTCGAGCACGCGCGCCGATGACGGCACGGCGTCGGCTATGATCGCAAGGTCGGGGCGCAGCGCCATCAGAAGCCGCTCCCCAGCGCGCCCGCGACGAGCCGGTCGAGCGCCGGCACATCGAGCAGGAACGAGTCGTGGCCATAGGGCGCCGACAGTTCGACGAAGCTCGCCGCGGCGCCGACGCTCTGCAGCGCCTGGACGACGCGGCGCGATTCGGCGGTCGGGTAAAGCCAGTCCGTGTCGAAGCTGACCAGCGTGAAGCGCACGTCCTTGGCCTTGGCAAAGGCGCCCGCGAGGCGGCCATCGTGCGGATCGGCGAGGTCGAAATAATCCATCGCGCGGGTGATGTAGAGATAGGCGTTGGCGTCGAAGCGGTCGGTGAAGGCCAGCCCCTGATGCCGCAAATAGGATTCGATCTGGAAATCGGCGTCGAAACCGAAGCTCTTGATGTCGCGCGCCTGCAGCCGGCGGCCGAATTTCTCGGTGAGCCCGGCTTCAGAGAGATAGGTGATGTGCGCCGCCATGCGCGCGACCGCGAGTCCCTTGGTGGGCGCGCGCGCGCTGCCATAATATTGGCCGTCCTGCCAGTCGGGGTCGGCCATGATCGCCTGCCGCCCGACCTCGTGGAAGGCGATATTCTGAGCCGAATGGCGCGCGGCGCTGGCGATGACGAGCGCCGAGCCGATGCGTTCGGGATGGTTCGCCGCCCAGGCGAGCGCCTGCATGCCGCCCATCGAGCCGCCGACCACCGCATGCAGCCGGTCGATGCCGAGATGGTCGAGCAGGGCCGCCTGCGCACGCACCATGTCGCCGATCGTGATCACCGGGAAAGCCATGCCGAGCGGCGCGCCGGTCACCGGATCGGGGGTCGCGGGGCCGCTCGACCCCATGCAGCTGCCGAGCACATTGGCGCAGATGATGTGGAAACGGTCGGTGTCGATCGGTTTGCCGGGGCCGACCATCCGCGCCCACCAGCCGGGCTTGCCCGTCGCGGGATGGTCGCTCGCGACATATTGGTCGCCGGTCAGCGCGTGGCAGAGCAGCACTGCGTTCGACCGGTCGGCGTTCAAGGCGCCATAGCTTTGCCAGGCGATCGTCACCGACGGCAGCGATTGGCCGCTGTCGAGCGGCAGCGCCGCGGGAATCGTCACGCTCTGGTGCACTATCTGGTGGAGCGCGCTTGCCATGGTGGCGCGGGGCTAAGCGGCGCGGTGCGGACTGTCAACGTGGGTGATTTTGGAGGTTCACGCGGAGACGCGGAGACGCGGAGGGTTTAAGGCATCGCCGCTGTGAAAGAGTGATTTCGCGCAGAGGCGCAGAGGGCGCAGAGAAGAGGAAAGAAAAAGGCGGCGAAGCCGCCAATCTCTTTTTCTCCGCGTCTCCGCGTCTCCGCATGAACAAATCCTTTTTTATCTTCGTTCTCTGCGCCTCTGCGCGAATCTCCTTCTTGCCCCCTGATCGAACAAACTGGACTCGCGCGACACGCACGTTAAACGCCGCCGCATGACCGATACGACCCCGACCCTCACCCCGAAGCCGTGGATCAGCGGCATTGCTCCCTATGTTCCCGGCAAGTCGGCAGGGGCCGACGGGCGTCCGCTGATCAAGCTCAGCGCCAACGAAAATCCGCTCGGTACGGGCGAGAAGGCGCGCGCGGCGTTCGCTGCGGCGCAGGGCGCGGCCGACGCGCTTTCACGCTATCCCGATCCGGGGTCGAACGAACTGCGCGCGACGATCGCGGCGAAGTTCGGGCTCGACCCGGCGCGCGTGATCTGCGGCAACGGGTCGGACGAGCTGCTGCATCTGGCGGCGGGAACTTACGCGGGTGCGGGCGACGAGATTCTCTATGTGCGTTACGGCTTCGCGGTCTACGAGATCGCCGCACGCCGCGTCGGGGCGGTGCCGGTCGAGGCCGACGACAAGGATTATGCGACCGATGTCGATGCCCTGCTCGCGGCGGTGACCGACAAGACGCGCGTCGTCTATCTCGCCAATCCGAACAACCCCACGGGCACGCTCGCGACACGCGAAGAGGTCGCGCGGCTCTACGCCGGGCTGCCCAAGGATGTGCTGTTCGTGATCGATCAGGCCTATTCGGAATATCTGTCCGAGGCCGAGGACGACGGCGGGCTCGAGCTCGCCAAGACCCAACCCAACGTCTTCATAACGCGCACCTTTTCGAAGATCCACGGCCTCGCCGCCGAACGCATCGGCTGGGGTTATGCGGGCGCCGACGTGATCGCGGCGCTGCATCGCATCCGCCTGCCGTTCAACGTCACGCGCGCGGGGCAAGCTGCGGCGGTCGCGGCGCTCGGCGACGACGAGTTCGTGACGCACAGCCGCGCGCACAATGCCGAATGGCGCGCCTGGCTGGCGGGCGAGATCGAGAGCCTGGGCAATCACGGCCTGCGCGTTGTGCCGTCGGCGTGCAATTTCCTGCTGGTGCTGTTCGAGGGCGCGGTGAGCGCCGAGACGGTCTACAACCGGCTGATGGACGCCGGGTATATCGTGCGCTGGCTGCCGGGACAGGGCTTGCCCAACGCGCTGCGCATGACGATCGGCACCGCGGACGAGACGCGCGGGCTCGCGGCGGCGATCCGTACTGCGGTCGAAGGCTGATGGGATTCGAAAAGGTCGCGATCGTCGGGCTGGGGCTGATCGGCTCGTCGCTGGCGCGCGCGATCGCCGAGCGGCTGCCCGGCGTGACGGTTACGGGGCATGACGCCAGCGCGGAGGTGCGTGGCGAAGCCCGCGCGCTTGGCCTGTGCGACACGATTGTCGACGATGCGGCTGAAGCGATGGCTGATGCCGATCTCGTGATTTTGGCGGTGCCGGTCGGGCGGATGGCCGATGCCGCCGCCGCCATTGCGCCGGGGCTCAAGGCCGATGCGATCATCTCGGACGTGGGTTCGTCGAAAGCGAGCGTTGCCGAGGCGCTTGCGAAAGCGCTGCCCCACCATGCCGTCATTCCGGCACATCCAGTCGCGGGGACCGAGAATAGCGGGCCGGCGGCGGGTTTTGCGAGCCTGTTCGAGGGGCGCTGGTGCATCGTCACCCCTGATGCGCGGTCGCCGGGTGAGGCGGTCCAGGCGCTGACGGGCTTCTGGGAAGCGCTCGGCGCGCGGGTCGACGTCATGGACGCCGCGCACCATGATATGGTGCTCGCGGTGACCAGCCATTTGCCGCATCTGATCGCCTATACGATCGTCGGCACCGCGAGCGAGCTGGAGGAGGTCACCGAGAGCGAGGTGATCAAATATTCGGCGGGCGGCTTCCGCGACTTCACGCGCATCGCGGCGAGCGACCCGGTGATGTGGCGCGATGTGTTCCTCGCCAACAAGGATGCGGTGCTCGCGACCTTGCAGCGCTTCAACGAGGATCTGACCGTGCTGCAACAGGCGATCCGCCGCGGCGACGGCGCCAAGCTCGAGGACTGGTTCACCCGCACGCGCGCGATTCGGCGCTCGATCATCGAGCAGGGTCAGGATGATGCCGCGCCCGATTTCGGGCGCAAGCACTGACCTGAAACCCCTCCCCCTTGATGGGGGAGGCAGCGAGACTTGGCAGTTTACTGCCTAGTCGCAGTGGTGGGGTGCGCTCTCGGCCTGAAAAGGCGGGTGTAATGACGCGCCATCACCCCCATCCAACTTCGCCTAATCGCTTCGCGAAAAGGCTGCGTATCCTTCCCCCATCTAGGGGGAAGGTTTTTTATAGCCTTCCAGCAATGCCTCGGGCGGGTTCAGCGCGTTGATCGCGCGCCAGACGCGCTCCTCGGCTTCTTCGCGCGGCAGGCCGGCAGGGATGGTCTCGCCGATCCGGTAGGTGATCGTGCCCGGCCATTTGACCCAGCGGCGCGGCGGATAGGCGAGGCCGCTGTCCACCGCGACGGGGATCACGTCGATGCCGAGCAGGCGGTACATGCCCGCGAAACCGGGGCGCAGCGGCGGCGCTAGCCCATGCGGCACCCGCGTTCCCTCGGCAAACAGCACCAGCGGCCGCCCCGCGGCGAGCGCGGCCTTGGCCGCACCCAGCATTGCGCGCATCGCCTTGCCGCCGCCGTCGCGGTCGACGGGGATCAGGCCGTAAAACTGCGCCGCCTTGCCCCAGACGGGGATCGAAAACAGCTCTTCCTTGGCGAAGACCGCGGGATGCCGGAACAGGCCCGGCTGCTCGATCGTCTCGAACGCGCCCTCATGCTTGAAGACATAGAGCACGGGGATGTCGGGCATCGCGCCCTCGACGACGATCCGGTGCCCCAGCACGAAGCGGGCGATCAGCCGGTGGAACTGCGACCAGAGACGTACGAACCAGATCGTCGCCTTGTGCGAGATCGGCAGCGAAATCACCGCGCCGATCGAGCAGAAACTGCTCATCAAGAAGAAGAGCAGCCAGAACAGGATCGAGCGGATCAGGGCGATGATGTAGCGCATCAGAGCCCGAGCAGCCCGCCCGCCAGCCCCGCCAGATATTTGTGATATTCGCGAAACAAAGTCGCGAGGCTCGGTTCGCTGTGCACCGCGTCGGGGACGATCGTCACCTTGTCGCCGACCGCGCGCGCCAGCTCATATTCGGCGCGGCGCATGTGCCAGTCGGTGGTGATCAGCCGCACGCTCTTATAGTTGCGCCGCGCAACCCAGGTCGCGACCTCGGTCGCGTTCGAGCGCGTATCCTCGGCCTCGAAACCTAGCGCGATGCAGCAGTCGAAGAGTTCCTCGGGGCGCTTATACTCGGCGGCGAGTTCGCGCGGTTTCACCTCGCGCGCGACGCCGCTGATCAGCAGGCGCTTGGCGTCGCCCGCCTCGAGGCGCTCGAGCGCGCGGTCGATGCGGCCGGGGCCGCCGGTGAGCACGACGATCGCATCGGTCTTCTGCGCGCCCGCGGGCAGCGGCGGCAGCAGCGCGAACCAGGCGAAGCCGAGCACCCAGGCCAGGAAGAGGAGGGAGAGGATACGCTTGATCATAAAATCTTCTTGAGCGCGGAGAGCAGCGTCAGCCGCGCGGTCAGGGCTGCGAGCGCGATAGCCAATAGCGGCAGCGCCAGCAAGAGCACCCAGCCCATCGGGCCGAGCGACGCGGTGGCGGCGAGGCCGGAGGTGACCCCCGACCATTGCCATCCGATCAGCAGGATGATCGCCGCGGCGACGACGGTGCCGAGCGCGATGCCGTACGCCGTGTCGATCGCGATGCGGCGCTGGAAGAGCCGGGTGATCTGGCGGTCGGTCGCGCCGATCAGATGCAGCATCTCGATCGTTGCATAATGGGTGCCGAGCGCGGCGCGCGCGGTCATGATCACCACCGCGCCGCTCGCGAGCGTCATCAGCAGGACAAGCCCCGCGGCGACCCAGGCGAGGCTGCGAATCAGCCGCGCGACGGGGCCCAGCCATTCGGCGTGCGGGATGACGCGCGCGCCTGGCGCGGTCTGCGCGACGAGGGCGCGGAGCTGCGCGATCTGGCCGGCGCGGTCGCCGCCGACGAAATCGACGTCGACCAAAGCCGGAAGGGGAAGCGAGCGCAGCACCGGATCGTCGCCGCCCGCGCTGCCGAGCCACTGGCCGAGCGTCGCCAGCAATTCCTCCTGTCGGACCTGGCGGGCGCCGCGAACATAGGGCTGCGCCTGCGCCTGACGGCGGAGCGCGGCGGCCTGCTCGGCGCGCGTCACCGGATTGGCGGTGACGATCTGCACCGTCACGCGGCCGGCGATGGCATCGCCGATATTGTTCGCGGCGCGCGCGAGGCCGACGCCTGCGGCGGCGGCGAGCAGCGTGAGCATCATCAGGATCGCGACGACCCACGGCGTCGGTCCCGACAGGCGGCGGTCGGGCAGCAGGCGGCGGTGCTGGACGGGAACGCGCGGGATGATCATGACGCCAAGCCCCGCCTACACCTTGTTCGCCGGGGGATAGCGCAGCGCGCCGGTGGGGTCAGCGAGGCGCCCTTTTTCCAGCCGCATCATCTGTGCATTGTCGATACGGCTGATCAGGTGGATGTCGTGCGTCGCAACGACCACGGTGGTGCCGAGGCGGTTGAGCGCCTCGAACAGCCCCAGCAGCCGCATCGCCATTTCGGGATCGACGTTGCCCGTCGGTTCGTCGGCGACCAGAAGTTGCGGGCGCGCGATCACCGCGCGCGCGATCGCGACGCGCTGCTGCTCGCCGCCCGACAGCGTCGGGGGAAAGGCGTGCGCGCGCTCGTCGAGGCCGATCCAGCTCAGCATCTCGCCGACCGGACCCGACAGATCCTCCTCGCTGACCCCCGCGATGCGCAGGGGCAGCGCGATATTGTCGCGCGCGCTGAGGTGCGGGATCAGGCGGAAGTCCTGGAACACCACGCCGATGCGGCGGCGAAAGCCGGGCAGGCGGTGGCGCGGCATATGGACGAGGTCCTCGCCAAACAGGCGGACCAGCCCGCGGCTCGGTCGCTGCGCGAGATAGAGCATCTTGAGCAGCGAGGTCTTGCCCGCGCCCGAGGGGCCGGTGAGGAAATAGAAGCTGCCCGGTTGCAGGTTGAAGCTGATGTCGGCGAGCACCTCGGCATCGGGGCCGTAGCGCAGCCCGACGCGGTCGAATTCGACCATCGCGCCGCCAGCGCGGCCCGAGCCCGCCTCGGTCATGGCGTCACGCCGCGGGGGAGTCCGCGTTCCGCGCTTTTTGGGGATAGGACGACGCCCATGGCCCGCCTGTTGCATGGCTTTCCCACAAGGACAAGCGCCGAGTAGGGGCGCCCAGGCGACGCGGCGCTTGCATGCCGCGAATCGGCGTGTTTAGAGGGAATCCATGATCCTTGCCTGTCCAGCATGCCACACGCGCTACGTCGTTCCCGATACGGCGATCGGCGCCAATGGCCGCACCGTGCGCTGCGCCAATTGCCGCCATAGCTGGTTCCAGGAGCCCGCGAGCGGCGCCGCTGCGCCAGTACCGGCTCCCGCGCCGGTCGAGCAGCCCGTGGCGGCTGCGCCCGAAGTCCCGGTGTCCGCGCCGCCGGTCGAAGAACCGGCGCTCACCCCGCGCGAGCCGACCGAAGCGCCGCCCGCCGCGGCCTTTGCTACGCCACCGGCCGAAAAGAAGGTCACCGTCACCGACAGCGAGGCGCCGCTGCCCTTCCGTCGCCCGCGCCGGAACCCGGCGAAGCGCTGGACGCTGATCGCAGGCGGTGCCGCGGCGCTGATGATCGCCGCGACCGCGGGGCTCTACTGGTTCGGGCTGCCGGGCTGGGCGCAGGGGCTGGGCATTCCGGGGATGAGCGACGAGCCCGACCTCGTCATCGAGCTGCCGCCGAACCAGGATCATCGCGAACTTGCCGACGGCACCATCTATTTTGCGGCGTCGGGGGTGATCATCAACCCGACCGACCGCGAACAGCGCGTTCCGCCGATCCTCGCCGAGCTGCGCGATGCGCAGGGCACGATCGTCTACAGCTGGACGATCAAGCCGCCGGTGCGCATGCTGCCGCCGAACGAGAAGGTCAATTTCAGCGAGGCCAAGCTCGACATCCCGCGCCGTGCGACGCAGCTGACGGTCAGCTGGGCGCTGCCCAAGGGCTGATATTACAGACGTTTAGGCTGACGCCACGGCGTCACAGCAACAGCGCGGCGCCCAGCGACAGCAGGAAACTCGTCAGCGTCGCGACGATGATCGGCGCGAAGCTGCGCCAGCCCTGGTCGAGCAGCAGGTGCAGCCGCGCCTTCATCGCGGTCGCCACGATGGCGAGCAGCAGCAGCGCCTGCGCGGCCGTCGCAGCACCGTCGGTGACGGGCTTGGGGATCGCGATCAGCGAGTTGAGCGCCGCGATGGCGAGGAAGCCGAGGATGAACCACGGCAGGCGCAGCGGGATACGCTTGCCTGTGGTGTCGCCGCCGCTTCGCGCGAGCCACAGCCCGACGAGCATCAGCATCGGCGCGAGCAAGGCGACGCGCGTCAGCTTGACGATTGTCGCGACCTCGCCCGCGGGGGCGGAGAAGGAGAAGCCGCCGCCGATCGCCTGCGCAACGTCGTGGATCGACGCGCCGATCAGAAAGCCCGCCTGCGCGTCGCTGAGCCCGAGCTGCGCTGCGAGTACGGGGTAGAGCGTCATCGCGAGCGCGCTCGCGACGGTGATCCCGACCAGGGTCAGCGTGAAGCGCGCCTGGTCGACGCGCTTGTCGCCGATCAAGGAATAGAGCGCGAGCGCCGCCGAGGCGCCGCAGATCGCGGTCGCGCCGCCGGCGAGCAACGCCGCGTGGCGGTCCTGCCGGAACAATCGCGCGGTGGCGACGGTCACAGCGATCACCGCGATCATGATCAGCACGAGCAGCGCGAAGGGCAGGGGCCCGAGATCGACGAGCTGGTCGGCGGTGATCCGCGCGCCGACGAGCACGATGCCGAAGCGCAGCGCGGTCTGCGACATGAGGTCGAGCCCGGCGTGGGTGCGCCTGTCCTGCGACAGGAAGGAGAGGGCGAGTCCGATCAGCAACCCCATCAGGACGATCGGTGCGGCATAATGGTCGGCGAGCCAGGCGGCGGCGAGCGCGGCGATTCCGGTAACGAGAATGCCGGGGAGGAAGTCGCGCATATTGTGCCGCGCGGGCGGATGCGCCTCGAGCTGCATCTCGCCATAGAGGTCGGCCGCCATCGGCCAGTTATAGTCGGATGCCTTCACCTCTGCCCCCTGCGCGCCTCGCTTCGCACATCTGCGGTGCAGCGTCGATAGGCCATTGCTGGCGGCGCGCGCGCTTGCTAGAGGCCGCGCTCTACCGGCACCCGTAGCTCAGCTGGATAGAGCGCTGCCCTCCGAAGGCAGAGGTCAAGCCCCTAAATCGCGCTTCAAGTTCTTCATAAACCATTGATCTTCTTATAAAATTTGGCGTCTTTGCAGCGAACCAGTCTGGTGAAATCGCTTCACGTAAGCATGACGTAAGCATACTGCGTAGTATCATAGAGTACGAAGGGCTACGGCAGAGTGGCGCAGTCGCGAACCGAGCAGTCTGACCATCCTGCATCGAATCCGTTGACCAATGGCCGTTCGACCGGCTAGGCACCGCCGCGAAGCACCCGTAGCTCAGCTGGATAGAGTGTCGCCCTCCGAAGGCGAAGGTCACAGGTTCGAATCCTGTCGGGTGCGCCACTTTCAAGATTACGGCAGAGATTTTCGAAGCTTTTCGAGCTTTCGAGCAACGCCGATTCGGGCATCGATGCTCAACGCCTTCCCATAAGCGTCCACCGCCTCCTGGATCGCGCCTTCCTGTTCGTGCCATTCGCCCAAGAGCCGCAAAGCATGCGCTTGCAGCGTGCGCTCAGAACCTTGCGCCGCGACATGCAAGCCGGCCAAAAGTGCCTCTCGCATCCCGCGATCCATTGGCTCTTCTGACGCGAGGACCATACGAATGACATGAAGATCGCCAGCGCCGATGCGCTCGGTCTGCCAGCCCTTGCGGTCGAGCATAGCCCCGTCGAAGTCATAGCCGACACGGCCGGCGTTCGTCCGTAACAAGTAGACGTGGCGACTGGTCGTATCGAATTCATAACCGTCCGCCCAACCTGTCTCGACCTCCCAGCGGGCGATTTCATCGCCCTGTTCGAGATCGAAAAGAATGTAGCGGCAACTGTCGGTGCTGCCGGGGGCATTTGCGGTCTGACAAATAGCGATGCGTCCATCGTCCGACAGGCCGTTGCTTATCAGATTGGCGGTCAGTTCCTTTTCGACCAGCTTTGCACCGTCGGCCCCGAAGGCTACGAACCGACCCTTGAGGCCATCGCCGAACAAGCGGTCGTGGATGATGAAGCTGCCATTGTTCGCGGTCTTTCCATCCGTGGGACGCTCGAGCCGTCCCGTTGCGACAATTTCATCGCCGTGAAGCAGGGACCAGGAACCATGGCCTTCGTGGCGGTATCCACCTACCGTACCTTCAGGATTTCGGTCCGCCCAAATCAGGTGAAAATCTCCATTGGGGGATGCGGCATGATGACCGAAGAACCCGATCGACTCGATCCGGACGAGGTCGTGCCCAAACTTCTGCATGCGAAGACCCGTTGTCTTTGGGCGCGTGGGCAGTTCGCTTTGCGTTTCCATTCCAAAGAGCCGCCGCAGAAATGTCTTCATCCCATATTCTCCGTCTCTCGGCGCGTTGCTACTGCCGAGAGGTGCAGGGGTGGCCCGCTCGATGCAAGAGGGCTCAAGCTCCCAGTCCGCCTTCTTGCCGATTGACTTGTCATCAGCGCTACGCCAGATTTCTCGTAGGCCTTCAACAGGGGCCTGCCGCCTGCATTTGCGAAGCCACAATGGCACTGTTTTGATCACTGACCCATCGCATTTCGTGGCTTTGGGGGCGGTAGCAGGCGACGCCGGTCCGAAGCCCACGGAGACCTGCGATGATGTTTCAATATTCCACCCTCGCCGGGCTGAAATCGCTCGCCAAGCAAATCCAGGCGGAGCAATCGGTCCCGCGGCACGATGCGCTCGACCTCGCGGCATGTGCCGGCGGGTTCCAAGGCTATGTCGATGCGAAGCGGAAACTTCCTAGCCGATCCATGCTCCACAATGTCACGGTTCGTCAGAACTGGTGGGGCTATGAAACAAGGGAAAGCGGCACCGCGCAAATCGATCTCAAATTGCGTGTGCCACTGACCGAGTTGGTGCGGCGTCACCATCTGACGGGCTATCTGGGCGCCTGCAAAGTCGAAGACTCGGTCTTTCTCGAACGGACGGGCCAGCAGCGCCACGCCAATGAAACCCAATGGTATATCGGCCGGATTGCCCGTGCGCTGCAGTTCATGGACGCAACCGGCCTCAAACCCTCAAGCGCCCGCAGATGCTATCCGACGCACGAGTATGACAGTCGTCCGCCGGTCGCGGATCACGATCATTGCTGGTTCGATCCCGACGCGCGAGTCCATATATTGTCAACCGAACCCTATCCTGGGCGGTCCGAACGAGGCGAACCCCGACAGATCGAATGGGAACGGCGGCATGGTTGGAGCACCATGTACGTCGACTGGGGCAGCATTTATGGAAACGGCACGGAGTTCATCCTTTGTTGCCCCGCAGCCTACGCCGAAGTGCTTTCGGCCAAGGTGAAGATTCTCGAATGCTCGCCGCCGGCCGTCGAGGATGAAGCGGTCGTAATCGAGACATTTGATCCCGCCGCGCGCAAGGTCGTCATCTTCGACTAGGCTTACCGGAAAGGAGCGGGGCTGTAGGCGCGCTCTTTCCCGCCGGCCTGGCGGCCGGCTCCTGAGGGCGCGGCACCTGATGTATCGGGCCCCGCCGCACTCTGAACCGGCGGCATTTCGAAATTGCGGGCGTTGAAAGCCGACATGCCCCGGCTTTCCGCCCGCACTCAATTGGGCGACATGGCCGCCTTGTTGCAGGGTGCGATTCATTGAACCGGCCGCTCGCTGGGCGCTCGCGGTTCGTCGGCCACGGTTCGGCGTCGATGTTGCGCTCAGAAAAATACATCCAAATCTGGGGCCAGTTTCCGTTGCGACAACTCCGGTTTCGCCCAGAATATCTTCGCGCCTTCTCAATGAGGCGCGTGACCGGGTTCCGTCACGCATGTCCAGGCGAAAGCTAAAGGTGACGGTATGCGCTCCCGACGCGCGTTTCCTTTGCGCGGTCACTCCTTTTCGGATCGAGAACCGTGTCGATTATAAACGGATTATAAAATGGAAGCTGATTTCATCGAGCCATAACTTCCCATTTGCGACTCTTTCGGTCGCGATTTTGGGAAGGAAGAAAGCGATGAAAAACTTGCAGAACAGTGACGAACTGATCGATCTCGGCGCGATCAGCGTCGAAACCCGCGGCATCGAACCCGTGGGTCCGCGGGACGAGGACACGAACCAGCACTATCTGTTCGTCGGCGGCATCACGACCGACGACTGACAGCAAGCGGCGTGCCGCTTCCAGGCGGCACGCCGTATGCGCGTCTATCGATCTGGCAGTTCAAATGGCTCTCGCGCTTCGTTCCGGCCTCCATTATCGTCGATTTGACGCGGAGTATGTCTTCTTCGACCTCGCCGCGGATCGCTATTTCCTGCTCTCGGGCGTCGCCGCCAACCGCTTTGGCCGCTTTGTGTCGGGAAGGGCGAGCGCAGCCGATCATGAGCACCTCCTCGCCAGCGATATTCTTGCCGAAGGTTCCGGGAGGGCGATGCGAGATGGCTGCAATCCTGCAACTGTAACGGCGAGCCTGATCGACGCACCGCTCGCCGATGCGCCGCTCGGCACGGCGGTTGCAAGCGTCTGGGCACAGGCGCGGGCCCGCAGAGATCTGAGGCTCCGCAGCCTTGCGGACATCGTAGGCGCATTTGGCGACAAACGATTCAACCTCTCTTCGAGGGATGATAAGGTCTGCGGTGAGATCGCGGCGGCCTTTCTGCGAGTTCGCCGCTACGCACCGGCAATCGACCAGTGCCTCGCCCGCGGCATCGCCATGAAGCGAATGCTGATGCGGCGCGGCTGTGCGGTTTCACTCGTGTTTGGTGTGACCATGCCGTTCGCAGCGCATTGCTGGGTGCAGGCTGGCGAAACAGTGCTTACCGACCCGCTCGATATCGTTCTTCACTATCAGCCGATATTCGCCGTCTAATGGCCGGCGGCTTCCAAATTGAAATAGAGCGCCAGGTTGGAAGCGAGTTTTCCGCTCGAAGCGGCGCGATGCGACCTCCAACCTTTGCATATGCTGGCGTCCGCCTTTGGTCCGACGAGCCAATGATCCAGATCGATCCGCAAACCATCATCATCGGCCATCTTTTTTCGCGAGGCCCGCCAAGCAGGCGGATTGTCAGCCTGAGTCCCGGCGAAGGCCAGCGGCTAGCGGCCGACAAGGCCCGGTTACTGCTTGATGGCTACTGGGGCGGTTATTTGATGGTTCGCATCGATGAGGCGGGCGCTGTGAGGATCCTGCGAGATCCGTCCGGAGCACTCCCCTGCTATTTTCTGTGCGAGGCGGATCGTATCACTCTTGCGGGTGACATCGCGGACCTTGCGTCGCCCGCGCCTGGTCAGGTCGATTTCGAGGAGATCGCACGCGTCATTGCCAGCGGCGATGCGCGGGGGCGACGAACTTGCCTCAGGGGCATCGACGAACTCATTGCCGGGGAATGCATCGTCATTGATCGGAGCCATGTGTCGATCGAACCCTGGTGGACGCCATGGGATCATGTTGATCCGCCGCTCGAGATGGAGGTTGCCGACGCGGCGGTCCGGCTTCGCGAGACCATAACGGACTGCGTTGGAACTTGGGCAAGCTGCTTTTCGTCAATCCTGCTCGGAGCATCGGGTGGCCTCGACTCCTCGATCGTCGCTGCGGCCGCCGCGCCGAGGGCGGACCGCCTTACTTGCCTGACACTATTCGGACCTGATTTCGACGGCGACGAACGTCGCTACGCCGCCGCGCTCGCTGACTCATTGGGGCTCGATCTTCGCGAAGCGTCGCGGAAGATCGGGGACATTGATATCACCCGCGCCGCCGGCCCGCATCATCCTTGGCCGGTCGTCCCGCTGGGCGCGCAAACGAACGAGGCGATTCATCGTCGGCTGCAAAAGGAGCTTTCGATTGACGCGTATTTTACCGGAAATGGGGGCGACGGCATCCTGTGCAGTATCCGCAGCGCGGTGCCTTTTCTCGATCGGTTTCTTGCGGAGGGGCCGAGATTGGCGCTGTCGGATACGCTTCGCGATATCTGCGTCCTGACTGGCGCCGACAAGATGACCGTTCTGCGCCATGCGTGGAGCCGGTATCGCCGCGCTGGCGGCCGACACGTCGTGCAATATAATGCCTCCGGCCTCTGCGCCGAATTCGTAGCGCGTATCGAGGCAAGCGGGGCCACACATCCCTGGCTCGCGGCGCCGGACGATGTCTTGCCGGGAAAAACGGTTCATGCTGCTTATCTGATGCGCACGCAGCAAGGCGTGGAACTCTACCCCCGCGCTGTTTCGCCCCCGCATATCGCGCCGCTGCTATCGCAGCCGATCGTTGAGCTTTGCCTGTCCATTCCGACCTGGATGTGGATATCCGGCGGTCTCAACCGAGCGGTCGCGCGCAAAGCGTTTGAGGGACGGCTTCCCGCCATTATAACGCGGCGGACCCACAAGGGTGGTCCCGGGGGCTTCGACCTTGCAATTTATCGCCGGAACCGGGCTGCACTTCTCGAGCATCTTCGCGGCGGTCTCTTGGTAGACGCCGGCATCGTCGATACGACGCTGCTCGACGAACCCGAGGACCGCAGTTGGCGCGGCACCGAACGCATTCAACATATTCTGGCGCTCGGCGCCGCCGAGAGCTGGGCGCGTTGGTGGAGCGCACCTAGAATTTAGGCGGTGGGCCGCAGGTGTGTGGTGCTTCCTTCGCCATTCGGTCCCATTCCGCCAGCCGCTCCGGGAAGGGAGCGTCGCCGTCGCGGATGCCAAGCAGCCAATAATCGAACCAGGCCATATTCTCGCGCATCGCAAGGAGACGGTTCGACGGAATATGAAACAGATGGGTTTCATCCGATGCCGAGCTCGATCCGGGATAGTAGCTGAGCTGCGTCGGCACACGCTCGCTGCGCAACGCTTCGAATAGTTGGGCCTGCGACGGGGATGCCGAGGCTACTTGCTGCAACACGGGCGTACAGACTTTGGCGGCGTTCAATGATGGCGCAAAGCGGCGATATTGAACGATATGGTCGCTGAGCGGCGAGCCGCCATAAACTGGGTTATAGCTATCCCCCGACGATGCGTAGCCCGCGGGCTCCAGGAAGCCGCCGTCGCCGCTCGACGCCGCCCGAAACATCGTCGACTGGGTGACGGCGACATTGACCACCTGCGATCCGCGGCTGTAGCCGGCGAGGCCGACCCGGTTCGGATCGACAAGTCCTGCGGCGGCAAGCTCGTTCACCGCATCCTCGAAACTGTGAACGCCGTTGATCCAGATGAGGCGCTGCAATGTTTCGGGCCCGGGCGGCCCGCTCCCGCGAATCCAAGCCTTATAGGCCGCCAGCAACGCATCGGCCTGCTGCGGCCAGGGGTCGTTGATGAGCAGGACGACATAGCCGCGCTCCGCGAACAGCTGAACCGGATAATTCCACTGGTTTCCTTGGTCGAAGAAGCGGTCATCGGCGTCGCTGCCATGCGTCACGATGATCGCGGGGTAGCTTTGTCCCTTACGATAGGCGCGCGGAAAAATGACATAGCCTGTCGCCTTGTAACCATGCCGGTTGACCCAGGTGCGCGGCTGCACGGAAAGCGGAGCGATCTCCTCGTGCCGCGGCGATATCGCTGCGATGGGTGCGATCTTTCCATTGGCGAGATGAACCCGAACGAGCGCAGGCGGCCGCGTCATGCTTTCCTGGACGCAAAGCGCCAGAGTCAAATCATCGTCGAACCCACATCGCGTCAGGCTCCCTTGACCCGCGATCTCCCGAACACCGTGCTTGTCGAGCATAGCAAGGCCGTACCGCGGATTTCCGAAGCTTCGCGTCCCAAGGACGACATGTCGCCCATCCCGGCTGACCTTGATGCCCGCTGACCGAAGGTCGCCAATCGTGAAGCCAACTCGGCCGTAGCTATGGCGTGGTCCGCCGGGGAGCGTTTCGATCAATTCGGGCCGGTCCCCGTTTCCCGATGTGGCAAGTTCGCCGCCACGCGGGCCTTTGAGAAGCCAGAGGGTTTGGAGATCCTGCTCGTTCGCGAGGATGCGCATCTTTCCGGTTTGACGATCCCAGGCGCGAACTTCGAATTCGCCCCCGCCGGTGCCACCAGGCTTCTCGACCCGAAACTGAATCTCGTCGCCGTGCCAGAGGATATTGGCGCCGGCGTACATTGCCATGCGGTCGCTCGAGGGCCGCGTCATGACCTTGA
This sequence comes from Sphingopyxis sp. QXT-31, assembly GCF_001984035.1. Lineage (NCBI taxonomy): Bacteria > Pseudomonadati > Pseudomonadota > Alphaproteobacteria > Sphingomonadales > Sphingopyxidaceae > Sphingopyxis > Sphingopyxis sp. QXT-31. Next base: position 3,261,422 of record NZ_CP019449.1, on the reverse strand, counting down.
TGCTGTGCCCGTCAGGCCCGCGCAAATAGAATTCGACTTCGGCCTCGGTCGTCGATCGCCGCCGATTGCTCATCGCGCTGACTTCTTCATCGAACCGGACGCGCGGCGATGTCGGTCTCGCCTTGAGGAGTGAATACCAGAGCCATTGCCCATCAGGCGACCAGGCATAGGCCAATACGCCCACATGATGTGGAACGGTCCCACCGCCCACGGGCAGGGACAGGTCAGCGCGACCGACTGCTACGGTCGCCGGATTGACGATCAGGGGTGCGATCGATCCCGCGTTATCGATCCGGTACAGTTGCAGCCCTTCGCCGATGTCGAGAAGACCGCTCCAATCGTCCGTTCCCGGAATGCGTTGGAATAATTTCGCGATGTTTGCGTGTCGCAGGTCGCGCTGCGCTCCGCCGGCAGTATCGACAAGCCGGATCACGGCCTGCGGTCGTCCAGCCTTCTCATCGGCAATTTCCGCAGCATAAATCGCGAGGCGCCCGTCGCGCGAAAGCGCGATCTCGTTCACTTCCGGAACTAGGAGAATATCCTCGAGTGTCCATGGACGCCCGATGCTCTCCCCTGCCGCTACAGCAGGGGAGAGCGTTGCGGCGGCAAGGGTCGCCGCAACGGACAAACCGGTTTTGAAGGCATGCATCATGCCGCCCTCCTCACCAGTCACGGCTGATCGTCAGCCCGAAAAAGCGGCCGATCGCCGAATAGTTGGTGGAATCAAAGGGCGTGTCGCTGGGCGATGCTACCGCCGTCCTGTCAGGCTTTGCGTTGAAGATATTGAGCGCGTTTACGGATAGCTCGGCGAGGTCGCCGATCTTGATGCGGGCCGCGAGATCGACGGTGGCCACAGGCGAAACCTTTGCCGGCACCGCGCGCCGGCGGTCTGTTACCCCGCCGGTAAAATTCACGAAGGACGCGATCGTGAAGCGTTCGTCGCCGAAGGTCGCGCCTCCGCGTGCGCGAAAGTGCGGCGAATTGAAGATCGTGCCCGCGAGGTCGGTGACCGGAAGGCCGGGCAGCAATTGCTGCCGGCTGTCGAGCCAGGTCGCATTGACCGTGACGGTCAGCGCCCGCCCGCCGCCCACAGGCGCGCGGTAGCGAAGCGAGAGGTCGGCCCCCTCATAGCGTTGCGATGCGATATTGCGGTCGCGGCCATCGATGAGCGCGATGACGTTGGCGGGATTATAGGGCCCGCCGGTTGCGTTCCCGAGCGGGTCCGATGCACCGACGATCGCCGCGTCGAGCTGGGCTGCGGAAGGATTGAAGGTCACCAGGCTCGTGAAGAGGGGATTGGTCAATATCCCCAGCGGTGAACCGAAGGGCGGGGCGACACGGTCGCGATAATCGATCCGGAACAGGCTCGTCACGATCTGCAGCCGCGGCGAAGGCTGGAAGGTCGCGCTCAGCGTCATATTCTCCGAGCGCTCGGGGCCGACGTCGGGGTTCGGCCCGCCGATATAGAGACAGGTCGAGCCGGGCGGGAAAAGCGTGCCATATCCCGTCACTGGCAGCAGCACGGGCGTATAGCCGCTATATTGCTGATTGAGCGTCGGCATCTTGAAGGAGCGCCCCCATGAAACGCCGAGGCTGAGCTCCGGCGCCGGCGCATAAACAAAACCGAGCTTTGGCGTGACGATGCTGCCCGAGTCGGAGTAATCCTCCCAGCGGAGTGCGGCGGTAATCGACGCGCGATGCGCGAAAGCGAGGTCCTGCGCAGGGCCGGCGAGCGGCACGAAAAGTTCGCCGTAAGCGAAGCGGTTTTCGCGCGTTGGTGCGAAGTTGCGCCCCGCGACCAGTGCCACGATGCGGTTGCTTCGCCAGCCGCCGCCTGCCGCGAGCCTCACGTCACCCCCGGGAAGGGTGAACAGCGGACCCTCGATGCCCGCTTCGACACTGACGCTCCGATTGTCGAAGATCCGGATCGATCGAGCTTCGACGTCGTTGGTGAAGTTCTGGGTGACGCCATAGGTCTTGTCGGTGCCGTAAAAGCCGGTGAGCCGAGCAGTCCACGCACCGCCGATTTCGGCTTCCAGCGTCGGCGCCACGCCGAATGTCTCGAATTCATTGTCGACAACGAGACCCCGGGTCGTAATCGGCCGGTCGGCGAGCAGCCCGCGCACCGATTGCATGTCGCCGCGTTTGTAGATGACATCGGCTTTCAGCCGAAGGCTGGGCGTCAATTCCTGGTGCCCGCTCAATAGCAGGCTGTGCCGCTTCAGACTGGGATAAAGGGTCGAGGCGGGGTTGCTGGTCGCGGTGTAGCTGCGGTCGCGCGCGAGAATCGCGCTGTTGTCGAAATAGTCGTAAGTCGCCATGAATCCGCCGCCCGACCATTTGGCGCCGCCGAGCAGATTATATTGCTGCTGGAAATTGCCCCCATCGGTGGAGCCGCCAAGCCGGGCGCTCGTGGTGACGCCCTCATAGTCCTTGCGGAGGAGGATGTTGACGACTCCCGCGACGGCGTCGGCGCCATAGATTGCCGAAGCACCGTCGGCGACGATCTCGATCCGCTCGACCGCCGCAGTAGGTATCGCGCTGATATCGATCACGCTTTGCGTACCGCTGTAAGCAAACCGGTTGCCATTGAGCAGCGTCAATGTGGCGCTGGGCCCGATGCCCCTCAGGTTGAAGGTCGATGCCCCGTTGACGTTGACGTTCTGGTTCTGTGTGCCTTGCCCCGAACCGATACCGGGGTTCTGGCCGCCGCCGAAATTCTGCGGCAGGCTGCGCGCAACCTCGCCGAGATCGGCTTGACCGCCATTGCGGATATCTTCGCTCGTGACGCGGATCACCGGGGCTGCGGACGGGGCGCCGGAGATCCGGCTGCCGGTCACGACGATGTCTTCTTGCGCCGGACTGCTCTCGGACTGCGCTCGCCCCAAAATGATGACCGAACCACGCTCGAAGCGCGGGGTCAGCCCAGTTCCGCGCAGCAGGGTCTCGATTGCTTCGCGCGGGGTGATGTCGCCCTTGAGCGGTCGGGTCGTCCGGCCCGCGAGATCGGCACTTGATGCGTAAAGTTCGATCCCAGCTTGCTCGGCCACTTTTCGCAACGCATCGCCGAGATCCTGCGCTGGCAGATCGAAGCTCTGGCGATCCTGCAGCTGAGCCGCCGCGGCAACGGGATGCAGACAGGCTACACCCACCATCAGCGACAGGCAAAAACGAGATTTTCCGGACATCATTATACTCCCCCTGGGTTGTGACCGGATGCTTGGGCACACGGCCATTGGGGGAGCGATGACGCCGGGTCGGCGACCGCCTTAGGGGAATGATGAAATAATTATCGTTGGCGAAGGTGGATGCCGTCGGTGCGCTTGACGGTCTCCAGATCGAACAATTGGCCGAGCCGCTCGGCCACTCTCTCGGGCTGGCTGATCCTGAACCGGCCCGACGCTTCGAGCCCAGCGGTTCTTGCGTCGTCGACAATGATTGGCTTCACCGCGTAGCGGTTGGCTTCCGCAATGAGCTGATCGAGCCGGACCGAGCGATAGTCCGCCCAGCCAGACGGCCATTCGCGGCTGCCTTGCTGTGTCGGCGATGCGGCCGGTAGCTGCTCCTTGCCGCCGGGACCGTAGGTCACGGACCGTCCCGATGGCAGGACTTGGGCGCGCCGGTTGCCGGTTTCAGGGGCGCCGCCAAAGCGAATATCGGCTTCGCCGCGCAGCACCGTCACGCTGAGCGCGCCATTTTCCTCGAAACCGATATCGAATGCCGCATCCTCGGCCGTGACCACGCCGCCGCCCGCCTCGACGCGCAGTGGCTGTTCATTGTTGGTCACCGAAAGCCGGACGCGCCCTTTGGCAAGCCGGAGATGGCGCGTCGCTTGCGCAAATGAGACTTCGAGCCGGCTATCGGTATCGAGCACTGCGGTTGAACCATCGGCAAAGCGGAAGCTGCGGATTTCCCCGCGGCGGGTTACCAGCGGCTCGGCCGCGCGCGCCGTGAGCGCACCGTCTCCGAGCGGACCGGAGAGCGGAGCCCCGCCAGCGCCGAAAGCCAGAAATACCACCGCAGCGGCGGCGATCACGGCTCCCGCCGACAGCCAGCGTCGCGCGGCCGGGCGTCGGCCGCGGCGCTGTTCGGTTTGCGCAGTGCCGTGACGCGGCGAGGATTTCAGGATCGCCGAGGCGGCGAGCTTCTTCGTGATCCGTTCATAGGCCGCCTTGTGGTCTGGCGAGGCCGAAAGCCAGGCGTCGAACTCGCCGCGGTGCGCCTCGGGGTTCTCGCCGCGCATCTTCACGAGCCAGGCGTGCGCTACCGTGTCGACCGGATAATCGTCAGACGCCTCACTCATTGGCCGCCGTCCACCACCTTCGCGATAAAGCCGAGCGCCCTCATCATATGATATTCCACCGTCGCGATGCTGATGCCGAGGCATTCATGTATCTCACGATAGCTGAGTTCGTCGACCCGGTGCATCAGAAACACCCGGCGTGTCTTTGGCGGCATGGCGTCGACCGCCTCTTCATAGAGCCGGAGAAGGTCGTCGGCTTCCATATTCCATTCCTGCTGCGGCGGGCTGGCGGCGTCGCTTTCCTCCTGAAAGGAAAAGAAAAGCGCGGGGTTGCGCCGTTGTCTCCGGGCACGGTCGATCAGCAGATTCTGCGCTATGCGGCGAAGGAAGCCGCCGGGATTGGCGAGGCTGTGGCGATGATCGCTGCCCGCCGCGCGCGCGAAAACTTCCTGCACGAGATCCGGCGCTTCTTCAGGCCCCGCCTTTCGGCGAAGAAAATGAAAGAGCCAAGGACCATGCGCCCGAAAAGCGTCATCGAGGTCGCAAGCCTCCGCCGGTGCCATGACTGGCCGGTCGTCGGGATGCGCGTGACAGGCCGACGACACCGAAAAGGGGTGGCGCTGCTGTGACAATTTCTTGGAGGAAAAGGAAGACAAGGGACACAGCCGACCGGCACGAGACAGCAGTCCGGCGCTTGCCGGGCTATCGATCTCCCAACGCTGTGCCGCCGTTGGGCCGCGCGAGGGCGACCTGGTCCGGATCGGCCGCCTGTCCGGCAAGGACGGGCGTTCATAATGGCTGGCGATATTATCGCACGGGCGTTGCCAGATCGATCCCGCACCCCGAATCATGTCAGCATGGCCGCGCAAAGACAAGGATTATGGGTGGAATCAGGCGCTGAGCGCCGGGTCCGGCTCTATGACGCGCCTCCGAGTAGCCGGGCGTAGCTGGCCGCTTCGCCGGCGCGGCGTTCGTGATAGCGCAGCAGAAGGTTGCGCGTCCCGTGCGGCGTGCCGCTTGTCAGCGCGGCCGCGAGCGCATCGAGTTCCGCGGCTGTTTCGCCGACAAGCTGTTCGTCGAGGTGCCGCGCCAGATGGAGGCGGTCGCCGAGCGCAGTGATACTCGCGACCAGTTCGCCATTGCCCGACCGCGCGGCCATTTCGATGAACAGCCCGGCGGTTCGGTCGGGATAGTCGCCATCCTGCGGATCTGGCGCCGCGCGCCCGCGCGGGGTCGTCGCAAGCGCCGCGAGCAGCAGAATGAGGTGGAGTTCGAGCATGTCGCGATATTCGGTCTCGGACAGGCGGTGCGCGTGAAATCCGTCTCCATGGGTGAAATCGACCATGCGCTCGCCCGCCAGACGGTAGAGGCAGTCGCGCACCGGTGTCACGCTGACCCCGAGTTGATCGGCGATCTTCGCCGACTCCAGTCGGCTGCCGGGCGCCCAGCCGCCCGCCATCAACCGGCGCTTGATGGCCTCATAGGTCGGCTCGACGACATGCGCGGGGCTCATGCGCCGTTCCGTTCAGCCGCTGCGAAGTCTGCCAGCATCTCCATCTGGTCGGGACGCAGCCCATCGACCGCGCCGATATGCTCCGGGACTTCGCCTCCGAGCAGAACCGAGGGGCATTGGCCTTCATAATTGCCAAGATTGGGACGGTGCTGGCGGTAGCCTGCGAGCGCGGCGAGTTCGGGCGGGAAGCCGCGCGCGACCTCGGGTGGATAGGCGAGCCACAAATTCTCATAGGGCTTGAGCCAGCCGAGACTGTAGCCGATCACGACGCCGCGACGCACCTCGTTGGTGATATTGGCGCCGGCGCCATGCGTGGTCGAGCCCAGAAAACAGATCGCGGCGCCCGGCTCGCACGCTGCGACAATCGGTTCGCCAGGGTCCGGCTTCGCCATGCCCTCCGCGCCATGGCTGTGCGGATAGATGTGCGTCGCGCCATTGTCCGCAGCGAAGGGAGTGAGCGGCCAGATCACATTGACCAGAAATTCATGCGCCCCCTTTTCGCCGGCCCACATATCATGGTCGCGGTGCGGGAATTGCCGGATTTCACCAGGATGGATTTCGATCGCCTGCGCGACATTGAGCTGGATGCTCTCACAGGCCTCGCCGAGAATGGATTCGACCGCCGCGAGGATTGTCGGCTCGAGTGCCAGAGCCTGCGCCCAAGCCGAGCGCTTCATCAGCGCACCGAATCTTTTGGTGCGATGACCGTAGAAGTCGCCGCGCCCAAACGGTGTCGCGGCGAAGACCGGATCGAGATCGGCGTCGAGCGCCGCAATCGCATCCGGGGGAATCAGGTCGGGGACGATGCAATATCCTGTCCGGCGCAGTTCGCGGGCAAGATCATCGGACGCAAGACCGGTCATGCTTCCGCCTCCCCATCGTCGTCGGCGAGGCGGAGCGAGAGCGGCGCATAGACGCCGCCGCGCTTGAGGTCGTCCAGCACATGCGCGTCGATATGGATGTGCAATGCCATCAATCTCCCGCCCGGATCCGCGGCCTTCGGCACGAGCGCCTCGCATCTCCAGCCGAACTCCCGTACCTGATCGAACCAGCACAGGTCGGCGACGCCGGTATAATCGGTGATGCCTTCGCGCAGCGCATGCTCTGCAAGGGCGGTCACCAGCTGGTCGCGCGCGGCGCGGCGCGATGCTGCGTCCTGGTCGCGGTCGAGGCAGAAGCGGCTGATCTCGCAGACGGTTGGACCGCGCGGCACCTCGCCCGCGCACAGATGGGCATAATGCTCACCGAGAAGATGCGCGCCCTCGGTCGGGAGCAGCCGCGCCGATGCGCGGTGACGGCCATCGGCATCGAGAAGAATGAGGTAGCGCGCCGCCGGCGTGTCGAACTCGTCGAGCTCATATTGGCCGGCGAGCACCGGCAGGTCCCATTTGAGCAGGTCGATAAAGACGCTTTTGCGCGCGGCGAACATGGCGCGCAGCGCCGCATTCCCGGGCGCGGCAGGCGCCCGCGGGGTCGTGTCGATCATGATGATTCCTCGGCTGTTTGGTGCCGGGAATCAGATCATTTTCGGTGGACTGCGCGTATCCCAAGATATGAGGATGATTTGCGCGATTCCTTGAACCCTTGGTAGCGGAGCCTGTGGTTCGTCGTCACACGGGCGTCATCCGGACGATCAGCCGTGCGGTGTTCCGGCGCGAAGCGTCTGGAGCAGCGGACAGGCGGGATCGTCTCCGGCCTCGCAAGCCCGTACCGAAGCGGCGAGGACACGCTCCATCCGCTTGAGATCGGCGATCTTCGCGCGCACATCCGCAAGGTGCGACGAGGCGACGTCGCGCACCTCGGCGCAGGCAGCCTGGCCTCCAGTCGCGAGTTGGAGCAGCGCCCGCACCTCGTCGAGGGTGAAGCCAAGCTCACGGGCCCGGCGCACGAAGCCGAGGCGCCCTACATCCTCCTCGCCATAGCTGCGGTAGCGACCGCGCCGGAGCGGAACGTCGAGGACGCCGATCCGCTCATAATAGCGGATCGTTTCGATGTTGCAGCCTGTGCGGCGCGAGAGTTCGCCGATCTGCATCGCGCTGGTTGCGGCCATCGCAAAAATACCTCTTGAGTCTGTAGCTGCTACAGATGCTACGGCGTTCCCTCACACCGCACAAGGAACCGATCCCAATGCAGAATCGACCCAAGGGTATCGACGCCGGCGCGTTCACCTTAGCCGGCATCGCCGCGGCTTTCGGCGTTGCGTCCTGTTGCGCGCTGCCCTTCCTTCTGGCCTCCGCGGGGATCGGAGCCGCATGGCTCGGCGGCATCGCCATGGTGGCCATGCCTTATCGCACGCCGCTTCTCCTGATCGGGGCGGCATGCCTCATTCTCGGCGCCTTCCTGCTCTTCCGCCAGCAGCGGGCGGCCGCGCGCTGTGGCCCCAGCGGTGCCTGCACGCTCCGCTGGGTGCGCATCCTGACGCTTGCCGGCCTCCTGCTTGGCGCGGCGCTGCTGTGGGCGGGCTATCATTATGTCTGATGCTGGCCCCGAACTTCGTTCGACGATCACCTGTCCGCAGTGCGGCCATCGCGAGACGGAAACGATGCCGACCGACGCCTGTCAGTTCTTCTATGACTGCAAGGGCTGCGGCGCGGTGCTGAGGCCCGAGCCCGGCGACTGCTGCGTGTTCTGCTCCTATGGAACCACGCCCTGCCCGCCGATCCAGATCGGGGGCAAGGGCGCTTGCTGCGACTGAGCGGCACGCCCTCGCCTCGGCTGTCATGCCGGGCCTGCCTGCCTCCATGCTGAACATGGGGACAAGTCGCCGTTGACGCGGTCAGCGCGCGTGCCACCAGTCATAAACGTCCCCGAATCCGATGAGGCCGTCGAAGAGCGCGCATAGGGTCAGCATCTGGCCGCAATGCACGTCGTAGCGGTCGCGCGCCGTCTTGAGATGCTGGACGACCGTCACTTCACCGATCCCGAGAATGACCGCCACCTCGGCCGCGGTCTTGCCGCGAGCTGTCCATAATACGCATTCGCGCTGCCGTTCGCTCAGCGTCGCCCGGCTTTTTAGCGGTACGGTGCCGACGAGTTGGCGTGCCGAGACGATCGCGAGCGCGCCGATAATTTCGGCAATGCGGAGCATATCGTCCTGGAGCTCGCTTTGCGGGCGCAGGACGAAAGAGCAGGCGCCGCTGGCCTCGCCGGGAAGGTGGCGCGGCACCGTATAACCATCGGCGAGACCATATTCGCGGCCGACATGGAGCATTTGCCGGTCGCCGCGGGTCAGGGGGATATAGCTTTCGATCTCGTCCCAGCGGAAACCGGTCATCGACCGTTCGCCGGCGCGGCGCACCGGATCGGCACCGCCGAGATCGAAGCCGACATAGACCTTGGCCCAGGCGTCGGGGTAATTGTGAACCAGCAGGGATGCCGGCTCGGCATTGCCGCGCCGGTCATAGGCGAGCGCGAAATGGTCGAAGCCGAGGCGCATCGATGCGCGCGCGAGGGCTTCGAAGAGCCCGTCCTCATTCGTCGCCGTGGAAATTTCGAGGGCGAGTTCCTCCATCAAACAAAAATGCTTCACTGTGACCGTCCGGTCGCCGGCACGTTCCCAACCCGTCGATCCCGCGAGCCGCTCCCTGGGTCGCCGGTCCCGGTTCCTCTCCGGCACGGACGACAGATGGGACATTATGCGACTGGTCCCGGCCCTCGGCGAGGCGGGCTTTTGCCCTAACCCCTGCTGCGCGATGGCGATCGCTTCCCGGTCCTAATCGATTGGCCGGAAACGGGAAAGGCGCGGGTCCCGGAAAATTGGCCCCAGATCTGCATCTATTTCCGGTTCGCCGGGCGCTGCCGCGCGGCGCCCGGAAAGAGAGCGAGAGGAAGGAACGGGTCCTGGCGAGCGGATCGAAGGAGGCGGGAGTGGCCCTGCCTCCGGTCCGCCGCGGAGACCTTGCATGACATATCATTCCTTCTTCCCGCACTTGGCGCTCGCGTGGCCCGTCCGCCCGACCGGCGTGTACGCCCCAACCCTGGCCGGGAGGGCGGCGGCATGAAACTCCTGACCCCCGATCTCGCGGCGCGACTACGCGCCAACGACGCGGCCCATCGCGCCGCCGTCGCGCGCGGCGGGCGCGAACCCGACCCGGCACCCGTCGTGCGCTTCTTCAACCCGGTGGGCTCGGCGACCTGGCTCGCGACCGAGATGGACGAGGACGGGATCCTGTTCGGCCTTGCCGATCTCGGCTTCGGATGTCCCGAGCTGGGCAGTTTCGCGCTCGCCGAACTCGAAGCAGTCCGGTTGCCCTACGGCCTCGGCATCGAGCGCGACCTCGGCTTCACACCGCATCATCCGCTCTCCGTATATGCGGCGGCGGCTCGCAGCGCGGGCTCGATCCTGCTCGGCGAGCGGAGTTTGCGCGAAGCGGCGGCGCGGATGAGCGGGCGCGGCTCCCGAATTGCCGGGTGCGGATAGGTCCGCCTGCGGCGGCCCCAAAAAGGGAGAGGAGGGCCGGTTTTTCGTGACGGGCTTGGAAGCCGGGAGAGTGTCTCGCGGCGGCCCGTCATGGAGAATGGCCATGGCCAGAACTGCCGCCAAAATCACCCTCAGCCCGTCGCGCGATATCCCGCTCGACCGGCTGGTCCTGTCGCAGTCCAATGTCCGGCGTGTGAAGGCCGGTGTGTCGATCGATGCGCTCGCCGACGATATCGACCGGCGCGGGCTGCTCCAGAGCCTCAACGTCCGGCCACTGCTCGGCGCCGACGGCCAGGAAACCGGCCGGTACGAGATACCGGCCGGCGGGCGCCGCCACCGCGCGCTGGAACTGCTGGTGAAGCGCAAAAGGCTCGCGAAGGATGCGCCGATCCCCTGCGTCGTGCGCGTCGCCGACAATGACATCCTCGCCGAAGAGGACAGCCTCGCCGAAAACAGCTTTCGCGAGCAGCTTCATCCGCTCGATGAGTTTCGCGCGATGCTGGTGATGGTCGAGAAGGACACCGGGATCGAGGAAATCGCCGCGCACTTCCACACCACTCCGGCCGCGGTGCGCCAGCGGCTCAGGCTTGCAGGTGTCTCGCCGAAGCTCCACACCCTCTATGCCGATGATGCGATGACGCTCGACCAGCTCATGGCGTTCACCGTGTCGGACGATCATGCGCGCCAGGAAGAGCTGTGGGACCAGCTCGAACACAGCTTCAACAAATCGGCGGCCTATATTCGCCAAAAGCTGACCGAGAACAGCGTGCGCGCCGCCGACAAACGGACATGCTTCGTGGGTCTGGGCGCCTATGTCGAAGCCGGTGGCAGCGTCGTTCGCGACCTGTTCGAGGCCGATGGCGGCGGCTGGCTCACCGATCCGGCGCTTCTCGACCGGTTGGTCGATGAGCGGCTGAAGGCGGAAGGCGAGCGTGTCCTGGCCGAAGGCTGGAAATGGGTGACGACCTCGATCGACCTGCCGTGGGACGCCACGCGCGGCCTCCGCGAAATCGACCGCGAGGTGATCCCGATGAGCGACGATGAGCTGGCGCGCGTCGCCGCGCTCGAGGTCGAAGCCGAGGAACTCGACACGGAATGGGCCGATGCGCCGGAGGTTCCGGCCGAGGTCCACGCGCGGCTCGATGCAGTCGAGACCGAGCTCGGCGCGCTTGCGGACCGACCGGAGCTTTTCGACCCTGCCCAGATGGCGATCGCCGGCGCTTTCGTCTCGATCGACCGCGATGGTTCGGTGCGGGTCGAGCGTGGATTCGTGAAGCCCGAGGACGAGCCCGAGACGGAAGCGTCCGAAGACGAAGCGCATTCGGCCGCGGACGGCGATGCCCGGTCCGCCGGTCCAGACGCGGGCGGCGAAGCCGCGGTGTTGGCCGACGCTGGCGAGGACGAGGAGGTGGAGACACTCCGGCCCCTTCCCGATCGGCTCGTGTCGGATCTGACGGCGTGGCGCACGCTCGCGCTTCAGGACGCCTTCGCGCAGGATCCGGCGACCGCCTTCGCTTCGGTTCTCCATGCCCTCGTGCTCGGCTGCTTCTATTCGAGCAGCAGGGAAAGCTGCGTTCAGGTGTCGCCGAACCGCGTCTATTTCACGAACGCGCCCAACAATTTGCGCGATTGCGGTCCGGCACAGGCGATCGATGCGCGGGCCGCCCAATGGAAGGAGCGGCTCCCGCAGTCGGACAAGGAGGTGTGGGACTATCTGCTGACGCTTGATGGCGACGAGCAGACGAAGCTGTTCGCGCATTGTGCGTCGCTCTGCGTCAACGCGCAGGCCGAGATCGTCCCCAAATATGACAATGGCCGCATCTCGGCGCATGGCGTCGCGCGCCGGATCGCGCACAGCCATGTGCTGGCGCAGGCGGTGGGGCTCGATGTACTCGGCGCGGGCTGGCGTCCGACGGCCGACGGCTATTTCCGCAGCGTGACCAAGCCGCGGATCCTCGCCGACATCGCCGAAGCGCGGGGCGACAATTTTGCCCAGATGATCGACCATCTCAAAAAGGCCGACATGGCACGCGAGGCCGAGCGGCTGCTCGAAGACAGCGACTGGCTTCCGGCGCCGCTGCGCACGCCCGGTCTCGAGCCCGCGGTTCCGGCTGCGGCGAATGATGACGCCTTGGACGCGCTTCCGCCGGGTCTCGCCCACGCGCTCGATGACGATGTCGCGGGCGGCGATGCGGTTGCGGCCGAATAGCCGCTGCTGGGCCAGGCAGGCCCGCCCGATCTCAAACTTAAAAAGCCCGGCCGCGTGCCGGGCTTTCCTTCTTCCGGAGAATTGAAATGTCCAATCTTGTCAATGAACTGGCGCCGGTGACGATGTCGGGCGCAGACCATGGAGGGCGTCATGGCTGACCGCGTCCCTGTTTCGATCACGATCGGCGGCCATGCCGACCAATCGACCTTCGCCGAGCTTGCGGCCCTGATCGCCATGGAGGGCCTGTCGACCGAATGGGATGGTCCATCCTTCGAGCCCGGCCATCGCACTATCGGCGAGGCGGTGTCGCTCCACGCGCATGAGGTCGCCTGGGGCCGGGTCGAAGCCCTCGAAAGCTTCTGTGCCGAGAAGGGGCTGCCGTTTGTCCGCTGGTCGGGGAGCTATCCCGGCGAATGGAGCGCCGAACGGATCGTCTTCCGCGGTGCGGGCACGATCGATTCCTACATGGTCGATGAATCCGACCGCGTCATGATCGACCGCTATCTGGTGAACGAGCGCGGAAGCATCGCGGCGGTCCTCGCCTATTTCGACGCCGCGGCCTTTGTCGTGCCGCCGCTGGTGGTCGAGGGCGATCCCCCACCGGTGGATGCGGCTGCTGTGGAGGAGGCCTGTCATGGCTGACTATTTCTCCCAGACGGTCATCAAGCCCGATGTCCCGGTCGCGGCCATGACCGTGCTCGAGCGAAGGATCCTTGGCGAAATCTTCGAGCATGAGGATATGGGCGACGACGTCTATTTCTTCGCGAGCGCGGGTCCGAACGACTTTCTGTTCCTGTCGGTCGATGAGGCGAAGACGCTGCTTGCGGAAAGCAAGGGCGTTCAAAGCTGCACCGCCGAACTGGTCGAAAGGGAGCTCGGCGAATGCGAGGCGGGGACGACCGAACTCGAGATCGATGTGTCGATGTTCGGCTATGAGGCCATCCTCCAGGACATCGTGCGGCGATCGGAGACACTCGATCATTTGCAGGTGATGATGGCCTGGACCTGCTCGAAGATGCGCCCCGATGGCTTCGGCGGCATGGCCAACTTCATCACCGCCGACGACATCGACACGATGTCGACGACGGGTTTCCTTGAAGAAGCTCTTGGCCGGCTTCAGGGCGAACATCCTCCGCGCTGATCGATCCAGTGCTGACAAACCGACTGAAAGGCCCGGCTCTGTGCCGGGCTTTTCCTTTTTGGGGAGGTAGGTCCTTGTTTGGGAAGGCAGGCATGTCCGCCTCCCTTTTTCCCACCTCTTCGACCCGTTCAAAGGAGGCAAGCCGATGCCCGAGATTGTCGAAACGACCATATATGGTCTCGAAGAGCTTTCCGAGGCGGCAAAGGATCGGGCCCGCGCTTGGTATCGCGAGGGCGGCTTCGATCATGATTGGTACGATGCTGCCTTCGCCGACTTCGAGCGCATCTGCGACCTTGTCGGCGTCGAACTGGCGACGCAGCGGGTCCGCCTGTTCGGCGGCGGCACGCGCGCGCGAAGCTGTATCTGGTTTTCGGGCTTTGCGAGCCAGGGCGACGGTGCCTGCTTCGAGGGTGTCTATCGCTACGCCAAGGCCGCGCTGAAGAATATCCGCGGCTATGCGCCAAAAGACGCCGAGCTTCATCGCATCGCCGGCGCGTTGCAGGCGGTCCAGCGCCGGAACTTCTATCAGCTTTCGTCGGTCGTCGCGCACCGCGGCCGATATCATCACGAATATAGCATGGCGATCGCTGTCGAGCGCGATGACCCGATGTTGCGGGAGATGACCGCGGATGCGGAGGATGAAATTGGCGAAGCACTGCGCGATCTGGCGCGCTGGCTCTACCGGCAGCTCGAGCGCGAGTTCGATTATCTGAACTCCGATGAAGCCGTCGACGAGGTGATCCTGGCCAATGGTTATGGCTTCACCGAAGCCGGGGACCGCTTTGGCTGAGAGGAAGAGGCGGGCCGGAAGGGGATAGCCCCAGGGTCCAGGAGAGAGCGCCTGGCGGCTGCCCTTCAACGCCTCTCCAGGATATTCCGCCATGCGAACCATTTTGCCCGACGCCGAAGCCGGCGCCGCCCCCATTGCCTCATCTCTTTCCTCACCTGCGGCCACCCCTGCGGCGCGGCTCTTCGATGCGGCCCAGCGCCTTCTTCCGCTGCTCGAGGACGGAACGCCCTTCGACACCGGGCAGCTCCGGATCGCGATGACGTCGGCCTACGGCCAGACCGATGCCGAGGGCGCATGGGACTGGAAGATGGCTTATGATGCGTGCGAGGCGGCGCAGGTCCTGCTGCTGCGCCGCTACGGGCGCGCGCTGGCCGCTCGCGGCCGCGCGCCGCAGCGCCAGCTCGCCATGTGGCAGCGCATCGCGGCGCGTGTCCCGACCCAGACGCGGCGCTCCGAGGAGGGGCAGTCCTTCCAGCAATTCTCGACCCCGCTGCCGCTCGCCTTCGTCGCCGCTTTCGCTGCCGCGATCCGGCCCGGCGATTGCGTGCTCGAGCCCTCGGCGGGGACGGGAATGCTCGCCGTGCACGCGGGTCTTGCCGGCGCGACGCTCGCGCTCAACGAATTCGCCGAACTGCGCGCGGGCTTGCTCGAGCTGCTCTTCGCGCCGACGCTGGTCAGCCGTCACGATGCCGCGGCGATCGACGACCGGCTCGATCCTGGGGTCGCGCCCGATGTCGTTCTGATCAACCCGCCATTCTCCTCACTCGTGAATGTCGATCGCAAGATGAAGGGCGCGGCGCTTCGTCACATCGCCTCGGCGCTGGCGCGGCTGAAAGACGGCGGCCGGCTTGTCGCCATCGTGGGTGCCGGCTGCTCGCCTGAGGCGCCGGCATGGCGCGGCGCCTTCATCCGCTTGCAGGAAAGCGCCACGCTTCGTTTCTCGGCGGCGATCGCCGGCAAGGTCTTCGCCAGGCATGGCACGACGATACCCACCCGCCTCATCGTGATCGACAAGGTTCCCGCGGGCGATCCCGCGCAGCTTCCACAAAGCCGCGGCGAAGCCCCCGACCTTGCCACATTGCTCCAATGGGTCGAGGAGGATCTGCCGCCGCGCCCGGCACCGCCCGCTTTGCCCGTTGCACCGGCGACGGCGGTGCAGGCCCGAGCGACGGCGAATGTTGATGACGCATGTGCCCGGGCTTCGGCAAAGGCTGCGCCGCCCGGCGATGCCGGCGTCGAGCTTGGCTATGAAACATTGGACTGGGTGCCGCCCGAGGGCCAGCTCGGCGACACGATCTACGAGCCCTATGCACTTCAATCGCTCTCCATTCCCGGGGCGAGGCCGCATCCCACCGCGCTCGTCCAGTCGGCCTCGATGGCATCGGTCGCGCCCCCCAAGCCTGTCTATCGACCGCATCTGCCGGCGCATCTCGTCAGCGAAGGCGTGCTGTCCGACGCGCAGCTTGAATCGATCATCTATGCGGGCGAAGCCCATGGCGGGCATCTCTCGGGTGCGTGGACGGTCGATGCCACCTGGGACGTCGTCGGCGCCGCATCCGATGACGCGGAAGGCGCGGTGCAGTTCCGGCGCGGCTGGTTCCTCGGCGACGGCACCGGCGCGGGCAAAGGCCGGCAGGTCGCGGGCATCATTCTCGATAATATGCTGAAAGGCCGCCGCCGTGCGCTCTGGATCTCGAAGTCGGACAAGCTGCTCGAAGACGCGCAGCGCGACTGGTCGGCGCTGGGGCAGGAGAAATTGCTCGTCACGCCGCTGTCGCGCTTCCGGCAGGGGGCACCGGTGAAGCTCGGCGAGGCCATTCTCTTCACCACCTATGCGACATTGCGTTCGCAAGGGCGCGAGGGGAAGGCGAGCCGGATCGAGCAGATCGTCGAATGGCTCGGCCGCGACTTCGACGGCGTCATCATCTTCGATGAAGCCCATGCGATGGCCAATGCCGCGGGTGGGAAGGGCGAACGCGGCGATCAGAAGCCTTCGCAGCAAGGCCGTGCCGGGCTTCGCCTCCAACATGCGCTTCCCGAGGCGCGCATCGTCTATGTCTCGGCGACGGGTGCCACGACGGTTCAGAACCTCGCTTATGCGCAGCGTCTGGGTCTCTGGGGCGGCAGTGATTTCCCCTTCGCATCGCGTGCCGATTTCGTCGCGGCGATCGAGGACGGCGGGGTTGCGGCGATGGAAGTGCTCGCGCGCGACCTGAAGGCGCTCGGCCTTTACGCGTCGCGTTCGCTCTCCTTCGACGGCGTCGAATATGAGCTGCTCGAACATGCGCTGACGGGCGAACAACGGCGCATCTACGACAGCTATGCCGCCGCCTTCCAGGTCATCCACAATAATCTCAATGCCGCGATGGAGGCGGCGGGGGTGACGAGCGCAGAACATGGCACATTGAATGCCCAGGCCAAGTCGGCGGCGCGATCGGCGTTCGAGAGCACCAAGCAGCGCTTTTTCAACCATCTCATCACCGCGATGCAGACGCCGAGCGCGATCGCGAGCATCGCGCGCGATCTTGAGGCGGGCCATGCGGCGGTCGTTCAGATTGTCTCGACCGGCGAGGCGCTGCAGGAGCGGCGGCTGGCCGAGATCCAGGCGGACGAGTGGAACGATGTGTCGGTCGACATCACGCCGCGCGAATATGTGCTCGACTATCTTGCGTCGAGCTTCCCGGTCCAGCTCTTCGAGCCCTGCACCGACGGCGACGGCAATCTGTCGTCGCGCCCGGCCTATGACGGCGACGGCAATATGATCGTCAGCCGCGAAGCCTGTCGGCGCCGCGACGCGATGATCGAGAAGCTGGCGTCGCTGCCGCCCGTGCCGGGCGCGCTCGACCAGATCGTCCAGCATTTCGGGACCGCTATGGTGGCCGAGGTGACGGGGCGCTCGCGGCGGATCGTGCCGCGGGCCCGCGAGAGTGGCGACGTCCGTTTCGCGGTCGAGAACCGTCCGGGCAGCGCCAATGTCGGCGAGACCCATGCTTTCATGGACGATGAGAAGCGAATTCTCGTCTTTTCGGAAGCCGGCGGCACCGGGCGCTCCTATCATGCCGACCTTGGCGCGAAGAACCAGCGCCGCCGTATCCACTATCTGCTCGAGGCGGGCTGGAAGGCCGATGCCGCGATCCAGGGCTTCGGGCGCACGAACCGCACGAACCAGAGGCAGCCGCCGATGTTCCGCCCGGTATCGACCGACGTGAAAGCGCAGAAGCGCTTCATCTCGACGATCGCGCGGCGGCTCGACACGATGGGCGCGATCACGCGGGGGCAGCGGCAGACGGGCGGCCAGAATATGTTCAGCGCGCACGACAATCTGGAATCCTTCTATGCCCGCGACGCGCTCCGCCAGCTCTACATGCTGATCGTGCGCGGCAAGGTGGAGGGCTGCTCGCTGCTCTGCTTCGAGGCCGCGACCGGGCTGTCGCTGCTCGATGCCGAAGGCGGGATTCGCGACGAACTGCCGCCGATCACCACCTTCCTCAACCGCATGCTCGCGCTCACCATCGACCTACAGAATATCCTGTTCGACGCGTTCGAGGGGCTGCTCGTCGCCCGGGTCGAGGCGGCGATCGCGGCGGGCAGCTATGAGGTCGGCCTCGAGACGCTGCGCGCCGAGAGCTTCATCGTCACCGATCGCCGGACGATCTACACCCATCCCGGCACCGGCGCCGAGACTCAGCTTCTGACGATCGACCGGATTGACCGCGTCGTCCCGCTCTCGCTCGGCAAGGTGCTCGATCTCGCTCGGGCTGAAGAAGCGGCGTTGCTGGTGAACGGGCGTTCGGGCCGGGCAGCGGTCAAGCTGCGCGCGCGCAGCCTCGTCGACGACGAGGGTGCGGTGCATCGCCGCTTCCGCCTGATCCGCCCGATGGAGACTGTACTGATCCTCGCCGAGCAATTCGGGGCGAGCCACTGGACTATCGTCGATGCGGAGGCGTTTACCGCGGCGTGGGAAGCCGAACTTCGAGAGCTTCCTGAATATGAAACCGGCACGCTCCATATGGTCTCGGGGCTCCTGTTGCCGATCTGGCGCAGCCTGCCGAACGAGTCGACACGGGTCTACCGCCTGCAGACCGATGCTGGCGAGCGCGTGATCGGCCGCCGCGTATCGCCCGCATGGGCCGCTCGGATCGTCGATGACGGGCCGCCGAAGCTGTCGGCCGAACAAGCCTGGTCGATGTTGCTCGCGGGCGATGCCGTTTTCCACCTCGCTGAGGGTCAGCGCGTCGCGCGCGTCCGGGCCATGAACGACTGGCGGATCGAGCTTACCGGTTTCAACGATCTGGGTATCGAGCGGCTGAAGGCATTTGGCTTGATTTCGGAGATCGTCTCGTGGAAATTGAAGCTCTACGTGCCGGCAGGGGCTGCTGGCGCCGATGTGTTCGCCCGGCTCGTCGATCGGTTTCCGATCGAGCGGGTCAGCGACCGCAAGGCCGCCTGAAGGAGCCCCGCATGGAAAGCCCAGCCCGTGAACTCGCGCGCCGTCTCGGTGAGAATGCCGAGGCGGTGTGCCGTCATTATCTCTCGAACGGTCGCCGTGAAGGCCATTATTGGCTGGTCGGCGACGTGCATAATGCGCCGGGGCGAAGTCTTTACGTCCGGCTCAGCGGCAGCGAGGGCAAACCGCGCGCCGGAAAATGGACCGATGCGGCGACCGGCGATCATGGCGATCTCCTCGACATCATCGCCGCGAGCTGCGCGCATATGAGCCTCGGCGAAACGCTTGCCGAGGCGCGGCGCTTCCTGAGCCTGCCTCTGCCTGACCCGGTGAAGCGCAACCCGCGTCCGCGGCGGGCGAGCCCGGGAAGCAGGGAGGCGGCCGCGCGGCTTTGGGCGGCTTCGAAACCCATCGCCGGGACGCTGGTGCCAACCTATCTCGCGGACCGCGCTCTTCGGCGGGGCGGGGATTTGCCGGCGCTGCGATATCATCCGCATTGCTATTATCGCCGGTCCGAAGAGGATGCCCCATCGGTCAAGCCGGCATTCCCGGCGATGATTGCAGCGGTGACCGATTTGGACGGCTCGCTCATGGGCGTCCATCGGACCTGGCTCGATCCGGCACGGCCGGCCAAGGCGCCGGTGGCCTATCCGCGGCGCGCGATGGGACATCTTTTGGGGCATGGCGTGCGCTTCGGACTGGCGGGAGAGGTCATGGCCTTCGGCGAGGGCATCGAGACCATGTTGTCATTGCGCGAGGTTGCGCCATCGCTGCCGATCGTCGCCGGCCTCTCCGCAGCGCATCTCGCGGCGCTCCTGTTTCCGGCATGCCTGCGGCGCCTCTATGTCGCGCGCGACGATGATCCCGCCGGGCGTTCTGCCTGGGCCGCGCTGAACGAGCGCGCCTTGCCGCTCGGCATCGCGGTCCACGCGCTCGAGCCGCAGCGCGACGATCTCAATACCGATCTTCGCCGGTTCGGCCCGGCGCGGCTGGCGGAAAACTTGGGGTCGCAGTTGACGCCGGTCGACGCGGAGAGATTTCTTGGACGATGATCCCTGACGAAAACGGTTCGGCTTGGAGCCCGGACGCTATCGCGCTCTTTCAGCTATCGAGGCTCTTCTTTTCATAGATGGTCGTGATGGCCGTGCCGTCCCACATATAGCAGAGATGCCGTTCCTGCCGGCTGTTGGACAGGAGGCGCGGCCGGAAGACGGCGGCGCATTCGCCGCCGGGATCGCGGACGCTTTGGTAGAGGATACCGTCCGCACCCGCATCGCGCAGTTCGGCCCCGAGCCCTTGCGCATGGATATAGCTGTCCGGATCGTAGAGATACGCATGGCTGTCCGCGAGACCGCGAATGTCGTGGAGACCGGCCTCAAGGTCGACGGCATAGACGCGCATGTCGATCTCCTGCGCGGGCTCGTCGGTCGCTGCGAGGAATCTGGCGCGGTGGTGCCGCGTTTCCGCGATCGCGGTGTCCAGCGTGAGGCCGGCGTAGAAGACACCGAAGCTGCCGTCGGTAAAACGGCTGCCCTCGGGATTGAGATGGGTGAAGGCGGCCATGATCGGTGTCGTGCCGGGACCCGAAACACGGTCCTCGGGCGGCACCAGCGCGAGCACGCCGACTTCGTCGCGGAGGCGGTCGTTGGTCATCGCCTCGATCTGGAAGACCGCCTCGAGATCGGCCGGCTCGGCAACCTTTTCGAACAGGCCGATCGGCGGGAAGCGGCTGGGGATGATGCGATAGCAGGGCGTCCAGCTCGTCGCCGTCACCGGAATGTCGAGCGGCATGGGCTTAGCCGCGCTGCCCGTCGATATATTGCCGCACGACATAAAGGTCCGAGACATTGCCCGACACCATCCGGTCGAGGGCGGACTTGCCGGCGAAGCTCTTCGCCTTGTTCGGCTTGCGGACCCATTCGTCGGCGGTCTGCGGCACGAGAATCTGCAAGCCCTTGTAGATGCCCATGACATAGGAAATCCGCTCGAGCGCATCCTTCGAAAGCGCCGCGACCTCGCCGCGTTTCCAGTTATGCAGCGTCGAACGGCTGTCGAGCCCGAGGACCGCCATCTGCTCGCTTTCGCTGAGCTTCCACGCCTCGGCGATGTTGAAAAAGGTGCGCAGCGCCGGGCCGGTAAGATCCTTCCGGTCGATCATCTTGGCTACTGCCGTTGCCATGTCGGGCTCCTTTCATGGCCCATATGTTCCTTTATTGAACAAAAGTCAATATTTCATCCGAAAAGAAGCAATGACGCGCGTCTCTGACCCGGTCCGTCATCCTCCGGGCGAACAGGTTGGTCTTCGCCCCATCCCGGCAGAGCCCGCGCCTCCGGCCTTCGCTGGAGGGCGACTGCGGCAGCGCGCGCGGGCCTCGCAATGGCCTGGCGTGCGGCTATTTTCCGCCGGGGCTCTGCCCCTTTGCATCGCGAGGCAAAATAGCCTTCGCCCGCCATCCTTCGCTGCGCTTCGGCCGCCCGGACTCTGTCCGTGCGGTGCGGACCCGCACCCGCCGCCGCGGAGGCGTCGCCGCGAAGGCCGCGAGAGGCGCGGCCGCCAGATGCGAGAGACGCCATGACCGACCTGTCCGACCTTCCCGAACGCGGCGAACCGCATGAACCCGGCGCCAGCGCTTATCTTCTTCAGGAAATGCAGCTCTACGGCCATCGTCCCTATGACGACGAACCCGACGGAAGGCCGCTTCCCGACGACCGGCTTGCCGGCGGCGCCGTCGCCGACATCTTCGACGCGATGACGAGCTGTCTTATCGACACACGCATCGAGCCCGATCTCGAGGATTTGCTCTGGAACATTGTCAATATCTTCCACCGCGCCGGCGAGCGGATCGAACGCGACCTCGATCGCAACGAACAGGCCCAGCGCGAGCAGCAGCGCGAGCAGGACGGCAGTGAAATCCGCTCGGTCGAACTGGAGCGCAAGATCGCCGAAGGCATCACGATGATCGAGCGCCGCGACACCATGGAATTTTTCCGCGAATGCGCCGCCGAGCAATTCCGCCTTCATGTCCGCAAGGCGTGGATGCCGCGCACCGGATCGCGCGCACAGCACAAGACGCTGACCGCGTCGATGATCGACAGCCGTGATTTTCTCGACAAACGGCTGCGCGAAAAGGCCGCTGTATTGATCCCCGAAGGCACCCGCGTCGCCTTCAGCGGTGGTCCCGCCTGCAACGATCACCAGCATATCTGGGCCGCGCTCGATCGTATCCATGCCCGCCACCCCGACATGGTGCTGATGCATGGCGCAACGCCCACCGGGGCCGAGCGCGCCGCCGCCTGCTGGGCCGATACCCGCCGCGTGCCGCAGGTCGCTTTCCGGCCCGACTGGAACCGCCACAAGAAGGCCGCGCCCTTCAAGCGCAACGACCGGATGATCGACGCGATGCCCGCCGGGCTGGTCGTCTTCTCGGGCACCGGCATCCAGGACAATCTCGTCGACAAGGCGCGCGCCTTCGGCATCCCCGTCTGGGATTTTCGCGTGCCGCCCGAAACTTGACGGCAAATTTGACTGCAACATAGCTTGCCATCGGGCGAGCGGACTTACAGGGTGAGAATAGTCATGCGAACCGATCTCGATCATCTACCGCCGAACAAGCAGCGCGAACTCGAGCGCGTGAAGGCGATCATCTTCGAAGAGTTCGAGGATGCGATCGCGCTGGCGACGATGGGCTGGAAGAAGAAGGGCCGGATCGAAAAGCTGATCCTCTACGGCAGCTATGCCCGCGGCGGCTGGGTCGACGAGCCGCATACCGCCAAGGGCTATCGGTCGGATTTCGACCTCCTCATCATCGTCAACGACAAGCGCCTGACCGAACGCGTCGATTTCTGGCTGAAGCTCGAGGACCGGCTCATTCGCGAGCTAGCGATCGACAAGACGTTGCACACGCCGGTCAATTTCATCGTCCACACGCTCCAGGAGGTGAACGACGGGCTCGCGCATGGGCGCTATTTCTTCATGGACGTCGCGAAGGACGGCATCGCGCTCTACGCATATGACGACAAGGAATTGCACAAGCCCAAGCCGAAGACGCCCGAGCAGGCGCTCGCGATGGCGCAGGAATATTTCGACGAGTGGTTTCCGCTCGCCATGCAGCGGTTCGAATTATCGGCAGTAGGTCGAGAGAAAGGCTTCCTGAAGCCCGCAGCGTTCGACCTCCATCAAAGCTCCGAATTCCTCTATCACTGCGTTCTGCTGGTCTGCACCTTTTACACCCCGCATGTTCACAACCTTGGTTTCCTCCGCACACAGGCCGAACGCATCGATATGCGGCTGGTCAATGCTTGGCCGCGCGAGACGCGCGCCGATCGCGCCCGCTTCGAGAAGCTGAAGGAAGCCTATGTGAAGGCGCGCTATTCGAAGCATTACCGCATCACCGAAGAAGAGCTGCTTTGGCTCGGCGGCTGCGTCGAGGAACTGGGGCGTGCGGTCCATGCGATTTGCTCGGAGCGCATCGCCGAGCTTGAGGAGCAGTGCCGCCCGGTATGATCGCCGGGCTAGTCGGCGGTGCTTTCCGCCTTTCGCAAGGCGTCGGCGATCATCGCGGCGACTAGCAATCGCCAACTGTTAGGTGCAGCGATCGTGTTTGGCTAATCCTTGCCCATGAACCGCTTGAAACGCTCACGGCCTTCGACCGTTTGCACCGCGACGTCGGCGTTCGTGCATTCATCGCCGCGCGTCGAGCCGGCCCGGCAGTCGGCGACGACCTTTCGCGCCTCATCGAGATTCGCCTCGAAATACTGGGTGCTGCGCGGCTCGCTTTGACCGCAGGCGGACAGGATCAACCCGAGTGACAGGATAGCGGAATGTCGCAAATTCATTCTCCAGCCAGAAAATCGGAAGGAGAATATAGCCGCCGAGACCTTGGACGAAAGGCGAACTGGAACCAGATCTGGTTCTATTTCCCCAGGTCGATCAGTCTCCTAATCCGCCCTTCCTATGCCGCCTGCGCTTCATAGCCGGCTTCGCGGATCGCCGCGATGAGCGACGCGCTGTCCGCGCCGGTCTCGACGCTGACCCGCCTTTCGGGAATGTCGGTTTCCACCTTGGCTTGCGTATCGATGCCCTGGATCGCCTTGGTGATCGAGCGCGCGCAGCCGCCGCATGTCATCCCGGGGATATTGAAACGGATCGTCATTGTACCTCCAAACTTCGATTGAAGCTCGAAGATGGGGCTTGCCATCGTGGCAAGGTCAATGCCCCGAAGTGCATTTTCTTCCCCTTGACCTTCCCATCGTTGGAAACCCCACATCCCGGTCGAACGAGCAGATCCGGAGAAATATGTGATGTCCGATGTTATCGAGTTGAGGCAGAAAAGCGATGTTCCCACCACCGGTCCGGAGCGTCTGAGCGTCGCCGTCGCCGGCATGACCTGCGCCTCCTGCGTCGGCCATGTCGAAAAGGCGATCGGCAAGCTGCCGGGCGTAACCGGGGTCGCCGTCAATCTGGCGACAAACCGCGCCGACGTGACATTCGCTGGAGCGTCCGATCCCGGCGCTGTCGTGCAAGCAGTCGAGCGCGCCGGCTACGAGGTGCCCGAGGCCGATGTGGAAATCGGCGTCGCGGGCATGACCTGCGCCTCGTGCGTCGGGCATGTCGAAAAGGCACTGTCCAAGGTGCCGGGCGTCAGCAGCGCCACCGTCAATCTGGCGACCGAAAAGGCCAGCATTCGTTATCGCGCCAGCATCGCGTCGCTGGAAGATTTGGAGGCCGCGATCAGCGCCGCCGGTTATGAACCGCGCCGGGTCGAGGGCGACAGCGCATCGCCCGATCAGGAAGCTTCGGCGCGCGAGCAGGAACTGGGCAGCCTGCGCCGTTCGCTGTTTCTCGCGGCGGTGTTGGCACTGCCGGTGTTCATCCTCGAGATGGGCTCGCACCTCATTCCCGCTGTCCATGATTTCGTCATGGGTACGATCGGGATGCAGACGAGCTGGCTGATCCAGTTCGTCCTCATCACACTGGTGCTCTTCGGGCCCGGGCTGCGCTTTTTCCAGAAGGGTATCCCGGCGATCCTGCGCGGCAACCCCGACATGAACTCGCTCGTCACCTTGGGGACGAGCGCCGCTTGGGGCTATTCGCTCGTCGCAACCTTTGCTCCCGGCGTCCTGCCGTCCGGCACCGCCAACGTCTATTATGAAGCGGCGGCGGTGATCGTCGCGCTGATCCTGCTTGGCCGCTATCTCGAGGCCAGGGCGAAGGGGCGGACGTCGGAGGCGATCAAGCGGCTGGTCGGGCTTCAGGCGAAGACCGCGCGCGTCGTGCGCAACGGTGCGGCGCTGGAAGTCGCGCTCGCCGATGTCAGGACCGGCGATATCGTCCAGGTCCGTCCGGGCGAACGCGTGCCGGTCGATGGCGAGGTCGTCGACGGCAATTCCTGGGTCGACGAGTCGATGATCACCGGCGAGCCGGTTCCGGTCGCCAAGGCCGCGGGCGCGGCGGTCGTCGGCGGCACGATCAACAAGACCGGCGCTTTCACCTTCCGTGCGACCAAAGTCGGCGGGGATACGGTGCTGGCGCAGATCATTCGCATGGTCGAGCAGGCGCAGGGATCGAAGCTGCCGATCCAGGCAATAGTCGACAAGGTCACCGCCTGGTTCGTCCCCGCGGTGATGGGGATTGCGGGACTGACCTTCCTCGTCTGGCTCATCTTCGGCCCCGATCCGGCGCTGACCTTCGCCTTGGTGAATGCGGTCGCGGTGCTGATTATCGCCTGCCCATGCGCGATGGGGCTCGCGACCCCGACCTCGATCATGGTCGGCACCGGCCGCGCCGCCGAGCTGGGGGTGTTGTTCCGCAAGGGCGAGGCGCTCCAGACGCTGCGTGACGTGACCGTCATCGCGCTCGACAAGACGGGCACGCTGACCAAAGGTCACCCCGAACTGACCGACCTTGAACCGGCCGCGGGCTTCGGGCGCGATGAAGTGCTGGCGCTGGTCGCCAGCGTCGAAAGCCAGTCCGAGCATCCGATCGCCGAAGCCATCGTGGCGGCCGCGAGCGCGCGGGGGCTTGACGTTCCATCGCCTGCGGCGTTCGAAGCCATCCCCGGTTACGGCGTATCGGCAAAGGTCGGCGGCCGTGAGGTTCAGGTCGGCGCCGACCGGTTCATGACCAGGCTGGGCCATGATGTGTCGGCCTTTGCCGCCAAGGTCCGCGAACTCGGCGCGCAGGGCAAGTCTCCGCTCTATGCCGCGATTGACGGCAAGCTCGCCGCGGTGATCGCGGTCGCCGATCCGGTCAAGGACACGACGCCCGAGGCGATCCGCGCGCTGCACGCCCTCGGGCTCAAGGTCGCGATGATCACCGGCGACAATCAGGCGACGGCCGATGCCGTCGCGCGCACGCTCGGGATCGACGAAGTCGTCGGCGAAGTGCTGCCAGACGGCAAGGTCGATGCGATGAACCGGCTGCGTGCTGGCGGCCGCAAGGTGGCTTTCGTCGGCGACGGCATTAACGACGCCCCCGCGCTTGCCGAGGCCGACGTCGGCCTGGCGATCGGCACCGGCACCGATGTCGCGATCGAGTCCGCCGACGTCGTGCTGATGTCGGGTGACCTGCGAGGAGTGGTCAACGCAATTGCGCTGTCGAAGGCGACGATCCGCAACATCCAGCAGAACCTCTTCTGGGCATTCGGCTATAATGCGGCGCTGATTCCCGTCGCCGCGGGGGCGCTCTATCCGCTGAATGGTACGTTGCTGTCGCCGGTGTTCGCCGCCGGCGCGATGGCGTTGTCGAGCGTCTTCGTGCTAAGCAACGCACTCAGGTTGAAGACCTTCCGGCCGGTGATCGCTGCCGACAAGGGAAAAGAAGGAGAGGCGGCATGAACATCGGCCGCGCCGCGAAAATATCGGGCGTCTCTCCAAAGATGATCCGCTATTACGAACAGACGGGTCTCATCCCCAAGGCTGCGCGTCAGGACTCGGGTTACCGCGACTATGACGACGCCGACGTGCACCGCCTGCGCTTCATTCGGCGCGCGCGCGATCTCGGCTTTACCGTGGAGCAGATCGGCGAGCTGCTGGGCCTCTGGTCCGACCGAAGCCGCGCCAGCGCCGACGTCAAGGCATTTGCGCTCGGGCATATCGATCGGCTCAAAAAGAAAGTGGCTGAAATCGAGGCTATGGTCCGCACACTCGAAACGCTTGCGGATCACTGCCACGGCGACGACCGGCCCGATTGCCCGATTATCGAAGGGTTGGCGGAAGAGGGCGGTGCGACGCCGCATCTTGAACCGCGCCAACCCCGACGCTTCGGTAGGTCCGGCGGGCAATAGGTGCGGCGGCAAAAACCAGTCGGCTGAAACTGACGCGCTGACGCAGCTTTAGAATTCCGTTAGCCCTTCTCGGGCGCAAATCAGACCGCTTTGCGCCTGATGTCGGTCGTTACTCCTCCAACGCTAAGTCCGGAAAAGCGGACATCAAATGTTCGGTGCTAGTTCGGCTTTGATTGCTGACGCGCGAGCTCTTTCCGAGGTCATATCGTATCCTCCCTCCAAACCAGCGGAACCGACCGTAGATTTTGTAGGGCACTCGTTGGCGCTTGCATGTCGGAATTTCCGACATTATAAGAGGGCAATGTAGAGAAATCGTGTGAGGTTCGAATGGCGACTATTGCTCCCCCCGTTCCGACGATTACCGCCTTTCCGAAGAACGATGTCATCAAGGCATTGGTCGACGAATTGCTTGAGGTCGCCCGCACTGAGGCACAATTGCGAGGCATCTCGCTTCCGCAGGATGAAGCTGGCGCCAGGAATGCGCCGGTGCCCCTCGATTCTCTCTCGATAGTCGACACGCTGTGTGCGATCGAGGCGGTGATCGGCTTCGAGTTGCGCGACAATATCGTTCAGACCGGCGGCTATGTCTCGGTCGAGGACGCGCTCGGGCATCTGGTGCCCCGTATCGAAAAGGTCTGGATCAAGAAGAAGGGAGTCAAGCCGTGACACAATTGTCGCTGGGGCAGTCGGCCGATGACGAGGCTGAGCGGCGCCGGCTGGGCGACCGATTGCGCGAAGCGCGGAAATATCTGGGCCTGAAGCAGGACGAGGTGGCTAGCTATCTCAAGATACCGCGCACGGCTTTGACGGACATCGAGAGCGGTCAACGTCGTGTGGAGGCGATCGAACTCACGCGCCTCGCCAAGCTCTATCGACAGTCCGTTGCCTATTTCACCGGCGAGGACGAGGCGTCGGCGAGCTTACCGGCCGATGTCGCCCATCTAGCGCGGCGCGTCGTCGACCTGTCGATTGAGGATCGCGCCGAACTTGGCCGCTTTGCCGAATATCTGAGGGCGCGATCGTCGGGCAAGGCGGCCTGAGCCGTGGCGCGCGACTATACCAGCGCTGTCCGGGCAGGCGTGATGGCGGCGGGCCGCCTTCATCGCCAGCTAGGCACCCAAGCTCTGATCGAACAACATGGCGGCAACGTGGATGTGTTTGGCGCGATCCATGCGCTCGACCTGCCGCTGCTGTTGCGCCCGCTCAAGGGCCTGCTCGGAGCCTATCTCAGTGAACCGGCACCCGGCGTGCTGGTGACGACCGAACGGCCGATGAGTATTCAGCGTTTTACTGCCGCGCATGAGCTGGGACATTTCTCGATGCGGCACGAACCGAGCCTCGACGACGAGAGCATTCTGCGCCGAATGCCGATGAGCCCGGAACCTGGGAACCAGTTCCAGGAAACCGAGGCGGATGCGTTCGCGATCGCCTTCATGATGCCCAAATGGCTCATCGCCCAGCATTGCGCACGGCAGGGCTGGACCGTCGCCGACCTCCGCCGACCAAATGTCGCTTATCAGCTCTCGCTGCGCATCGGCGCCAGCTACGAGGCGACCTGCCGTACATTGGTCCGCTACGATCTCATCTCAGATACGATCATGCGCGAGCTTCTCGACACCAAGCCCCGGAGCCTTAAGGTGGATTTGCTCAAGGATTATCGCCCCGAAAATTATCGAGGCGATGTCTGGCTGCTTACCGAGCACGACCAAGGCGTGCGCCTCGACGGCAGTCGCAATGATCTGTTCGTGCTGCGTCTCAAGGAGCATAGCGGCGGTGGCTATCTTTGGGATCTCGACCAGCTGATCGCGAGCGGCTTTGCCGTGGTGCGCGATGAGCGCGAAGCGTTCGATGCCGAAGCGATCGGTGGGCCGGTCGTTCGCCGTGTCACCGCAGCAGCTGAAGCAGCAGGGCGCGGTCGCATGTCGCTCAACGAACGGCGTCCTTGGCAGCCAGCGGCCGCGCATGCCAACTTTACGATCGACTTCGATCTTACCGGCCCGGAGCAGGAAGGCCTTTCCCGCGCCGAACGGCGTCATCTCCTTGAGGCGGCCTAACAAGCATGATCGCAATCAAGACTGATCTTCGGCACCTGCTCGGGCCGGTGCGCGATCAGGGCGCGCGGCCGACTTGCCTCGCCTTCGCCGCGAGCGATGGACACGCCGCTTTGCGCGATGGTACGCCGCTCTCTTGCGAATATGCCTATTTCCATGCCCAGCGCCGCGGCCGCCGCGCAGCCGATCAGGGCGCAACGCTATCCACGATGCTTGATGCGCTGCGGCTAGACGGACAGCCTGCCGAAAGCGGGTGGCCCTATCTCGACATCGTGCCGGGCGATCAGTGGGCGCCGCCCGCCATGGCCGGACCGTGCTTCGGTCGGAAAGGCGGTACTGCCACTCTCGATTTCTCTTCGATTCTGGCTTCACTCGATGCCAACCGACCAGTGCTTCTGCTGTCCACCTTGTCGGCCTCTTTTTTCCAGCCGACCGGCGAGGGATTGGTCGATCCAGCGAATGACGAGATGCCCGATGCCAGCCTGCGCCACGCGATCCTCGCGGTTGGCCATGGCCTTGCCGACGGGCAGAGCGCGATTTTGGTGCGCAACAGCTGGGGTGTCGGCTGGGGCGTTGCAGGCCATGCTTGGCTCACCGAGAAGTTCCTGAAGCCGCGCTTGTTCGCGACGGCGATCCTAACGGAAGAGATCGATGTACCTTCCCATTCCGCCGCAGCCTGATTGCGTATCCGCCTGGCGTGAAGCCGTCGCGCTCGTTGATGCCCGGCCAGGCCATCACGATTTCAATGTCGTCATCGACGTGGCTAATCCGCTCGCGCGGGCCAGCCTCGCCGATCCGGTGGTCTCAGCCGTCGACGAATTTTTCAGCAAGCACGGCGCCAAGCGCATCGAGACCGTTGCCAACACGATCTTCCCGGCCGCCCTCTATCACCGATACGGATCGCCGCTCTTCTTCGACCGCTTCCGAGACAATGTCTTGCCGAAGGTGCGCAACAAAGGTGATCGGTGGTCGGGCTACTATTTCGAGCGGATGATGCAGCTGCCACAGCTCAAAGGCGAACCGATCAACCAGCTGACGGACATCATCCGCCGCCTCAAGGATCCATCGATCAGCGCGCTCAACAAGTTCGAACTTAGCGTGTTCGATCCCGCGCGCGACGTCGATGATTCACCCTATGGCGGCCAGTGCCTCAGCTTCGCGAGCTTCAAGCCGATCGGCGACGGCAGCAACCGGAGGCTGGCGCTGACCGCGATGTACCGGAACCACTATTATATCGAAAAGCTGCTCGGCAATCTGATCGGTCTCGGCCGATTGATGGCATTCGTCGCCGCCGAAGCGGGGATCGCGCCAGGGCCGCTGACGATCCTGTCCACTCATGCAACAATCGACACTGACAAATGGAACCGGACCGACATCAAGGCGCTGCTTGCGGCCTGCGATCAGGCCAATGCGCAGGTCGCAGCGGCCGCATAGCGCGGTTCGAGCGGAAGTTCAGGCGCGCGAGGGGTGTTGGCGATGCCGTACAGGTCGAACATACCATCGATAAACTCGCGCTGACCGCCATAGCTCGGATGACGGATAGCGGTGGTCGGAATGTCGAGCCCGTCGAGCGCCAGATGGGCGTCGCGGCCAATCGCGATGATCCGCTTGGGTTGAAGCATCGACACCAGCGCCTGCAACAGGGGCCAAGTCGCTTCGCGCTCGGCGCGCGTGTGGCAGCGATTGGACATTGGATCGTCCGCTTCGTGCGGATGGAAGGGAAACACGTTCCAGAGCATCACCGGCTGGCCGATCCGGCTCAGCACCTGCCAGACGATCGCGGCCGTGCGCTCGGCGATCGCCGGTCCCTCGGTGGCGCGCTCCAGCGCTATGCCGCCCATCAGCGCGGCGGCATGGGTCAGATGCACCTCGTCGGTGAGCGGCACGCCGGTCCTGCGGCCGCCGCGATAGCCAAGGTCGCGGGCGATCCAGATCGTCTCCACGCGCGCGTCGAGCGCGGCAGCGATTACACCCTCCAGATTGGCCCGGCGTCGGGCGGCCGCATCGCGACGATCATGGATCGAGCATCGATCGCGCCATGGATTGAAGACCGAGGGCAGGTCAGCAGCCGCGAGCGCCGTTACAAAGCTTTTGGGGGTCATCACGGCAACTCCTTGATACGCAAGCGGCGGCGGGCGAAATCGATACCGATTCGCGCCCGTCGGTTCTTCTGGAGGAAACGAAAAGCCGCGTAGCCTTGGAGAATTGCCTCCTCCCAGAGCCATAGCGGGCAGCGGTCAGCCTCGTAGCCGGCGACGAATTGGCGAACATGTTTGAGCATGTCCAGCGGAAGTCCACCTGGCTTCACGCCTTCGAAGAAATTGAGCTGCTGGGCCTGTCCGAATAGCCAAGACGTTACCCCTTCCTCGATCAGTATAGCCCGAGCACCATCCTCGGCGTCGTCCAGCTTGGGGTCGCTCTTTCGCTTGAGTCGGAGCAACGCACGAATGACAGGCGACCAGCCTAGCACCGCGACATAGGCATAGTGGAAGACGTCGTGGAACCGATAATCGTCCGGTTCCATGGCGTTATCGGTCAGCCGATCCCCGACATATACGCCGCGCGAGCGCTGGTAGACATAGACTTGCCCGCGCACCGTGCGCTCATAAACGTCGACTTCCATCGTCCGCGGAAGTTGTTCCTCGGCATCGTTACTCTCGTCGAACGCTGGAGGATATTGCCGTTCGCGGGGCCAGCGGTCGAATATCTTCTGGAGATTCTTGATGGCGGCCCCTTCCAGCGTAACGCCGGAATCAGTGGCGGCTTGGATCAAACGGCGCATGATCGCCACCATACTCTGGGCCACGGCTGCGCGGTGGCCCGGCTGACCGGCGCCGTCGATGTCGCGGGCCAGGAGTCCGACCTCGCCTGCCAGTCCCAGCAGCCCATGCTCGAACTTCGGCATCGGTGCCTTGGCGAGCGGCATATGCGCTGGTTGCAGCGCGTGCAAACTGAGGGCGGCATTGGCCCCGGCGCGGTAGACGCCGTCGGCGACCAGCGCGGCGGCTGCGATGTCGCTCAGCGCTAGCCGATGTCGGCGCGCAACCGCGGCGAGATACCAGAGCACATCGCCAATCTCCTCGGCGACCGCCTCGGCGTAGCCCAGATAGGACGCGGCATCTCGCTGCTTCTTCTTGGCTTCGGCGAGTAGGCTGCCGGTTTCGCCGACCAGACCCAGCATCGTAAAGCCGATCGTCCCTGGACCCTTGCGTTGATCGGTCCGCGCTGCCTCGCGAACATATTGATCGATGGTCAACGCTTCGAAGTCGTCGGCCATTAGCTGCGTTTCCGTCGATCGGTGATCGCGCCCTCCGGCACTGTCACGCCGTAGGCTGCCAACGCCCTCAGTACGACCATACGGAGCGGCTCACGGGTATCAAGCGCACGCTGACCGAGATCGCGTTTGGTCGCCGCAGGGACTTGAATTTGGAGATGCTCGTCATCGCCACCGCCCGTCGTTTCGTCAAATTTCATGAAACTATAAAATCATATTTTCATGAAATTTGGAAGCAATGCTTTTCATCGAGATGTTGAGACCGCCCTTGGGGCGTTACAGTTTGGAGAGCCGAGGCAGCGCGGCGCTTGAGCAACTGAGCGAGTGTCGGCTTCTTGGGATCAACAGCCCGAAAGCCGTCGGTCCGCAATTGATGACGTGGACGGCTCTCCAACTCCCCGCGGTATGATCTGCGGGATGAGCTGGAGGAGAGCAACGATGGAGAAGATTGCGACGATCGGGTTGGACATCGCGAAGTCGGTGTTTCAGGTTCACGGTATTGATGCCGCAGGCGAAGTCGTGGTGCGCACCCGATTGCTACCGAGCGGGCGTCAGATGAAGATCTCGGTTTTCCTGAAAGGAAGAACTCTCCTGGGTCGCAAGGCGCGGAAAGCTTCGCGAACAGATCGATGATTGTACGGCAGCGCCAAAAGATCGTTAGTCGGATGGAGTAGCCCGTTACCTTGTGCGGATCATCGAAGGCTGCGAAACGTGATCGACCAGCGCGGGGTCGGCATCGCCGCAATGCTGTGTTCCCACTCGTCGCGAATCTCGCCCTGCATATGATAGATCGAGCGTGGCGCGAGTTCGGCCGTGCGGCGCTCGAACCGGTCGGCGCATCTACGACGATAGCGCATGGTGGCCGTCGATCCGAGCGACACGCCGATCACATTCTCGAAGACCGGGCGATCTTTGTGCCAGCCGATCCCGGCACCGATCCCGTATTGGATGAGGAGCGCCTGCTCGAGAGCGGTGTTTGGGAGACCGGCAAAGTCTGCGGCGCGTTCGCGGAGCGGTTCGAGCCACGCGGGAATGGGGTCGCCCGGCGCAAAGCGGCCTGTCTGGAAATCGTAGGTCCAGCCGAACGAGCGGGTAAGCCGCTTTCCTTCCCATAGTTGGAACTGGAACGGGGTAAGATTTGCCGCTTCGACAAGGGCGATCAGACTTTGCTCCTCACCGGGAGCGACGAAGTCATTGCAGTAGCTAAGACCGGCAGGAAGCGACGTGCCGAACAGATCGGCTTGGCACCCGGGCATGGTGCGATCCAAGCTTTGCGTTGTCACAGTGGCAGATCGGCTTGCGCGCGAAGAGGCTCGACGAAAAACGTGTGGCGCGGCGGCTCTTCGAACAGCACCTCGTTGGGCTGCGTGCCATCGAGCCAGTGCATGACGTTGCGCCGCTCGACGATAACGCCGTGCCGCGTCTGGTAGGGAAGCACGTCCGCGCCGGCCGGGATGGTGAGGATCCGGTAGGAGAGCGGCCAGTCGGCAAGCGGGGGATCCCAGATGGCGGCAAGATAAAAGAAATTACCGCTGTCGAGCGTGACCCTGTACCTGTGGTCGCCGGTGCCCATGCGGAACTCAGACGCCGGGATCAGGCAGCGGCGCTTCGGAAAGACGCGGCCTTCGGAGCGGACGAAGCGGAAATTGACGCCGTCCGAGAAACGCGGATCGCTTCCCCAGACCGCCTCGACCATTTCGACCTCATTTTCATCCTCGGGATTGCGCCTTATGAGCGCACGTCGTCCGCCGTCCGGGGCATCGGGATCGAAAGGGGTTGGCGCTATTCCCATACGTGGAACATAATGGGAACGAAGATGAGTCGCAAGGGCCAGGGAACTTCTGCGAATGTGCAATGATTACAGGCTGGAAGTCGACATCGCCTCGATCGCCGAGGATTTCGACGACCTCCAGATCAAGATCAAGATGCCCGAGGGCGCGCCGAACGTCCCGGCGCGCGAGGATGTGCGAATCACCGACATGGCCCCGATCGTGAAGGCGAGTGACGGCGATGCGGTCGGCGAGCTCGTCAACCGGCGCTGGAGCTGGCCGGGGCAAGGGAGCAAGCCCGTCTACAATATCCGCTCCGAAGGGCGCGATCTTGGCGCGCAGCGCTGCCTCGTCCTCTGCGACGGCTTCTATGAATTCACCGATCCGACCGACAAATCGCAAAAGCGCCTCGATAAGTGGCTCTTCACGATGAAGGATCATCGCTGGTTCTGCATGGCGGGGATCTGGCGCGATGCCTTTGTCGGCGAAGCCTTCAGCCTGCTCACGATGGACGCCGGTCCCGATATCGCACCCTATCATCATCGCCAGATCATTCCGCTGCCGCGCGATCGTTGGGCGGACTGGCTCGATCCGCGCGTGCCCGCGGCTGATATTCTGCAATGGCTTCCCGAAGGCAGCCTCGAGGTTCGCCAGGTCTATGGCAAACCGCCGGCGCAGGGAGCGCTTGCCTTATGAGCGACCATGACGGGCTCGATCGCTTCGTCGAGGCGCAGGCGGAGATTTATCCGCGGGCTCTCGGCGAGATCGGCCGTGGCCAGAAGCGCTCGCACTGGATGTGGTTCATCTTCCCGCAGCTCGCCGGGCTCGGGCGAAGCGCCATGGCGCAGCATTATGCGATCGCCGATCTGGGTGAGGCCCGCGCCTATCTCGCGCACCCGCTCCTCGGTGCCCGCTATTCCGAATGCGTCGCGGCGCTCCAGGATGTCGCGCTGAGCGATCCCGTCGCGGTCTTCGGCGAGGTCGACGCGGTGAAGCTGCGCTCGTCGCTCACCTTGTTCGAGGCGGCGAGCGATCGCCCCTTGTTCGCGGCGGCGCTCGATCGCTGGTTCGGCGGGGTCCGCGACGAGCGGACGCTGGCGCGATTGGCGCGCGCCGCCGATCGCTAGGCCGCCGGGTCCGAAGCTTTGGGGGTCAGGATCAATGTCCGGCCTTCGACGCGCCAAGACTTCAGCTGCGAGAGGAAGTTCATGCCGAGGACGTCGGTGTCGCCGAGTCCCGGCGAAATGACGATTTTCAGCTTTCGCGCCTCGATGCCGCCGATTCGGAGCCGGTCGACGGTGCCCGCGTCGGCGCGCACGGTGCCGTTCGCGGTTTTCATGAGCAGAGGCACGAGCGTCGCATCGGCCTTAACGCCCCCGGCCGCAGCGGTCGCCTCGGACAGCGCGGTGACCGTGGCGCCGCTGTCGACCAGCATTCGCCGCTTTGTGCCATTGAGTTCGACCTCGGCCCAGAAATGCCCGTCGCGGCTCATCGGAATGCGGACCTCGTTGCCGACGACCTCCTGCGTGTCGAGACCGAGGTTAGCGGTGATTCGCGACAGATTGGGATCGAAGGGCGCCTGCTGAAGCACGAGGAAAATGCCGAAGGCGAGGAGCGCAAAGGAGAAAAGCGCGCGAAGGACGCGGCCGACATAGGGAATCTTGAACAGGATGACGAGAATCAGCGCGGCGCCGACGGCGTAGATCGCGAGTTCGTTCCAGGGAAGATCGGTGGTGATCGGCATGAATTTATCCGCCCGATTATAGCGGCGAAGGTGTCGCGTCACTGAATGATCCACAGTGGGCCGCCGCAGGTCGCTTGACGTCCGTTCCGACAGGGTAGAACATATAGGGAACATTTGAGTCGAACCGGATATGACCGCACCGCCTTTCACGCAGCCCCGGCCAAGCGCCGAGGAGCTTCAATCGCTTCGCGAGGCGGTGGCGCGCGCCCAGTCAGTACGCGGGCCGGTGCTGCCGTTCGGCGTTGGCCCGCTCGACCATCTTCTCAGCGGCGGCGGGCTCGATGGCGCGGGCCTCCATGAGGTTGCGGCCGCCTCTGCGAGCTGGAGCGACGACGCGGCGGCGACCTTGTTTGCTGCCGGGATCGCCGCGCGCTTCGCGGCGCCGGGCCTGTCGGCGCTCTGGGCGCTGACCCGCTTCGATCTTTATGCCCCCGGGCTTGAACAGGCCGGGCTCGGGCCTGAGCGGGTGCTTTATGCGCAGGGGAAGACCGACAAGGAACTGCTTGCGATGTGCGAGGACGCGCTTCGCGACGGGGCACTCGCCTGCGTGGTGGCCGAAGTGAAGGCGGCCGACCAGACCGCGACGCGCCGGCTGCAGCTCGCGGCCTCCGAAGGCAAGACGCCGATGCTGCTCTATCGCCGCTACCGGCGTTACGGCCAATGCCCGCTCACCGATCTCTCGCTGGCCTGCACGCGCTGGCGGATCGGGAGCCTTGCCTCGTCGCCGCTTACGATGCCCGGCGTCGGGCGCGGGCGCTGGTCGGTCGAGCTTGTCCGCCAGCGCGGCGGGCCGCCTTTTTCCCTCGAACTGGAGGCGTGCGATGACCAGGGTCGCCTCGCTCTTCCTGCCGCAACTCGCGATCGAGCGATTGCGGCGGGCGGCGTCGATCTCGCGCTCGGGCACGCCGCCTGAGTTCGCGCGGCTCGAACCGCGCTTGCCCGAGCCCATCGACGATAACCCCGGAGCCTGTTCAGTGCCGCGCGGCGGCGGCTGGCGACCGGGCGCGCGCTGGGCCCAGGAAAACTCGGCGCATGCACGGCCCGACCGGGCCGCTATCGATGCGCTGCCAGCACACCAGCGGCCGCCGATGCGCGAGCTGGGACGGCGAAGCGAAGCGGCTGCGCCGGTCTTTCGCATGGCACGCAGCGACGACGGGAGCGCGGCGACAGGCAGCGCGCTTCCGATAGCTATTCCGTGGGGCGCCCGCCCGACGATCCTCGTCGCGCGCTCCGGCCAGCGCGATATCGTCACTGCCGCTTGCCCTCTGGCGCTCGATCTCGGCCTCGCGCCCGGCCTGGCGGCAGCGCATGCACGAGCGCTCGTGACCGATCTGGACGTGCTCGATGCTGCTCCCGAGGCCGATGCGGCGTGGCTTGACCGCCTGGCTCTCCATGCGGTTCGGCACTGGACGCCGACTGCGGCGGTGTCGGGAAGCGACGGGCTCTGGCTCGACCTCACCGGCACCACCCACCTCTTCGGCGGCGAGGCGCGCTTCGCCTCGCGGCTTGTGTCGTTCCTGCGCCGCCTCGGTTTCACCGCGCGCGTCGCGATCGCCGGAACCCCCGGCGCCGCGCACGCGCTCGCGCGCTTTGGCGGCGCGGCGACTTTGGTTTTGCCGGAAAGGGAGGAAGGGGAGGCGCTTGCGCCGTTGCCGCTTCGCGCGCTCCGGCTCGCGCCGGAGGCGCTGGCGGCGGCAGCGCGCTTCGGGATCGAGCGGATCGTAGACCTTTATCCCATGCCGCGCGGGCCGCTCGCGCGCCGGCTCGGGCGCGGCGCGGTCGAGCGGCTCGACCAGGCGCGCGGGCATGTGCCCGAGCCAATCGTGCCCGTCGTGCCGTTCGAGATGCCTTTCGTATCGAGGCGGCTCGTCGAGCCGATCGCGACGGCCGAGGCAATCGAGCAGGTGATCGCCGATCTCGTCGGCGATCTTGTCGCCGATCTGCACGAACGCGGCCTTGGCGTGCGCACGGCGGTGCTCAGCTGCGAGCGCGTCGATGCGCGCGAGCAGCGCGTCGCGGTCGGGACGGCGCGGGCGACGCGCGACACTAAGCATCTGCTACGCCTCTTCAAGCTCCGCATCGACCGGATCGAGCCCGGGCTAGGGATCGAGGCGATGGCGCTCGCCGCGCCGCAGGTCGATGCGCTGACGCCCGAGGCGATCGGCGCGGGGCTCACGGACGAGCCGCGGACGCCCGATATTGCGCCGCTCGTCGACCAGCTTGCGGGCCGCGCGGGCGAGGCAGCGCTGTTTCGCCTCTCGGCTATCGAAAGCGACGTGCCCGAGCGCGCGATCGGCCGTGCCGGCCCGCTCGCAACGCCGGACGGCTGGCCGGCCTGGGTCCGGCCCATCCGTATGCTCGCGCGGCCCGAGGCCCTGTCGGGCGTCGTCGCGCTGCTCCCCGACCATCCGCCGCGCCGCTTCGCGTGGCGCGGGCGGAGCTACCGCGTCGTCGCGGGCGACGGACCCGAACGCATCCATGGCGAATGGTGGCGGCGCGCGGGCGAGATGTGGGCGGTCCGCGACTATTTCCGGGTGGAGGCGGAGAGCGGCGAGCGCTTCTGGCTGTTCCGCCGCGGCGACGCACAAGAGGGAAATACCGGCGATTTGAGCTGGTACATGCACGGCGTGTTCGGATGACGACCTATGTCGAGCTCCAGACGACCAGCCATTTCTCCTTCCTGCGGGGGGCTTCGGCGCCCGAGGAGATGTTCGCAGCGGCGGCTTTGCTCGGTCATTCGGCGCTCGGGCTCTGCGACCGCGGCAGCGTCGCCGGCATGGTCCGCGGTCTCTCGGGGCAGGAGGCGACGGGAGTCCGGCTCATCCCGGGATCGCGGATCGATCTTCGCGACGGCCGTTCGCTCTTGCTCTATCCCAAGGATCGCGCCGCCTGGTCACGGCTGACCCGGCTGCTGACGCTAGGCAAGGCGCGCGGCGGGAAAGGCAATTGCTGGCTCGACTGGACCGATGTCGCGGCATGGGCCGAAGGGCTGGTTGCCATCCTGCTTCCCGATGCCGCCGGCGAGCGGACGCGCTTCGACCTTGGCGAACTGCGGGATGTTTTCGGCAGCGATGCCTATCTGGCGCTTGCGCTCCGGCGGCGCCCCGGCGATTTCGCGCGGCTGCGCGCGCTCGACGCGCTAGCCCGCGAAGCGCGCATACGCTGTGTGGCGTGCGGAGACATTCTCTATCATGCCCCCGAGCGCCGGCCGCTGCAGGATGTGCTGACCGCGATCCGCGAAAAGACGACCGTCGACGCGCTCGGCTTCAAGCGCGAACGCTTCATGGATCGCGCTATGAAGTCGCCCGCCGAGATGGAAAGGCGCTTCGCGCTCTTTCCTGACGCGATCCAGGCGACCGCCGACATCGCCGCGGCCTGCCGCTTCGACCTCGCCGAGATCCGCTACCAATATCCCTATGAGGAAGTGATGGCGGGGCGGAGCGCGCAGGAGGCGCTCGCCGCGCTCACCGAGGAAGGCGCGGTTCGTATGTTTCCGGGCGGCGTGCCGCCTGCCTATCGGAGACAGATCGATCATGAGCTGCGGCTGATCGGCGAGCTTGGCTACGCACCCTATTTCCTGACCGTCAACTCGATCGTCGCCGAGAGCCGGCGGCGCGGGATCCTGTGCCAGGGTCGAGGGAGCGCGGCGAACAGCTGCGTCTGCTTCCTGCTCGGCGTGACCTCGATCGATCCGATCAAGCATGAGTTGCTCTTCGAGCGTTTCGTCTCGGGGGAACGCAAGGAACCGCCCGATATCGACGTCGACTTCGAGCATGAGCGGCGCGAAGAAATCATCCAGTGGATTTACGACACCTACGGGCGGCATCGCTCCGCGCTGACCGCCGTGGTCACACGCTATCGGACGCGCGGCGCCGTGGCCGAGGTCGGCAAGGCGCTCGGACTGCCGCGCGACCTGACGAAAATGCTCACCGGCCTCGTCTGGGGCTGGTCGGTTGACGGCATTCCCGAGGAACAGATCGCCAGCCTCAATCTGAATGCCGACGATCATCGCCTGAGACTGACCCTCGATCTCGCGCGCCAGCTGATCGGAACCCCGCGCCACCTGTCGCAACACCCCGGCGGCTTCGTGCTGACCGAGGAGCGTCTGGACGACCTCGTCCCGATCGAACCGGCGCGGATGGAAGACCGGCAGATCATCGAATGGGACAAGGACGATATCGACGTTCTCAAATTCATGAAGGTCGACGTCCTGGGCCTTGGGATGCTGGGCTGCATGAACCGGGCCTTCAACCTGCTTCGCGATCATAAGGGTATCTCGGTCGGTATGGCCGACCTGCAGGACGACGATCCGGCGGTCTACGGCATGATCCAGAAGGCCGATACATTGGGCGTCTTCCAGATCGAGAGCCGTGCGCAAATGTCGATGCTGCCGCGGATCAAGCCCAAATGCTTCTACGATCTGGTAATCGAGGTGGCGATCGTGCGTCCGGGTCCGATCCAGGGCGACATGGTCCATCCCTATCTTCGTCGCCGCGAAGGCAAGGAGAAGGCCGACTATCCCAAGCCTGAACTCCGCGCCGTACTCGAAAAGACATTGGGTGTGCCGCTCTTCCAGGAGCAAGCGATGAAGGTTGCGATCGTCGGCGCGGGTTTCACGCCCGCCGAGGCCGATCAACTTCGCCGAGCGATGGCGACCTTCAAACTCACCGGCGGCGTGTCGCATTTCTACCACAAGCTGGTCGGCGGCATGGTCGAGCGCGGCTATCCGAAGGACTTCGCCGAGCGAACCTTCAAGCAGATCGAGGGCTTCGGGAGTTATGGCTTCCCCGAAAGCCACGCGGCGTCGTTCGCGAAGATCGCTTATGCGTCCTGCTGGATGAAGTATCATCATCCCGACGTCTTCTGCGCCGCGCTGCTGAACGCCCAGCCGATGGGCTTTTATGCGCCTGCGCAGATCGTGCGCGATGCCCGCAATCACGGAGTCGAAGTGCGGCCTGTCTCGATCAACCACAGCCACTGGGATTGCACGCTAGAGGAAACCGGTGACCGCTATCTCACGGTGCGGCTCGGGTTTCGCCAGGTACGCTCGCTTGCCAATGTGCACGGCGCGGCGATCGTGGGTGCGCGGGGCGATGTGCCTTACGACTGCGTCGAAGATGTCTGGCGACGCGCCGGCGTGCCGCGCGCCGCGATCGAGCGGATCGCCGAAGCCGATGGCTTTGCCTGCCTTGCCGAGGATCGGCGCCAAGGTCTCTGGAAGG
The DNA here is from genome assembly GCF_001984035.1 of Sphingopyxis sp. QXT-31. NCBI lineage: Bacteria > Pseudomonadati > Pseudomonadota > Alphaproteobacteria > Sphingomonadales > Sphingopyxidaceae > Sphingopyxis > Sphingopyxis sp. QXT-31. The sequence goes on along the minus strand of NZ_CP019449.1, from coordinate 3,220,314 downwards.
TTCGGGGTCTCGGCGAAGCGCCGCTCCCGCTGTTCGCGGCGGCGGATGCCCGCGAGGCGAGCTTCAGCCCCGAGGGGCTCGAACCGGAAACTTCGCTACGGCCGATGACGGAAGGGCGTGAGGTCGTCGAGGATTATCGAACGCTGCAACTTTCGTTGCGCGCGCATCCGCTGAGCTTCTTGCGCAAAGAGCTTGGTGGCATGGGCATCGTCCGCTGCGCGGATCTCGCCCATATCAGGGATGGCCGCAATATCGAGGTCGCCGGGGTGATCCTCGTTCGTCAGCGCCCCGGCTCGGCCAAGGGCGTCCTGTTCGTAACGATCGAGGATGAGACCGGCATCGCTAATGGCATCCTTTGGCCCGACCGCTTCGACATTTACCGGCGGCAGATAATGTCGGCCTCGATGATCGCGATGCGCGGGCGGCTCCAGAAGGAAGGCGAAGTTATCCACATCATCTGCGACCGTATCGTCGAACACGACGCCATGTTGCGCTCGATCGCGCAGGGCGATGTGTCCATAGCGTCGGGTCGTGGGGATGGGGCGCGTAACGGTTGGGGGCCGGACTCGCGCGACGCGCCGCTTCGCATCCGGAGCCATGATTTCCATTGAATGGACCGAAATACGCATTGACCCACCGAAAGCCGGCCGACTACTAACGGCCAAGGACCGGACGAAGCTGCGCGAGGAGCGGGCCTTCGCACTGATGGCGCTCGGTCACTGGATCGGCGATATCCATCAGCCGCTTCACCATCGCCTATCGCGCGGTCGATACGCTCCAGGCCAATCGCAATCTTGTCGCGGTGAAGAATTGGGTCGCGACGGCCCCGGCGGACTGGGCCAATGAATCCTATTCGATCACCCTCGCGCCCGCGACCGCCTATTGCACCATCGTCGGGGCGAACTGCCAATATTCGGCCGCTGCGCTGAAGCAGACCAATCCGAAACGTATCCAACGGATCGATCAGGCCTATCTCGCAGCCTATCAGGGTGCCGCATCCGAGCAGGTTGCCAAAGCGGGCTTCCGCCTCGCGCATCTGCTCAATCTCGCGCTCGATCCCGCTTATGGCGGCCCGACCTGACGGCAGCTGGCGGTTCAACGGACGCTTGTGGTATCTTTCGGGGTCAGGCCGGACTGGGCCTTATCGCCGTTGGAAATAGACACGTTCGGCCGCCATGTCGGCGATCGCATCGAAGCCCGCTTCGCGCCAAGCCCGTCGGTGGGGAGGCTCGGCCTGCTCGTTCATGCACCACCATTGCGGGTCGGCCGCAGCGCGCGGCAACAAGCCGCGGACGATGCTCTCGATCTGGGCAAAGCTCAGTTCGACACCCGGGGCGTCGTTGCGGACTTTCCACCTTCGCAAAAAGGTCCCAAGCGCATCATATTTGCCCATGGCGGCATCCCCAATCCCGGCAACAATGAGTCAGGACAAGCTCTGACCCCTTAAACGCGCCTGCCGCTTTCAAGGCGCTACCGACCTTGCAGCGGATCGTCGTGGCGGAAAGACAGGTGGCGCGCGATGCCACAAGTGCCCTTGTCCAATAGCCGATGAATGACGGCGGCAGCAAGCCTCCCCGGTCGATCGTCCACCCCTCTAGGGCGCTTTTCTATGGGCCTCGGATCGCCTCCGGCCGTCAACCCCGTTCGGGGTTCCCCGTCACGATGTTCCGGTGACGGCGGCTCCCGGCCCCTCGTGCAAGCGCCATCGGGATGGTCCCGATCAATCCAGGAGACTTTATCATGGCCACCATCGCAAATCTCACCGTCAAGGCGGACGGCAGCTTCGAAGGCACGCTCGCCACCCTCAACGTCACCGCGCCGATCGCGATCGTCCCGAATGGTCGCAAAGCCAAGGACAGCGAGCCCGATTACCGCATCGTCAGCCGTAAGAACGGCTTCGAGCTCGGTGCCGGCTGGAAGCGCTTCTCGCAGAACACCGGCGCCGAATATGTGTCGGTGTCGCTTTCGGCACCCGAGTTCGGCACCATCTACGGCAATATCGCCAATGCGCCGGGCGACGATCCGATGAAGAAGGTCATCATCTGGAACCCGCCGTCGTGACAGCCCGTACCGGTCCCGCTTTCGAGCGGGGCCGGTCGGCTTTGCGCCACTGCATCTTGTGCGCAGGGATCTCGGTCAGTTCGGGGCGGCTGCAAAATTCTCGAAGGCGAACGGGTTGAGGAACTGCCGCCGCCACAGGAACGCGCGCTCGGCGCCGCCGAGTGCCGCTTCGTCGCACACTGCGTCCCAATGGGCTTCGATCGCGGCCTGCTGACCCGCGATGATGGCGCGCGCGCGCGCATCGTCGAGGTGAAAGACGGGTGCGGCCTCGAGACAAAGCGACAATTGGCTGAACCGCCGGTTGCCGAGGATGAGCATCGCCTGCGTCGCCTCGCCGCCGGTGCGGCCTTGCGGGCAGATGTCATAGGCGGGCGTAAGCTCCAGCGTCCCGCCGTCCCAGAAGGCGGCATGGTTGCGCGCATGGTCGTCGGTGTTTCCGCACAGAATGTTGAATATGATGCGCGCGTAAAGTTCGGCGAGCGTCGCGGCGGGATCGACGAACCGGTGACGGATCACGGTCGCGAGATCCTCATAGCTCGCATAGCGCGCCTCGGTCTCGTCGAGGGCAAGGAGGGTGAGCGCCGACACCACGCCGCGCCGGACCCAATTGTCCTCCTTGGGCGCGCGATCGAAACGCTCGACGAGCAACACATCCTTGCCGAGCGCGCGCGCAAGCTTGACCGGCGCGACATCAAGGCCCGCGCGCGCGGCGAGGCGCATCGCGACATATTCGGCTTTCACGACATTGTAGATGTCGGCTGCCGCAGAAAATTTGGCGATATATTTTCGTGCGCCATCGTCGATCAGCGCCTTGGGGCGGGCGCCGCCAAGCGATGTGCCATGTTGCAGCGCCTGGTCGAGCTCGGGCGTGAGCGGCACGCCCCGCTCGACGCGCTCGGCCGACTCCATCAGTTCGGCGAGCGTCGCATTCTGCCGCTGGCGCGCTACATAGTCGGTGGCCGACGCCTGGAAATCGAGCATGCCGATGCGGTCGGAGCCGGATTCGAGGAGATAGGTCAATTCGTCGAGTTCGGCTGGAGCCAGCTCACCCTCGTCGCGCCCGCCGATCCGGTTGATGATGACGCGCCGGCCCCACGCATCGGGCGACCCGTCGCGGATCGCGCCTGGCAACTGCATCTTGCTCGCCGGCTCGATCAGGCCGGCGCGCAGCGGCAATTCGGGCTCGTAGATCGCGATGGCATCCGCGCGGGCCAGATAGCTTTGGCCATAGTTGAAGGTGAGCCGGCTATCGCGCGCGCGCGCGAGCCTGCCCGCGACGACCGGCTCGGTTGCCCCGGGCAGCCATATCCAGACGAAGGCTTCGCCGGCAGGTGCGACGTCAGAAGTCATCCTTCACCTCGGATCGCGGCTTGTGAACGGCCTTGGGAAGCAGGCGCAACTTCGTTTCCTGCTCGGCGAGATGTCCAGCGAGACGGTCCCGGTCGCTGTCGAACAGCGCGACCCCGACGATCGCTGCCGCCTCGAAGACGAGGCCGATGGCGCAGCGCGGGTCGCCCTGCTCGATACGGCGCATCATGTCGCGCGACACGCCGCTGCGCGTCGCGAGCTCTTCAACGCTCAGCCGCCGCTCGATCCGCCGGGCGCGAATGAGCCCGCCCAGCAGGCGCACAGCCTCGCGGGTGTAGCGCGAATAGCTGCGCGGGATCTTTTTTGTCGTCTCGTCGGCCATCGACCATCCTTTCGACCTTCTAGGCTGCAATCGGCACAAAAGTCAAGTTGATGGCTTACACGTAAGCCTTAATTGGCATTATGACGTTTCTGTAAGTCAGACTGTGGGAAATTCCGCATGGCTTGTCAGGTTCGGCATGGCGCTGCCCACGGGGAGCGGGCCATCCCGCTCGAATGCCGCTGATCCCTAGGTGCGAGGCCAGGCCTCCTTCAATCAACCCGTAAAGGGTCCGCTACGCTCCGCGTGCGGCCGCAGCTTCGCTCGCGGTGATTGCGGCCTGTCCCCGACCGGCGGGGCGACTGTCGAGCGGGAATGGCCCGCTCCCAACGACAGGAGCTTGACCCATGCCGCTTTCCACTGCCCAATCGCTCGGCTGGAACCTTGCCCGCACGATGATGACCGTCATCGTCCTCATCGAAACCGTCAAAGGCTATTCGGTGATGCCGCTCGACGAGTTCGACGGCGATCCCGACATGATCGTGTGCGAATATGACCCCTTCGGCCGCTGATCGCGCCCACCCCGGTCCGGGGCAGCGCCGCTCGCGGCACTGTCCTGGCCCGATTGCTGTGGGGACAGGCGGGCATATCACGCCGTCGAGGTCGCGGTCGGCGCGCCCGACGGGGCGACGCTCATGACGTTGATGATCATCCTCGGCGGTATCGCCGCACTCTATCTGATCGGGCTGCTGTTCCGTCTGGCGTCCTTGGCCTTGCCCGTCTGCCTCGGCCTTTGCGCCTTCCTCCTCCTTCGCGATCAAGGATATGGCCCAGCACTTGCGATGGGACTGCTTACCGGCATCGGGTTCCATCTGGCGGGGCGGTGGCTGTTTGCTCGAACGACCTCGGCAAGAATCCGGCTCCTGATCGGATTGCTTTTCATGGCTCCGGCGGGCGCTGCGGGCTTAGGAGCGGGAACGGCGCTGGCGGACCTTCTCGGTATCGACGGCGGTTGGCGAACTTGTCTCGCGATGCTTGTCGGGGTCGCGGCGGCCTGCGCGAGTTGGCGGTCGTTGGCGGCGGACCGGTCGTCGATGGGCACGATGCGAGATACGCCGACCGTTCGATAGCGCGGCATCCGGATCCGCCGGTGTTTCTTCGTCGCGGACGGCCTGGCCATTCTGCGCTTCCCGGTCGCTGGCCACGCCAGCACGGCCTCTCGGAATGCGCCATCTGTCAGAAAGCCGCTGCGCTGGCCCGGAACACCGCAACGGCCATGTCCGACTTTCTTCCCCCGGCGTGCCGCCGTTCCTCGCGAGACAAGAAAGACGGCCCGTGTCCGTCCTCCGCTGCGCTGCGGGCCTGACGGCTGCGGCACCGGCCCCTTGCTGACCACCGATGCGCATCGAGGCCGCGCTGGTGCGGCCCGAGCCCAAGGAAAGGACAAGCATCATGGCCAGGATCGGCACATTCAAGAAGGTTTCCGGCGAATATCGGGGACAGATCGTCACTCTCTCGGTGGAGGCGGAATCGGTTCGCATCGTTCCGGAAGACAATCCGAGCGGCAACGCCCCCAGCCACCGCGTCTTCATCGGCGAGGCCGAAGTCGGCGCCGCCTGGGAAAAGAAGACGCAGGACAAGCGCCCCTATCTGTCGGTCAAGCTCGACGATCCGACATTTGCCGCCCCCATCTTCGCCCAGCTTTTCGCCGGCGAAGGCGAGGAACATGATCTGGTCTGGAACCGCCAGGCCCGCCGCGGCGGCGATTGAGCTCCCCATATCCCGCCCGGCAGCAGCCGGGCGGGATACCCATTTCTGGGGATCGGCCTTCCGCGATGTTGGAATAGGCCGATATCATCCGATCGCGATGCTGCCGTCATCCCAATGGAGGTGGCGGTGGCAGGCACGATCGGATTACAGGTGACGCAGCGGGCGCCGCTCGATTTTCCGGGCTTCGCGCAGGAGTTTCTGCGCCGCAACCCTGCTTATGTCCGCGACTATGACTGCGTTATGACCGGCGGGCGCCGCGGCGATGTCGCCGCGCGGGAGGCGATGGCCCGGCGCTGGGGTCTTTGCTTTCCCATGCCCGCCGACCCGCTCGGCGCGTGAAAGTCCTGCGTTCTGGTCGGCGGCGATCTGCGGTTACACGAACATCCTCGACGTGGCGCCGCCGGGATGCCCGGCGGCTGACGCCTTCGCGGTTCCGCCGCCCCATCTTGTCGTCGCCGATCGCCGCCTTGAAGATGGCCGGCACTTCGTCTTCGCCGACGACCGGGCCTGGCACCGCCTGTGGCTTCGCACCGACGGCGCCGGCGTCCCGCTTGCGAACCTGATCCTGCGCGATTCGCTGGTCGGCCTGCGTCACGAGGCGGCTGCGCGGTTCGATCGATGGCTCGGCGATGCGCCCGGTCTGGCGCCGCCCGGTTTCTTGCCGACCGCCTATCAGGCGCGCCGCCTCGGCATGATGCTCGCCATTCTCGATATCCTGCAGGGACCGGGCGGCGGTGGCGTCACCTCTCACGATGTCGCGCGCCTCATCATCTACCCCCGCCTGTCGGTCGGCCGCGGCGCCGAATGGAAGTCCTCGTCCGAACGAAGGCGAACGCAGCGCCTGATCGAGGAAGCACGCGCCCTGATGCAGGGCGGTTATCGGGCACTGCTCGCCGGCCCTGCGGGGCGACAAAAATTGCCCTGAATTTTAGCCGCTCCGGCTCCCGCTCCTCTTCGCGCCACCACGCTCCTCGACCCGCCGCACCGGCTTTTTTCGGCCCGGCGGCTGGAAGGAGCACGCGAATGAATCCCCCCTTGCCCGCCCTTGGCCCGCGCTATCTCAGAACGCCCGATGCCGCGCTGCATCTCGGGCTGTCGGCCCGGACGCTCGAGAAGCATCGCTGCTACGGGACCGGGCCCGCCTATCGCAAGCTTGGCGGACGTGTCGTCTATGGGATCGAGGATCTCGACGCCTGGGCCGAGATCGGCCGGCGCTCTTCGACCTCCGATCCGGGCAAGGGAACCGTCCATCCGGCGCGGCCGGTGCGCCGATGATGCCGCGCGATCGCATCGCGGCGGCGAGCACGGCAGAGGCGCAGCGGCCGCTGACCGAGGTCGAACTGACCTGGATCGAAGGCCGCACCGAGCAATGGATTCGCTTTGGCCGCGTGGCCGCCGAGCGGATCGTCAGCCGCCGCAAGCGCATCGTCATGTTTCGTCCGGGAGCGACCTTCGCCTATTTGCGCTGGTCCTCGAACGACTTCGGCACCATCCACTCGAGCATCCAGATCGTCACCGCGGTCGCTGTCGGCGATTCTTATACGGCGCTGCCGTTCATCCGGCCCGGCGGCGAAATTCTGCTGCACATCGAGAGCTGGCCGAAGGTTTCGCGGGTGCTCGAAGCGATCGATGCGGTCGAGGCCGCCGGGGTCGATCCGTGCGATGCATCCCCCGATCACTGGCGTCATGTCGCCGACCGTCTCGCAGCCGGGATGCCCTTTCGTCCCTATAGCGCCGAGCGCCATGCGGCATGGCTACGCCGCCGGGCGATCGAATTATGAACCGCCGCTACCTCCCTATTGCCGTTGCCGCTGTGACATTGCTCGGTCTTTCAGCCTGGTTCGTGCCAGCGCCGCGCCTGCTATGGAATGCGAGCCAAAGCGCGCCGGTCGGTCTGTATCGCATCGATCCCGGCGCCGCGCCCATGGTCGGCGATTGGGTCGCGATCGAACCGCCAGCTGATCTCGCCGCCTACATGGCGCGGCGCAAATACCAGCCTCGCGGCGTGCCGCTTATCAAGCGCGTTGCCGCGCTCCCCGGCGCGCGCGTCTGTCGCTCGGGCGTCTTCGTGACCGTCGACGGCCGGGCCGTCGCCCGCGCGCTGGCGCGCGACCGGGCCGATCGGCTGCTGCCGGTCTGGCTCGGCTGCCGCATCGTCCGGCCCCGCGAAATCTTCCTGATCAATGCGGCGCCGGACAGTCTCGACGGGCGGTACTTCGGGCCGCTTCCGACCACCGGCCTGCTCGGAACGGCGCACCCGATCCTGACCCGCGGCGCCCCGGGCGCGCCCCTGCGCTGGCGCCCTTCGGGCCGCGATCTTGCTTTTCCCCGTAGCGAAATGGAGTGATATCGATGCTCATCGGAACTTTCGAAAAGCGCGGCGACGGCTATGCCGGCCGTCTGCGCACGCTCACCTGCGATGCCGACATGGTTATCGTTCGGGCGCAGCCGTCGGCCGCTGAACATGCCCCCGAATGGCGGCGGTTCGTCGGCGACGCCGCAAGTGGAATCGAAATCGGTGCGGGCTGGAATCGCACCGGCGAGCGCGCCGGAGCGTTCATCGCCGTGCAGATCGACGACCCCGCCTTCGCGGTTCCGCTCCGCGCGAACTTGCTCCGCGCGTCGCAAAAGGATGACGAACATCATCTGCTCTGGTCGCGCCCGTCGGCGCGCGAGCGGAGCTAGACCATGGCATACGGGCCGCGATCGTCCTGCATCGCCATTGCGCTCGCGCTGCGCCGCGCGGCGATCGGCTGCGCACTCGGCGCGGCGTTCAGCGGCGCATCCGCTGCCGTCGCCGCGCCGGCGGTGCGCGCCGATGTCCATCCCTATGCGGCATCGGTCGCCGAAGCTTCGCAGCGTTTCGGTATCCCCGAACGCTGGATCTGGCGCGTCATGCATGCCGAAAGCCGGGGCAACGCGCGCGCCGTCTCGCACGCCGGTGCGATGGGGCTCATGCAGATCATGCCTGCGACCTGGGCGATGTTGTCGGCGCGCCACGGACTGGGCGCCGACCCGTTCGATGTGCGCTCGAACATCCTTGCGGGCGCGGCCTATCTGCGCGCGATGTGGGATCGCTACCGCGATGTGTCGCTGATGCTCGCGGCCTATAATGCGGGACCGGGCCGCGCCGACGCTTTTGCGTCCGGACGGCGCGGACTTCCGGCCGAAACGCGCGCCTATGTCGCGCGGATCGCGCCCGAGCTTGGCGCTTCCGGCATTGCTTCGCGCGCCGCCGCGCCGCCTTCGGCCGCGCCGGGCTGGCAGCGATCGACACTCTTTGCCGCGCGGGGCGACAACGCCTCCATCGTCGAAGATCGCGCGCGGGCCGTCTCGGACTCGAGCAGTCTGCCGAATAGTCCGACGGCCGCTGAGCCAGCCACCGGCGCCGGGCGGCACCCGCTCTTCGTCCCGCTTTCCGGTCAGGACCGTCGATGAAGACCTTCCTCGCTCCGCCGCCTCCGTCTGCGCCTTGTGGGGTAAAGCCGGCAAGGAGGGACGGGATTGGCTGGGATGGAAGGGAAGTATGGCGAGATAAAAGGGCTGCCAGCCGCTTGGTCGAAGGGGCGCGCAAATCAGCGGGAAATCCATATGGCTCGCAATTGCCTGGCCATATGATGTCGAACATTACGAAGAAAATTCAGCGGCTTGGAATATGGCAGGCCTGCCGTGAGCGGTGACGACGGTGAGTTCAAGATCCGGCCGGGAAGGGTGCGGGACCGCGGGGCCGGGGCGTCACGCCGGGGGCGGAGCCTTGCGGGGCAGGTGCGCCGCTCCATGGCGCGCAAGGGTTTCGCGCGCCGTCCGCCGGGGTCCGGCGGTGGCACCGGGCATCATGGCCGCGGCCGCCACGCGCTCGCGCGAGTGCGCTTCCGTGCCGACGGCCGCTGCGTCGTCGTCAAGGCGCGGATCGTGCGCCACAAGGGGCAGCGCTTCCGCTCGGCGCCGCTCGCGCGCCATATCCAATATCTCGAACGCGACGGCGTCACCCGCGACGGCCGCGACGCCTCGATGTTCGACGCGGAGGGGGACGCAGCCGACCGCGCCGGCTTCGCATCGCGCTGCGAGGATGATCGTCATCATTTCCGTTTCATCGTCAGTCCGGAAGATGCCGGGGAAATCGGCGACCTCAGGCGCTTCACCCGCGACCTCATGGCCGACATGGCAAAGGATCTCGAGACGCGCCTCGACTGGATCGCGGTCGATCATTGGAACACCGACAATCCGCACATTCACATCCTTGTGCGCGGCGTCGCCGACGACGGCAAGGATCTTGTCGTCGATCGCGGCTATATGAGCGAAGGGCTGCGCTGGCGCGCCGAGGATCTCGCCACGCTCGAGCTCGGGCCGCGCAGCGCGCGCGACATCGCCGATGCGCTCGCGCGCGAGGTCGACGCCGAGCGCTGGACGAACCTCGACCGGACGCTCGAGCGGATGGCAACCGAGGGTGCAGGCGAGATCGATCTTCGACGGGATGGGCGGGCCGATGGGCATCTTCATCGGCAGTTGCTTGGCCGGGCAGCGAAGCTCGAGGCGCTCGGTCTTGCCGAGCAGATCGAGTCCGGCATCTGGGTCATGCGCGGCGATGCGGAATCCGTGCTGCGCGACCTCTCGGTTCGCGGCGACATCATCAAGACCATGCACCGCGCATTGACCCGCGATGGCGGCCGCTTCGACCCGTCGGTGCTTGCTCTCCACGACGATGTGCCGACGGATCCGGTCATCGGCCGCCTCGTCGATCGCGGGCTTCACGACGAACTCGCCGGTAGCGCCTATGCGATTGTCGACGGCGCCGATGGACGCACGCACCATCTGCGGTTCGGCGACATCGAGTTGACCGGCGACGCGCGGCCCGGGGCCATCGTCGAGCTTCGCTCCTGGGCCGACGCGAAAGGGCAGATGCGGCAATCGCTCGTGACGCGATCGGACCTGCCGCTCGGCGCGCAGGTGACGGCGCCCGGCGCGACCTGGCTCGACCGTCAACTCGTCACCCGCGAGCCGGCTGCGAGCCATCAAGGCTTCGGACGCGAAATCCGTGATGCGATGGATGCGCGGTCGCGCCACCTCGCCGGGCAGGGACTGGCGAGCCGCCAGGGGCAGCGCGTCATTCTCGCGCAGGGTCTCATCGATACCTTGAACGCGCGCGATCTCGACGCGGCGTCCCGCTCGATCGCCGAGCGCACCGGCCTCGCGCACAGACCTTCGGGGTCGAATGACTATGTGAGCGGCATCTACCGCGAGCGCGTCACTTTGTCTTCGGGCCGTTTCGCGATGATCGACGACGGGCTCGGTTTCCAGCTCGTTCCCTGGCGCCCGGCGCTCGACAAGCATCTTGGCCAGCATGTCACCGGAACGATGACGCCCGGCGGCACCGTCGACTGGGCGCTCGGGCGCGGCAGGGGCATCGGGCTGTGAGGCCGGGCATCCATCATGGGAGGCGAGCGTGAACGACAGGATTCTCTGGGGCCAGATAACGGCCGTGTTTCTGATCGTCCTCCTGGCGGTCTGGGGCGCGACACAATGGACGGCGGCGGCGCTCGCCTTCCAGCCCGAACTCGGCGAACCCTGGTTCCGCCTCGGTAATTATCCCGTCTATCCGCCGCCGGCCTTCTTCTGGTGGTGGTTCGCCTTCGACGCCTATGCGCCGCCAATCTTCTACAAGGGGGCGCTGATTGCGGCGTCGGGCGGGTTCGCCGCGATCATCGTCGCGATCGCCATGTCGGTATGGCGCGCCCGCGAACGGCAAAAGGCCGAGACCTATGGGTCGGCGCGCTGGGCGGGCCGGCGCGAGATACGCGCTGCCGGGATGCTCGGGAGCGAAGGGGTCGTGCTCGGCCGGTTCGGCAAAGCCTATCTGCGCCACGATGGCGCCGAGCATATTCTCTGCTTCGCACCGACACGGTCGGGCAAGGGCGTGGGGCTCGTCGTGCCCACTTTGCTCACCTGGCCGGGAAGCTGCATCGTCCATGACATCAAGGGCGAGAATTGGCAGCTGACAGCGGGCTTTCGCGCGCTGCATGGCCGCGTGCTGCTCTTCGATCCCACCAACGCCAAATCCTCAGCCTATAACCCCCTGCTCGAAGTGCGCCGCGGCGAATGGGAAGTGCGCGATGTCCAGAATGTCGCCGATGTCCTCGTCGACCCCGAAGGCAGCCTCGAGAAACGCAACCATTGGGAGAAGACGAGTCATGCCTTGCTCGTCGGCACGATCCTCCATGTCCTCTATGCCGAGGAGGACAAGTCTCTGGCGGGCGTGGCAGCCTTTCTCTCCGATCCGCGGCGACCGATCGTCTCGACGCTGCGCCGCATGCAGACGACCCGGCATCTGGGGGACAAGGGCGTGCATCCCGTCGTCGCCGCGGCCGCGCAGGAATTGCTGAACAAATCGGACAATGAACGCTCGGGGGTGCTTTCGACCGCCATGTCCTTTCTCGGCCTGTATCGCGACCCCGTCATCGCGGCGGTGACGGGCCGGTCCGAATGGCGGATTGCCGATCTGATGGCGGGGGACCGTCCGACCTCGCTCTATCTCGTCGTGCCGCCCGGCGACATCAGCCGCACCAAGCCGCTCATCCGCCTGATCCTCAACCAGATCGGACGGCGGCTCACCGAGGATCTCAATCCCGGCGCGCGGCCGCGGCGCCTGCTCCTGATGCTCGACGAATTTCCGGCGCTGGGCCGCCTCGATTTCTTCGAAAGCGCGCTCGCCTTCATGGCGGGATACGGGATCAAGGCCTTCCTGATCGCCCAGTCGCTCAACCAGATCGAGAAGGCCTATGGGCAGAATAATGCGATCCTCGACAATTGCCATGTCCGGGTGAGCTTCGCGACCAACGACGAGCGCACCGCCAAGCGCATTTCCGATGCGCTGGGGACTGCGACCGAAATGCGCGCGATGAAAAATTATGCCGGCCACCGCCTCTCGCCCTGGCTCGGCCATCTCATGGTCTCGCGCACCGAAACCGCCCGCGCGCTGCTGACGCCGGGCGAGGTGATGCAGTTGCCGCCCGGCGAGCAGATCGTGATGGCCGCCGGCGTGCCTCCGATCCGGGCTGCGAAGGCACGCTATTACGTCGACCCCCGGTTCACGAGCCGCATTCTCGCACCGCCACCGCCTGCCCGGACGCCGAGACGGGCGGACGATGACTGGACGCCGCGGCCGCAGGAGCCGGCGCCCGTTCTTCTGCTTCCCGGACCCGGACCCGGGCCTGCCGGACGCCGCGCATCGGCAGCGGAGGACGGCGACGCGAAAGCGGCGGCGCCGGCCGGGGGCGCGGCGGCGGAAGAGGGGGCCAATTCGGGAATCCGGCGGGAGCCGGGCCTTGCTGACCATGAGGATGTGGTCCCCGAACCCATGCCCGAGGTCAACGAGTTCGATTTCGATCGCGGCGGCGAGGGGAGCGACGCGGCGCGCGACCGGCGCGCCATGGACCGGGCGATGCAGCGCAATGCGCGCAACGCATCGCTCGATCCGGGCGATGGAATCGACCTGTGAAAAAGCCCGCGGTCAAACGGACCTTCCGCCTCGATGCCGCGCTTTGCCGCGAACTCGACGAGCGGGCGCGCAGCCGGCGCATGACGCGAACCGATATCGTCGAAGCCGCCCTCGCATCCTTGCTCACACCCGATCAGGAGGAGCGGCTCGAGGCGGTGCTTGCCCGGCGCCTCGACCGCCTGTCGCGGCAGATCGAGCGGCTCGAATGGCATATCGAGCTGTCGAACGAGACCGCCGCGCTGTTCATCCGATCCTGGCTGACGAACAATCCGCCGCTCCCCGATGCGGCGCTGCAGGCGGCGCAGGCCACCGGCAAGAAGCGGTGGGAGGCGTTCGTCGATACCCTCGCGCGCCGGATGGAACTCGGGCCGAAGTTCCAGGAGGAAGTGTCGCGCGATAAGCCGTCCGGCACTCATTCCTCGCCGGCCGCGAAATAGGCGGTAAGCCGGTGCGCGACTTCGGGCGCCAGCTGGATGAAGTTTCGCCGTCCGTCGGCGGGATCCGATGTGCGGACCAGGAGCTCGGCGTCGCAGAGCCGCTGGACCAGCCTCAGCGCGCTGCTCATCCCCAGCCCCGAGGCGATGCCGAGGCTGCTCGTCGACACCGGCTTCGCCTCGCCTTCATGAATGAAGAGGTCGATGAGCATGTCCCACGCCGGCTCGCCGAATAGCTCATCATTGCCCAGAAGCTGTTTGCGCAGCAACCGCCGGCGCAAGGTCCGGCGCGCATTGGCGAGTGCGAGGTCGGCAACTCCCTTCTCTGTCTCGATGCGGTCGCGGTGCCCGTCCCCGAGGGTCAACGGCGGTCCCGGTCTTCCCCTCGGCGGAGCTTTGCCGGCGGCCAGCCTATGGTGCTCGCGCTGGGTGACGGTAATATGGTCGATGAGTTCGACGTCGAGCGCCCGGCCGATGTCGCGCAGGAGTTCGGTGACGCGAATATCGCTGTCGCTCGGGGTCGGGTCACCGCTTGGATGATTATGGACCAGCAGGATAGCTGCCGCGTCCAGCTCGAGCGCGCGCCGGAAAATCGTGCGCGGATAAAGTGCCAGCTGCCGAACCGAGCCATGCTGCATTTGCTCGTCGGCGACGAGCCGGCGCGACGCGTCCAGAAACAGCACGCGAAGAATTTCCTCGGGCAGCGCGCCCATCGAGGTCTTGAGATATTCGATCAGTTTTGGGCTGGAGGGTTCGATCACGCGACCGAGCAATTCGGCGCGCATGGCTTCGAGGCCGGCCTCGCGCGCGGCAAGCAGAAGGCCTATGACCGGACTCTGCTTGCCGAGAATTCGCGCCAGCGCCTCGGGTGACCGCGACCAGATGCGATCGAGACTATGAAACTCGGCAAGTAGCGTTTCGGCTATCGATTGGCTGTTCTCGGGATCGATCGACGCGACGAGATGTACCAGGACGGCTCGCTGTCGCCGCGCGCCAGGCGTCGCTGGTGCCGCCAGGTTGCGAGGATGAGGATCGGCGGAACCAGCCACGAGGTCGCGACCTGCATCGTCAGATAAGCCGCCGGATGAATCTCCACATCGAGGAACCGGCTCGTGTGCGCGAGGAGCGGGAGTATATGGAGCACCGCGACGCACATGGGCCAGAAGCGATGCGCAAAAAGCGCGAGCAGGGTGGTTGCGGTCGCGCCGAACAGGTCGATCGCTAGATGGCCCGTGTCCAGCGATGCGAATTCGACCGGTACGAAAGCGTGGAGCATCTTGTCCGCTCCCACCATGGTCAGCGCGATCGCGGCCATCGCGCGTTCGGGTCCGCCCCCGCGCCAGGCGGCATAGCCAAGAGCAACCAGCAAGAAAGCGAGGAAAAATGCCATGCGCATCGCCCGAACCTTTCATGCTGATTGCTCCGGGTCAATCGGGGTCAGGCGGCCGCCGGAAGAGGCTCGGAAACCGCACCGGCGATCGCCGGGCATTCATGAAGGTCATAGCCCGCCGTCTCGCGTCCGATTTGCACGAGATCGCCATGGACGCGAAGGATGTCACCGCTCACATCGACCAGCGCCATCTGTGCCTTCGCGAGCCGCCGGATCGTTGCATGGCCGCTGGTGGCCGGCACCCCGATGGTATCGCGGCGTGCGGTCACGACACTTGTCATCAGCGAGGACACCGCGATGAGGGCATCGTCGACTCTGCCTTCCGCAGCCGGGACGTCGCGCTCGAGACGAGCTGCTGCGAAGTTGATTTCTTTGGACATGACTTCTCCTTTTCCGGAAAGCGGGGGCGATCCGGCGATTGCTTGGGCACAAGGGAAAGGGATCAGCCGGAGATCAGCGTCGTCAGCGCCTGGGCGATGGCGAGCCCCGATAAGATGAGCAGGACCAGTGCGACCATCATGGCCGCCATGATCAGCGCTCGCCTTGTCCGGGCATGGTCATGCCTCCAGAAATCCCTGAACGGCGGGCTGGCCTCCATCGGCCCGTCCGCCGCCAGGACACTGTCATTCAGCGCCATCGCGTCGGCCGGGCCTCCGTCCGGGAAGTGGGATGGCACGAGCGTAGGCGGCGGCGGAAGGTCG
Organism: Sphingopyxis sp. QXT-31; assembly: GCF_001984035.1. Lineage (NCBI taxonomy): Bacteria > Pseudomonadati > Pseudomonadota > Alphaproteobacteria > Sphingomonadales > Sphingopyxidaceae > Sphingopyxis > Sphingopyxis sp. QXT-31. Next base: position 3,204,836 of record NZ_CP019449.1, on the reverse strand, counting down.
ATCGGATCGCATGTGATCCGATCATAGGTCTGTTTGAGGCGGGCATAGACGATCGCGGTCTCGTCGCGGTTCGCCGTCCCCAATATGTCGCGCGCCTTGGTCAGCCGGAGATCGACGGTGGGCTTGGCGATTCCGAGCTGCCGCGCAATCTGCTTCGAGGTCTGTCGCTCGATCAGGAGATCGAGGCAGGCCCGCTGCTTGTCAGTGAGGCGCGCCCAGCGTTCGGCGTCCTCAAATGTGTGCGACCTCGAATCACTCATGTTCACACTCTTGTCAAAATCGCCTCCGGCACAAGCCCCGGGAGTGATTCGCGGGGGCGCGGCCGCTCGTTCGCGATGACGGCGCCTACGCCATAGCCTGTCTTTCAACGCCACGCTGCGACGCGCTCAAAAGCTTGTTGAATTGGGGCAATCCCTGCGTCTCTTACTCGGCCCCGTCGCACGGACACTCCGGTCCGGCGCCGCGAAACGGGGTCCTCTCATGGCTGCAGAACCGATCCGGCTAGAAGCGCGAAATCGCAGCGCGCGCATGTTGCAGACCGCATTCGGAGCGGCGATCGCCGGCTGGCTTGCCGACCCGCAAGTCGTCGAGATCATGCTCAATCCGGACGGCCGCCTCTGGGTCGACCGCTTGGGTGCTGGCCTTTCGGATAGCGGCACATGGCTGAGTGCAGCCGATGGCGAACGCATCATCCGCCTCGTCGCGCATCATGTCGGCGCCGAAGTTCATGCCGGAAGTCCCCGCGTATCGGCCGAACTGCCCGGCGGCGGCGAACGGTTCGAGGGACTGCTGCCGCCCGTAGTGATCGCTCCGGCCTTCGCGATCCGCAAGCCGGCGGCCACCGTTTTCACACTCGACGACTATGTGGGCGCGCGCATCATGGCGCCGGCTGCCGCCGCCTCGCTGCGACATGCGGTCGCCGGGCGGATGAACATTCTCGTCGCCGGCGGCACCGGAACCGGCAAGACGACGCTCGCCAACGCGCTGCTCGCAGAGATCGCCGGCACCGATGACCGGGTCATCCTCATCGAGGATATACGCGAGTTGCAGTGCGCCGCGCGCAATGTCGTCGCCATGCGCACCAAGGACGGGGTCGCATCGCTCACCGACCTCGTGCGCTCGTCGCTCCGCCTCCGGCCCGATCGCATTCCGATCGGCGAGGTGCGCGGCCCCGAAGCGCTCGATCTGCTGAAGGCTTGGGGAACAGGGCATCCGGGCGGGATCGGTACGATCCACGCCGGAAGCGCGCTCGGGGCGCTCCGCCGCATGGAGCAGCTCATCCAGGAGGCGGTCGTAACCGTGCCGCGCGCGTTGCTTGCCGAAACCATCGACCTTGTTGCCGTCCTCGTCCGCGATGGGACCGGCCGGCGCCTGTCCGAACTGGCGCGGGTAGACGGGCTCGATCCCGCCACCGGCGAATATCGCCTTGTCCCGCACACACAAGAAGGAGAAAGCTCATGATCCGTGCCGCCCGGCAAGGCGCCCGCCGCGCCATGCTCACTTCGACCGCGATCGTCGTCGCGATGATCGTCGCCGTCCCGGCCCATGCCGGCGGCTCGTCGATGCCCTGGGAAGCGCCGCTCCAGTCGATCCTCGAGAGCATCGAGGGTCCGGTCGCGAAGATCGTCGCGGTGATCATCATCATCGTCACCGGCCTCAGCCTTGCCTTCGGCGATACCTCGGGCGGTTTCCGCCGGCTGGTCCAGATCGTCTTCGGCCTGTCGATCGCCTTCGCGGCATCGAGCTTCTTCCTCTCCTTCTTCTCCTTCGGCGGCGGGGCGCTCGTCTGATGGCACAGGAGGCCGACATTCCGGGCTTGTTCGCGCCGGTCCACCGCGCGCTCGCCGAGCCGATCCTGCTCGGCGGCGCGCCGCGCAGCCTGGCGATCGTCAACGGCACCCTCGCCGGCGCGATCGGGCTTGGCCTTCGGCTCTGGATCGCCGGCCTTGCCCTCTGGGCGATCGGCCATGCCCTTTCGGTCTGGGCGGCGCGGCACGACCCGCAGTTCGTCGACGTCGCCCGCCGCCACCTCAAATTTCCTGTCTGGATGCGCCCATGATGAACCTCGCCGAATATCGCACCAAATCGGCTTCCCTCGCCGACTATCTTCCCTGGGTGGCGCTCGTCGCCGAGGGCGTCGTCCTCAACAAGGATGGCTCCTTCCAGCGCACTGCGCGCTTTCGCGGTCCCGACCTCGACAGCGCGACCCCGGCCGAACTCGTCTCGGTGACCGCGCGGCTCAACAATGCGCTGCGGCGGCTCGGCTCGGGCTGGGCGGTCTTCGTCGAGGCGCAGCGTGTTCCCGCGATATCCTATCCGGTCTCGGATTTTCCCGACGCCGTCTCGGCGCTGGTCGATGTCGAGCGCCGCGAGCAGTTCCGCGAGGAAGGCGCGCATTTCGAAAGCTTCTATTATCTGACCCTGCTCTGGATGCCGCCCGCGGAAGAGGCCGCGCGTGCGGAAGCCTGGCTTTATGAGGGGCGCTCGGAGGCGGGTGTCGATCCGAAAGAATATCTGAAGGGCTTTGTCGACCGCAGCGGGCGGCTGCTCCATCTGATCGAAGGCTTCGTTCCCGAGGCCGAATGGCTGGGCGACGGCGAGACACTCACCTATCTCCACAGCTGCGTCTCGACCAACCGGCAGCGCGTCCGCGTCCCCGAAACACCCGTCTACCTCGACGCGCTGCTGACCGACCAGCCGCTCGTCGGTGGGCTCGCGCCGCGGCTCGGCGAGCATCATCTCCGCACGCTGACGATCACCGGCTTTCCGACCGCGACCTGGCCGGGCCTGCTCGACGAGCTCAACCGGCTCGCTTTCGCCTATCGCTGGTCGACGCGCGCGATCATGCTCGACAAGACCGACGCGACGAAGCTGCTGACCAAAATCCGGCGGCAATGGTTCGCCAAGCGCAAATCGGTCGCCGCGATCCTCAAGGAAGTGATGACCAACGAGGCCTCGGTGCTCATGGACTCGGACGCCTCGAACAAGGCGGCCGACGCCGATATGGCATTGCAGGAACTCGGCGCCGACCATGCAGGCATCGCCTATGTGACCGCGACGCTCACCGTCTGGGACAAGGATCCCGCCATCGCGGCCGAAAAGCTGCGGCTCGCCGAGAAGGTCATCCAGGGCCGCGATTTCACCTGCACGGTCGAGGGCATGAACGGGGTCGACGCCTGGCTCGGGAGTCTCCCCGGCCATGTCTATGCCAATGTCCGCCAGCCCCCCATTTCGACGCTCAATCTCGCCCACCTCATACCCTTGTCAGCGGTGTGGGCGGGGGCGGAACGGGACGAGCATTTCGGTGATGCCCCCTTGCTCTATGGCAAGACCGAAGGCTCGACCCCGTTCCGCCTCACTCTTCATGTCGGCGACGTCGGCCATAGCCTTGTCGTCGGCCCGACGGGCGCCGGCAAGTCGGTGCTCCTCGCACTGATGGCGCTGCAGTTCCGGCGCTATGAGCATGGCCAGATCTTCGCCTTCGATTTCGGCGGCTCGATCCGCGCCGCGACGCTCGCCATGGGCGGCGACTGGCAGGATCTGGGCGGCGCCTTGCAGGATGACGGCGGCGGCGTCGCGCTCCAGCCGCTCGCGCGCATCGACGAGGCGGGCGAACGGGCATGGGCCGCCGAATGGCTGGCCGCGCTCCTCGCGGGCGAAGGCGTCGCGGTCGATCCGGCCGCGAAGGAACATCTCTGGTCGGCGCTGACGTCGCTGGCCACCGCGCCGGTCGCGGAGCGGACACTGACCGGGCTCGCGGTCCTGCTGCAATCGCAGGAATTGAAGCAGGCGCTGGCGCCCTATCTGGTCGGCGGACCCTGGGGACGCCTCCTCGACGCGGAGGTCGAACGCCTCGGCGACGCGCGTGTGCAGGCGCTCGAAACCGAGGGGCTCGTCGGCGCCGCTTCCGCCCCCGCCGTGCTCGCCTATCTCTTTCACCGCATCGGGCAGCGCCTCGACGGTTCGCCGACGCTGATCATCATCGATGAGGGCTGGCTTATCCTCGACAGCCCCGCCTTCGCTGCGCAGCTGCGCGAATGGCTGAAAACGCTGCGCAAGAAGAATGCGAGCGTCATCTTCGCGACGCAGAGTCTGGCCGATATCGAGAGTTCGAGCATCGCGCCCGCGATCATCGAAAGCTGCCCGACGCGGATATTCCTTCCCAACGAGCGCGCCGCCGAGCCGCAGATCGCGCGGGTCTATGAGCGCTTCGGCCTCAACGACCGGCAGATCGAGATATTGAGCCGGTCGACCCCGAAACGCGACTATTATTGCCAGTCGCGCCGCGGAAACCGGCTGTTCGAACTGGGCCTCGGCGAGATCGCGCTCGCCTTCGCCGCCGCGTCTTCCAAGACCGATCAGATCCGCATCGGCGAACTCGTCGCCGAACATGGGAGCGATGGCTTTGCCGCCGCCTGGCTGCGCGAGCGCCGCCTCGACTGGGCGGCCGATCTTCTCGCCAATCTCGAATCTTCCACCCTGAAGGAGTGAATGACCATGAAGACCCAGATTTTCCATTGCGCCGCCGCGCTGCTCGTCGCCGGGTGCGGTATCGCGGCTGCGGCCGTGTCCGCCCCGGCCGCGGCCCAGGTGGGCGGGATCGTCCACGATCCCCGCAATTACGCGCAGAACATCCTGACCGCCGCGCGCACGCTCGAGCAGATCAACAATCAGATCAAGCAGCTGCAGAACCAGGCGACGTCGCTCGCGAACGAGGCACGCAACCTGTCGGGCTTGCCGGTCTCGACGCTCGAGGAGCTGCAAGGCCAGATCGACCGGACCCGCACCCTGCTCGGCGAAGCGCAGCGGGTCGCCTTCGACGTCGGCGACATCCAGAAGGCGTTCGACGCGCGCTACAAGGGCGGCGCGCTGACGGGCACGCAGGCGGAAATGGTCGCCAATGCCGAGGCGCGCTGGAACGACAGCGTCGGCGCCTTCCAGGATGCGATGAAGGTCCAGGCGGGCGTTGTCGGCAATATGGGCGATGCGCGCCGCTCGATCACGACGCTGGTGACCGCGAGCCAGTCGGCGGCCGGCGCCCTCCAGGCGGCACAGGCGGGCAATCAGCTGCTCGCGCTCCAGTCGCAGCAACTCGGTGATCTTGCCGCTGCGATCGCCGCGCAGGGGCGGGCACAGATGCTCGATGCCGCCCGCGCGGCGGCTGCCGAGGCCGAAGGCCGCGAGCGCTTCCGCCGCTTCCTCAAAGGCAATTGAGATGGGCCGGGCGGCCAGGATCGGCGGCGCGGCAGTGCTGGGCGGAATCGCCATGACGCTCGCGCTCGTCGCCGCGACCCTGCCGCCCGCGCCTCGTGCGTCCGCCCCCCAGGTCTCCGGGGCGGACGCACACCCGGCGCCGGACGATAGGCTTCGCCGCTGCCGGACCGTCACGACGGCCGACCCCGATTGCGAAGCGGCATGGGAAGCGAAGCGTCGCCGGTTTTTCGGTGAGCGGAGGAACGAGCGATGAACGACACGGGCGTGATCGACCAATTTTTGTCGGTCTTTTCGACCTATATCGACAGCGGCTTCGGACTGCTCGGCGGCGAAGTCGGTTTTCTGTCGACGACTCTCATCGTCATCGACGTGACGATCGCCGCGCTATTCTGGGCGTGGGGCGCCGACGAGGATGTCCTTCAGCGCCTCGTCAAGAAGACGCTCTATATTGGCGTCTTCGCGTTCATCATCGGTAATTTCCAGAGCCTGGCGACAATCATGCTCGAAAGCTTTGCCGGTCTCGGGCTGAAGGCAAGCGGCGGCGCCATGGCGATCGGCGACTTCATGCGCCCGGGCGTCGTTGCGGCGACGGGCCTCGATGCCGCGGAGCCGCTTCTTGATGCGAGCAAGGACCTATTGGGGCCTATCGGGCTCTTCACGAACTTCGTGCAGATATTGATCCTGCTCATCGCCTGGGTGATCGTCGTCCTCGCCTTCTTCATCCTCGCGGTGCAGGTCTTCGTGACGATCCTCGAATTCAAGCTCGTCACGCTCGCGGGCTTCGTTCTGATCCCCTTCGCCTTTTTCGGCCGCACCGCCTTCATGGCGGAGCGCGTCCTTGGCCATATCGTCTCCTCGGGCATCAAGGTGCTGGTGCTCGCCGTCATCACCGGGATCGGCACGACCCTCTTCGATCGCTTCATGGGTGCCCAGATTGGCGCCGAGCCCGACATCGAGCAGGTGATGGCGATCGCGCTTGGCGCGCTCACATTGCTGGGTCTCGGTATCTTCGGTCCTTCGATCGCCAATGGCATCGTCGCGGGCGGTCCCCAGCTCGGCGCAGGCGCTGCGGCCGGCACGGCCGTCGCCGCCGGCGCCACGCTCGCCGCGGGCGCGGCGGGTGCGACGCTGGCCACCGGTGCCGCCGCCACCTTTGCGCGCGGCGCTGCGGCTGGCGCTACCCGCACTGCGGGCAGCGCATCGGCCTCCTACGCCGCAGGCGCGGCCGGGAAGAGCGGGGCGCAGGCGGTCGGTGCGGGTCTCGCCAGTGTCGCGCGCTCGGCGGCGAGCGCTGCGGCGTCCCCGCTTCGGCGTGCCGCCGAGGGGACCCGCGAGCAATTTGCGGCCGGCCGCGCGGGTCAGGCGGCGAAGGCCGGGCCGGCAACTGCTGCCGGCACGCCGCCCGCGTGGGCGACCGCGATGCGGCAGCGGCAGGCGGTCGCGCAGGGCGCGATGGTCGGCGCGCAGACCCTGAAGGGCGGCGATAGCCACGGCGCTGGCTCCGCACCTGACATCAGCGAAAGGGATTGATATGATTTTCCGCAGGCCCTCCAATCATTATGGGATCTCGCCCGTCCCGGTCACGCCGCATCAGCGCGCGGGGCAGGTCTGGGACGATCGCATCGGCTCGGCGCGCGTCCAGGCGAAGAATTGGCGGCTCGCCTTTTTCGGCACCCTGCTTCTGTCAGGCGGCCTCGCCTCGGCTCTGGTCTGGCAGTCGCTGCGCGGCACGATCACGCCCTGGGTGGTCGAGGTCGACAAGCTCGGCGAGGCAAGGGCCGTCGCGCCCGCAGACGCCGACTGGTCGCCGACCGATCCGCAAATCGCCTTCCATCTCGCGCGCTTCATCGAGCATGTCCGGTCGATTCCGGCCGACCCGGTGGTGCTGCGCAAGGACTGGCTCAGCGCCTATGATTTCACCACGGCGAGCGGCGCGCAGGCGCTAAATGAATATGCGAGGCTGAACGATCCCTTCGCGGAGATCGGCAAACGACAGGTCGCGGTCGATGTGTCGAGCGTGATCCGGGCCTCCAAGGACAGCTTTCGTATCGCCTGGACCGAGCGCCGCTATCAGGACGGCAGCCTTCTCGAAACGTCGCGCTGGTCGGCGATCGTCACCGTGACGGTTCAGCCGCCCCGCACCCCCGATGCCCTGCGGCGCAACCCGCTCGGAATTTTTGTCACCGCAGTAAATTGGTCGAAGGAGCTCAGCCAGTGACGCGTTTTATCTTTCTTGTGACCGCAGCCGCGCTGGCATTTCCTGCGGTCGCCGCCCCCTCCGATGTCAAGACACAGGTCGGCCGGGCCAATGACGCGGCGCGCGTTCAGCCCGATCGCGCGAGCTTCCAGGGCGCGATCCAGAAATATGCCTGGGCCGATGGCGCGCTGTTCCAGATCTATACGGCGCCGGGGCAGGTCACCGACATCGCGCTCCAGGAAGGTGAAGAGCTCGTCGGACCCGGACCGGTCGCCGCCGGCGATACGGTCCGCTGGGTCATCGGCGACACGCTGAGCGGCGCCGGTACGTCGCGGCGCGTTCATATTCTCGTCAAGCCGACCCGCCCCGACATCATGACGAACCTCGTCATCAACACCAACCGCCGCACCTATCATCTCGAACTGCGCGCGACGCCTTCGACCTATATGGCCGCAGTCAGCTGGTCCTACCCGGCCGATGAGCTGATCGCATTGCGAGCGGCCGAAACCGAGCGGGAGCGCGCTGCACCCGTTGCGGGCGGCATCGACTTTGCGGCGCTCAATTTTGGTTATCGGATCAGCGGCGACAAGGTGCCCTGGCGCCCGCTGCGCATCTTCGACGACGGTCGCCAATTGTTCGTCGAGTTTGGCGACGGCATTGCCGAGGGCGATATGCCCCCGCTCTTCGTGCTCGGTGACAAGGAGGGTGCGGAGCTCGTCAATTACCGCGTGCAAGGCCGGTTCCTCATCGTCGACCGCCTGTTCGAACGCGCCGAACTGCGGCTTGGCAACGGGCGCGGCGCGAAGAAGGTGCGAATCGAGCGCGACGACAAGCGCCGTCGGGGGCGGTCATGAGCGGGCCGGAACGGGAAGGGAAGGCAGAACCGCCTCCTGAAGCCCTGGCGGCGGAACGCCCCGTCGCGCCGTCCAGCCCCGACGGGTTCCGGCTTGAGGGCGAGATGCCGCCTGTCATGCGCCTCTCGCGCCGGACGCTCGCGATTATCGGCGGCGCGGCAGGCTTTGCTATCGCCGGTGCTCTGCTCTGGGCGCTGCGGTCGCCTGCTCCCCAAGCCGACAAGAATCTCTATGAGACCGATCGCCCCAACCGCTCGGAGGTCATTACGGGCGCGCCCGCGGATTATGGCGCGGTTCCGAAACTCGGGCCGCCGCTTCCCGGTGACCTCGGGCGACCGATCGTCTCAGCGCAGAAGGAGGGCGGGATGATAACGCCGCCGCCCATGGTGGCTGTTCCACCGCCGGCCGATCAACGACAGCGGGCGGTGGATCAGGCGCGTGAGCGCCGGATCCAGGAAAGCGACGCGGCGCGTTCCAGCAATCTTTTCCTGGCAAGCGGGGGAGGCAGCGCCTCGGCCAGTACCGCGGAACAACCTGCGCCGCCCGCGGCGCAGGCGATCAATCCATCGGGCGCAGAAGCCCCGGCTCGTCCCTTTCTGAGGGCAGATGGTCCGCGCCGGACAGACAGCGGCGAACGCATCGTCCCGCTCGCTTCGCCCTATGTCGTGCAGGCCGGGAATATCATTCCGGCGGCGCTGATCACCGGCATCCGTTCCGATCTTCCGGGCCAGATCACAGCGCAGGTGACGCAGAATATTTATGACAGTCCGACGGGACGCATTCTCCTGATCCCCCAAGGCTCGCGCCTGATCGGGGAGTATGACAGCGAGATCGTGGCGGGACAGAATCGCGTGTTACTGACTTGGGATCGGTTGACCTTTCCCGGCGGTCGCCCGATCGCACTTGGCCGGCTCCCCGGAGCGGATGCCGGCGGAATGGCGGGGCTGGCGGATCGCACCGACTATCATTGGGGCCATATGTTCAAGGCCGCGCTCATATCGACGCTGCTCGGTGTCGGCGCCGAGCTCGGAGCGGACGACGACGATCGGCTCGTTCGTGCGATCCGGTCGGGATCGCAGGATTCGATCGGTCAGACCGGCCGGCAGATCGTCGACCGGCAACTCGCCATACCGCCCACTATCACCATCAGTCCCGGTTTCGCGTTTCGGGTCATCGTAACCCGTGACCTGGTGCTGGAGCCGCTTTTCAGCGGCGAATCCCGATGAGCAAGCTGCGGCTCGGACCCATCGCCGAGGATCGGCCGGTCAAGGTCACGGTTGAACTGTCGGGAGGCATTATGCGCGATCTTGCAGACTATGCCCGCATCCATGCCAGGGCCAATGGGCTCCCCGAGCCTTTGCCGGCGGAGCGGCTGATTGCCCCGATGATCGAGCGCTTCATGAGCGGTGACCGCGAATTCGGCAAGCTGCGGCGTCGATCCTGATCGGCACCAGTTCGCGGCCACAAGACATCACGCCCCCGGCAATTTGGCCAGCTGTGCGGGTGTCAGGATAGGGGCGTTGCGATCCCTGCGCTCCGAATAGCGATCGACAAGCTGGTCGGCGTGGCCGCGCGTCAGCACGGTGAACCGCACCAGCTCCTCGGCAACATCGACAATCCGGTCATAATAGCTCGACGCCAGCATGCGGCCTGCCTCGTCGAACTCCGCATAAGCTTTGGCAACGCTCGACTGGTTGGGGATGGTGATCATCCGCATCCAGCGGCCGAGGATGCGCAGCGTGTTGACGCTGTTGAACGACTGCGATCCCGCCGAGACCTGCATCACGGCGAGAGTGCGGCCCTGCGTGGGACGCAGACCTCTATAGGCGAGCGGCAGGTGATCGATCTGCGCTTTCATTATGCCGGTGATCTGGCCGTGGCGCTCGGGGCTGCACCAGACCTGGCCATCTGACCAGAGCGAATGCTGGCGTAGTTCCTCGACCGCGGGATGATCGTCATCGGCGATGAGGTCGGGCAGTGGCAGGTCGGAAGGATCGAAGATGCGGGTCTCGCAGCCGAAAAGCTGGAGCAGACGCGCCGTTTCCTCGACAACGAGGCGCGAGTAGGAGCGCTCGCGCAGCGATCCGTACAGAAGAAGGATGCGCGGCGCGGGATCGAGCGGCCCCAGACCAAACGCCGGCTGTGCGTGGAGATATTCGGGGCTCAATGCGGGAAAATGGTCTGCGTCGGAGAGCGCGCGCAGGCGGCTGTGGGTCTGTTCTGTCATGATACTCAGACTTGTGAAGGAACGCTCGCCGGGAACCAGCGACGTCCGAGGCGGAATGCGACGCTGACGAGGAGGATGAGGACCGGCACTTCGACAAGCGGGCCGATGACCGCCGCGAAGGCGACCGGCGAGGCGAGGCCGAAGGCGGCGATCGCGACCGCGATCGCGAGCTCGAAATTATTGCCCGCGGCGGTGAAGGCGACCGCGGTCGTGCGTGGATAATCAGCCTCGATCAGCTTGCCCATCCAGAAGCTGATGAGGAACTGCACGACGAAATAGATGGTCAGCGGGATCGCGATCCGGATGACGTCGCCGGGGATGGTGACGATCTCGCCGCCCTTGAGGCTGAACATCGCGACGATGGTGAAGAGCAGTGCGACGAGGGTGATCGGCGCGATCCTCGGCAGGAAGTGCGTCTCGTACCAGTCGTTGCCCTTGGCGCTGGCGAGCCATTTGCGGGTGAGATATCCTGCCATAAACGGGATGCCGAGATAGATGAGCACCGCCTCGGCGATCGTCCAGAAGCTGACGTCGATGACGCTGCCTTCGAGGCCGAAGAGCGGCGGCAGGACCGTGAGGAAAAACCAGGCATAGACGCTGAAGAAGAGGATCTGAAAGATCGAATTGAACGCGACGAGCGCAGCGACATATTGATTGTCGCCCTTTGCGAGCTGGTTCCACACGATCACCATTGCGATGCAGCGCGCGAGACCGATCAGGATCAGGCCAGTCATATATTCAGGCTTGTCCGCGAGGAAGACGACCGCGAGCGCGAACATCAGCACCGGCCCGATGATCCAGTTCTGGATCAGCGAGATGGCTAGGACGCGCTTGTCTTCGAACACGCGCGGCAGCTCGTCATAGCGCACGCGTGCAAGCGGCGGATACATCATCAAAATGAGCCCGATGGCGATCGGGATATTCGTCGTTCCGATCGACATCGCGTCGATCGCAGCGGGGAGGTCCTTGAAAAGCGATCCCAAGAGGACGCCGAGCGCCATTGCAAGGAAGATCCAGAGTGTCAGATAGCGATCGAGGAAGGACAGGCGTTCACGCTTTGCGGCAATCATGATGATCCCCTCAGGCATGGACGCGGTTGCCGCCGGCATCGACCACCTGTTCACCGTCTTCCTTGGCGAAGGCGCCAAGCTGGCGGGCAGGGATGATGTCGAGCACCGCTTCGGACGGGCGGCAGAGCTTCACCCCGAGCGATGTGACGACGAGCGGGCGATTGATGAGGACCGGATGCGCCATCATTGCATCAATGAGTGCGCCATCGGTGAGATCGGGGTTGCCTAGGCCGAGTTCCGCATAGGGCGTGCCTTTTTCGCGGAGGAGCTCGCGCGGCGTGATACCGGCGCGCTCGATCAGCCGCTCGAGCAGGGCTCGCGACGGCGGTGTCTTCAGATATTCGACGACATGCGGTTCGATGCCGGCGTTGCGAATGAGCGCGAGCGTGTTGCGCGACGTCCCGCACTCGGGATTGTGATAGATAATGATGTCGGCGGTCATGCGCCTGTCTCCCGCTCGCCAGTCGCGCCCTCGATGCCGCCGATTTCCTTCAACCTGCGCGCCATTGCCATCTCGTCGATGCTTTCGTGCGGGAGCGCGAGGAAGAGCGAAATCCGGTTCGAGAGATAGTGCAGCGCACGTTCGAAAGCTTCGCGCTGGCCCGGGCCTTCGACCGCGGCGGGATCTTCGATCCCCCAGTGCGCGGTCATCGGCTTGCCGGGCCAGACCGGACAGGTCTCGCCGGCGGCATTGTCGCAGACGGTGAAGATGAAATCGAGTTTGGGCGCGTCCGGGCCCGAGAATTCGTCCCAGCTTTTCGAGCGCAGACCCTCGGTCTCGAACCCGAGCTCATCGAGAAGCGCGAGCGCCTGTGCATGGACCTTGCCTTTGGGAAAGCTCCCGGCGCTATAGGCACGGAACCGCCCCTGGCCCATGCGGTTCAGCAGAGCTTCGGCTAGAATCGAGCGGGCGCTGTTGCCGGTACAAAGGAACAGCACATTATAAATCTTGTCGGTCATCGACTTCTCCCTCAAGCGCTGAATGGGCCGATCAGCAGCAGGCAAGTTCGGCGAGCAGCGGCTCACACAGTTCAGCGCGTCCTTGGCAGCAGTCTTTTGCGAGGAAGAGCATCAGGCCGCGAAGTGCGTCGATATCCGCTCGTTGGATGATCTGCCGGCCGCGCTTTTCCGGTATCACCAAGCCCGCCTTCACCAGAACCGCGAGGTGCGTCGAAAAACTACTCTGATTGAGCCCCGACGCTTCGACGAGCTGTCCCGTCGATAGCCCTTCGGGCTCATTCTGGACGATCAAGCGAAAGGCATCGAGGCGGGTGGGATGCGCCAGAGCGGCGAGGGCGGACAAGGCGGCATCAATTTGCATGCATCGGGATTATCCGATATGTTCATGTCTGTCAATTTGTATCGGGAATATGCGATGGGTCGGTTCGGCGAGGCCCACAATCGGCCTATGACGCGGATGTGGGCGGGTTGGCAACCGGTCGGGTGTCGCAATTCTACGCAGACTGATTGCCGGCTTTGGCAGGCCGCCCGGCTTCGATGGCCCGGCGATTATACCAGAAGCCAAGGATTATGATGACCAGCGCGGCGGCTTGCATGAGGATGACCTGCAGCGTCGGATAGATACCCAGGAGCGTTACTCGAGGCCAGCCGCTCACGGGCGTTACCGAGAGCATGCCTGCCTCCTGCAGCGCCGCCGTTCCCTTGCCCGCCAGTACGGCGGCGAGCACCGCCATGAGGGCAGAGCTATACGAAAAGAATTTGCCGATTGGCAGCCGCTGACTGTAGCGGAGCATCGCCCAGGCGATGACGGCCAGCAGGACAAGGCCGGTCACGAAGCCGCCGAAGACAGCCCCGCCACTGCCCTGCGATGCCAGCGCCGCATAAAACAGGATGGTCTCGAACACCTCGCGATAGACGGCCAGGAAGGCGAGCCCGAACAGGAACCAGGACGAGCGTTTCGAGAGCGCCGCGCTCAGCTTTGCGTGAATATAGCGCTGCCATTGGTCGGCCTGAGACTTTCCGTGCATCCAGATGCCGACCGACAGGAGAATGACAGCCGCGAGCAAGGATCCGAAGCCCTCGGTCAATTCGCGGCTCGCCCCGCTGACTCCGATGGCATAGGTCGCGAGCGCCCAAGTCAGGCCCCCTGCGGCAAGGGCCGCAACCCAGCCGGCATGCACATAACGCAGCGCCTCCGGGCGCTCGGCCTTTCGCAGGAAGGCGACGATCGCGATGACGACGAGGAGTGCCTCCAGGCCCTCACGCAGCAAGATCGTCAGGGCGCCGACAAAGGCCGACGTGCTGCTCGCCTGTTCGGGGGCGAGCACCTGCTCGGCATCGGTGAAGAGCGTGTCGAGCGCCGAAATCTCGTGGCGTACCTCGGCGACGGGCGCGCCCTTCTGGATGGCCGCGCGCACTGCCCCCATCGCCGTCTCGATCCGCGCCATCAGGGCGCCATCACGCGACGCGAGGAGCGGTTCCAGGGGTTCGAACCCGTCGAGATAAGCGGACAACGCAAGTTCTCCGGCTTGCTGCCTCTTCCCCGCAGCATATGCAGCGAAGCTCTGCTCGAGCCGTTCCCGCGCCAGCGCCAGCGACCCAGCCCCCGACCCCGTGACGGCCTGCGGATTAGCCCTGAGATAGGCCATCACGGCGTCGGCCTCCGGTTGTCCGATCTTCGCACCGAGCGCCGCCGGCGTCATTGCCGTCAGCGTAGGCATGTCAGGCACCAGGCGGCGCACACCAGCGTCGGATTGCCAGATCCGCTCGCCCTGCGTCGTATCACGGAAAGCGAAGCGGCCGCTGTAGAAGGCGAGGGCCCAGCGATCGGCGGCAGGAAGGTCGGCGAAACTTTGCATTGCCGTGCCGTCGAGGCCTTGCTCGATCACTTGGTAAAGCCCGAAGACGCTGCGTTCGCGAGCGCGCGCAGCATCGGAAAAGGCGATCGGCGGTGGATCGAGCCTGGCTGCATCGGGGCCGCGGCCATCGCCCGACATGCCGTGGCACGATGCGCAATTCTGCCCATAGAGAGTAGCGCCCCTCGCAAGATCTGGGCTGCGCGCCGGCGCAAGTGGCACCGGATAGGCGTTGAGCAACGCCGCTGCGACCGAACGGGCCTGCCGTGCGACTTCTCGTGGGCTTTCCTTGGCGACAACGGCTGCCTTCAGCCGCTTCGCGTCAGCCACCAATTGCGCACGTGCGCCTTTGGGTGGCAGCGCTGCAATATTCGCGGCGGCCGAATCGGTGAACTCGAGCATTTCGGCATATTCTGCCTGGCTGATGACCCGGCCGTCATGTACCGCACCGCCATAGTCCACCGCGACATAATCGAGCAGGCGCCAGGTAGTCTGCACCGACGTCGTGTCGGCGCGTGCCACGGCCGGAAGCAGCACCAGCATGGCAAGCAAGATTGCCGCAGCGCGCCGAAGCGTGGAATATGCCCTCATTTTGCTATGCCTGCGAAGGGCGCAGCTCGGCGCGTGCATTGCGCACGATCTCCGTGGCCGAATGCAGGAAGAGAAGGGCGATGACGCCCGCCACCAGAAGATCGGGCCAGGCGCTGCCCGTCCAGCCGACCAATATGGCCGCGACGATGACGGCGATATTCGCGATCGCATCGTTTCGGCTGAACAGCCAGATGGCCCGCACATTGGCATCGCCGTCCCGAAATCGCGAGAGAACCAGCGCCGCGGTCACGTTCACGGCCAAGGCGACTATGCCGATGACGCCCATGAGTTCGGCTTCGGGTGGCTCGGCATTTAAGGCCCGCGCCACGGCAAAGGCAATCACTCCCAGCCCGAGCGCACCGAGGAACAGTCCCTGGGTTAGCGCGATCCGTGCACGGCTTGCAGCAGACCATCCCAGCGCCAGTAATCCCACCAAAGTGATCGAACCGTCGCCGATGAAGTCGAGCGAATCCGCTTTGAGGGCCTGACTGTTGGCGATGAAGCCGCCGATGATTTCGCACACACCGAAACCGAGGTTGAGTATCACCACGATCCAGAGCGCCCGTCGATAGGCGGGATCACGCTCGGCACGCACGGTATCGCCCGTACAGCCACAGTTACTGTCGTTGCTTTCGCTCATCGCATTGTCCTACATTCTCCAGTAGCTGTAGAAGCAAGGCATTTCTGAGGTGCATATGGGCCGTGAGGTAGGACTTCCCATCGGAGCGCTGGCGAGCCGGACGGGTACGAAGGTCAATACAATCCGCTTCTACGAGGACATCGGGCTTCTACCACCGGCGGCGCGCACCGCCTCCGGACGTCGCAGCTATGGTCCCGAGGATGTCAGGCGCCTGGCGTTTATCCGGAGTGCGAGGGGGCTGGGATTTTCGATCGACGAAATTCGTTCACTGAAAGCCCTCGCGGCAGGACCCGAGCAGGACTGCGCCGAGGTTCGCGCTCTGGCGGCGCGACATTTGCTCGACGTCGACGAGCGTCTGGAACGCATGGTGCGCCTTCGCGCAGAACTCGCCCGGATCGTCCAGCTCTGTGAGGGCGGCCGCATAGCCGATTGCCGGGTGATTGAGGCGATCGAGGCGACGCTGCCGTCCGCGGTCTAGCGGTGGTTTCCTCGCACTCATCATTCGGTCTTCACCTTGTTATTTCTCAAATTCAGGGGTCGTCGCTTGCGGCGCCGCGAGTCTCCTTTCGGGCATCGCGCAGAATTTCGATGCCGCCCTTGATGGCAATCAGCGCAGTGGCGAACCCGACGAGCAAGTCGGGCCAGTTCGTGCCGAGCCACCAGACGAGGACGCCGGCGATCAGGATGCCGCCGTTCGAAACGAAGTCGTTGAAGCTGAAGGTCGTTGCCGCACGAAGGTTGACGTCGGGATTCTGAATGCGCTGAAGCAGCTTCAGGCAGGCATAGTTCACCACCGCCGCGACCGCCGACATGATCATCATCGTAGCGCCGATCGGTTCGCTACCCTGAAAGTAGCGCCGCCCGACATCGAACAGGACGCCGGCCGCGAAGATCAATAGCATAACGCCCGACGCTGTAGCCGCGCGGGTCTTCCATTTGATGCCATGGCTTAGTGCGACAAGGCTCAGGGCATAGACCGCCGCGTCCGATAAATTGTCGAGGCCATTCGCGATGAGGGCGCTCGAATCTCCCAGCGCGCCGGTTATGAGAAAGGCGATGGCGATCGCCGCGTTCAGGAAAAGAACGATCTGGAGGGTCTGCTTTTCGCGGTCGGTGCTGCCTGTCTTGTCTATCATTTCACGCTCCTCATACCAAGCATCCCTAAAAGGAGGCGGAACCCCTCAGGGTTCCGCCCCTGTTCGCGGCCGGCCGCTTGCGCCCAAGCGCTGCAGCAAACCGTGAGGGCCTGGCTTCAGGTCGCAAGGCCGGGCTCACGCCGCGGCCCGGCGACTTCCTCTTCTTCGATCTTCGCGCTGCGACTGTGGACCATGAGGTACAGCGCGGGCAGGACGAGCAGCGTCAGGATCGTCGATGAGATGATCCCGCCGATGACCACGGTCGCCAGCGGCCGTTGCACCTCGGATCCTGCCCCGACATTGAGCGCCATCGGTACGAAGCCGAGCGACGCAACCAGCGCGGTCATCATCACCGGCCTGAGGCGGGTCAGCGCGCCCTCGCGGATTGCATCGACGAGCGCCTTTCCGCGTTCGCGAAGATCCTTGATGAAGGATAGCATCACCACGCCGTTGAGCACCGCGACCCCGGAGAGTGCGATGAACCCGGCGCCCGCCGAGATGGAGAGCGGAATGTCGCGAAGCGCCAGCGCCGCGACCCCTCCCGTCAGCGCCAGCGGCACGCCCGAGAAGACGATGGCCGCATCGCGAACCGACCCGAACAGCATGAACAAGAGGCCGAAGATCAGCAGCAGAACGAGCGGCACCACGATCTGGAGGCGCTCGGTCGCCGACTGGAGCTGCTCGAACGTCCCGCCATATTCTATATAATAACCGTCGGGCAGCACGACATCGGCTTCGACCTTCTGGGTCAGTTCGTCGATGAACGAGCCGAGATCGCGACCACGGACATTCGCCGTGATCACCGCGCGGCGTTTGCCATTCTCGCGGCTGATCTGGTTCGGCCCCGCCGCGAGCGATATCTCCGCAAGCTCCGAAAGCGGCACGAAGCCGCCGGCCGGAAGCGCAACGGGGAGATTGCCGAGCGACGCGAGGTCGGTGCGAATGGCCTCGGGAAGCCGGACGACGACGTCGAAACGCCGGTCGCCCTCGAAGAGCTCGCCCGCCTGCCGCCCGCCAGTCGCGGTCGAAACCGCATCCTGGACCGTCTCCATGCTCACGCCATAGCGCGCAAGCTTGTCGCGATCGGGCGTGACCGAAAGCATCGGCAGGCCGGTGACCTGTTCGAGCTTCACGTCCTGCGCGCCCGCGATCCCGCCGGCCACCTCCTCGATCGCCCGCCCCGATTCGAGCAGTTGATCGAGATCGTCGCCGAACAGCTTGATCGCGACGTCGGCGCGAACGCCGGCGATCAGTTCATTCATCCGCATCTTCACCGGCTGGGTGAACTCGTAATTGTTCCCCGGCACTTCGTTTACCGCCTTGTTGAGCTCGGCGACGAGCTGGTCGCGCGGCTTTCTGGGCTCGGGCCACTCCTTCCGATCCTTGAGCATGATGAAATTGTCGGCGACCGACGGTGGCATCGGATCGGTCGCGACCTCGGGCGTGCCGATCTTCGCGAACACCCGCTCGACTTCGGGGAACTGCCTGATCCTCTTCTCCAGCGCCTCCTGCATCGCGATCGACTGGGTCAGGCTCGTTCCCGGAATGCGCATCGCGTGCATCGCGATATCGCCTTCGTCGAGGTCCGGGATGAACTCGGACCCGAGACTCGTCGCCGCCACGCCGCTGAGCGCGACGAGCAGCAGCGCACCCGAAAGCGCCGCCTTCGGCCAATTCAGGACGCGGTCGAGCATCGGACGATAGCCCTTGCCGAGACCGCGCATCAGCCAATTCTCCTTCTCCTCGACCTTGCCGGTAACGAAGAGCGCCACCGCGGCCGGAACCAGGGTGAGCGACAGGAGAAGAGCAGCGGTCAGCGCGAGGACGACCGTGATCGCCATCGGGTGGAAGGTCTTTCCTTCGACGCCTTCGAGCGCGAAGATCGGCAGATAGACCGCGGTGATGATGATGATGCCGAAGATGCTCGGCTTGATCACTTCGGCGCTCGCCGAGGCAACGAGGCCGAAGCGTTCGTCGCGATCGAGCAGCCGTCCGAGCCTGTGCTGTGCCTCGCCAAGCCTGCGAAGACAATTTTCGACGATGATGACGGCCCCGTCGACGATGAGGCCGAAGTCGAGCGCGCCGAGGCTCATGAGGTTCGCCGATGTCCGCGTCTGGAGCATGCCCGTCAGCGTCATCAGCATGGCAACGGGAATAACCGCCGCCGTGATCAGCGCCGCCCGGAAATTGCCGAGCAGCAGGAAGAGGATCACGATGACGAGCAGCGCGCCCTCGGCGAGATTCTTCTGCACCGTCGAAATCGTCCGTTCGACGAGCGCGGTGCGATCATAGAGCGGCTTCGCGACAACACCCTTCGGCAAAGCACGCGACGCTTCGACGAGGCGTTCGGCCGAGGCCTGCGCCACCACGCGCGGATTTTGTCCGATCAGCATCGAGACCGTTGCGAGGACGACCTCCTTGCCATTCTCAGTCGCCGCGCCCGTGCGAAGGCCCGAACCGATCGCGACATCGGCGACGTCGGCGATCCGGATCGGAACGCCGCCGCGGGTGGCGACGATGATCTGCGACAGGTCGCGCTCATTGTTCGCCTGCCCCGGCACCCGGATCAATATCTGTTCGCCGCTGCGCTCGACATAGCCGGCGCCGCGATTTGCATTATTGGCCTCCAGCGCGGTGACGACATCGTTGAGCGAGAGATTGAGCGAAGCGAGCGAGGCCGGATAGGGGGTCACATGATATTGGCGGGCATAGCCGCCGATCGTGTTGATCTCGGCGACCCCCGGGATCGTGCGCATCTGCGGCCGGATGACCCAGTCGGACATCGTTCGGAGGTCTTCCGCCGTGTAGGGCGTGCCATCCGGCTTTCGTGCGCCCGGTTCGGCTTCGATCGAGAACATGAAGATCTCGCCGAGGCCGGTGGAAATCGGCCCCATTTCGGGCGCCATACCGGGCGGCAGCTGCCCCTTTGCGGCCTGGAGCCGCTCGTTGACCTGCTGGCGCGCGAAATAGATGTCGGTCCCGTCCTCGAAAACGACCGTGACCTGACTCAGGCCGTAGCGCGAGATCGACCTGGTATAGTTGAGGTTGGGGATGCCCGCGATCGCGGTCTCAATCGGGTAGGTGATCCGCTGCTCGGCTTCGAGCGGCGAATAGCCTTCAGCCTTGGTATTGATCTGGACCTGGACGTTGGTGATGTCGGGAACGGCGTCGATGGGCAATTTGGTCGCGCTCCACGCGCCGATCGCGCACAGGAGCGCGACGACCGCGAGGACGAGCCATCGTTGCCGGATCGAAAAGCCTATGGTTCTGGCTAGCATATTATCCTGCTCCCCGATCAATGGTCGTGGCCCGCGCCGGACTTTTCGATGTCGGCGCGAACGAGGAAACTGCCCTTGGTGACATAGGCGGTGCCGGGCTTGATGCCCGACAGGACCTCGGTCCATTCGGGCGACGAACGGCCGAGTTTCAGCATGCGGACCTCATAGTCCTGCCCGAAATTGGCATAGACCACCTTGAAGTCGCGGAAGGGCTGGATCGCCTCGGTACGCACGGCCAGCGGCACGGTGACGGGGTTGACCATCACGCGGCCGCGCAAGGCCATGCCGGGGCGCAGCGTTCCCGAGCGGTTGGGGATGGTCGCGCGGATGAGCGCAGTGCCCGCCTCGACATTGCCGTCGGGCAGGAACTGCTCGAGTGGCGCGGTCGCGATCTCGGCGCCGTCCTGCGTCTCGACCGTCACCCGCATGCCCGGACGGATAATCGCGAGGTCACGGGGGAAGATGTTGAAGACGACCGTCGTCTGCGCGGGATCGGTGATGACGTAGAGCGCCCGCCCGTCGGTGACATCGCCGGGGTTGGCGTTGCGCTCGGCAACGACCCCGCCGACCGTCGCATGCACCGGATAGACCTGGAGGCTTTCGCTCGATTCAATGCGTGCGAGAAGTTCGCCGCGGCGAACCGTGTCGCCCACCGCCTTTGTGACCGAGACGACGCGGCCGGGGAATTGACCGCGAATTTCGGAACGGGCCGTTGGCGACAATTGGACAGTGCCATAGAGTTCGCGCCTCTCGCCGACCGTCGCCGGTCCGACGACGGCGGTCTCGATGCCGCCGGCCTTGGCGGCGTCGGCCGCGATCCGCGTGCGGCCCTCAGGGTTGGCATATTTCCAGACGTGGCGTTTGCCGCCAGTCACCGCGACGACTTCGACATCGAAGCTGTGCGGTTCGGTAACGACGCCTTGCCCTGCCAGGAACTTGCCCTGCGGGCGGAAGGTGAAGCGATCGACGTCGCCGCCAAGCCGCGTGAGCGTGATCGCGAGCTGGACTTCCTTGGGATCGACCGGCTTCCCGTCCCGGGTCGCAAAAACTCGGAACTGCGGCTCGGTGCCATTCTCGAAAATCGTGATTTCGACAGCGAAATCGCCATTTTTGAGCAATTTGCCGCCATTCGGGCCCTCGGCGTCTTCTTCGCCTTCGCCCTCGGCGTGGCTCTCACCTTCTGCATGTTTGTCTTCGCCTTCGGCTCCGCCGCCGCAGGCAGCGAGCGGGACGGCAAGGAACAGCGCCGCTGCAGCGGCGGGAAATGGAAACTTCTTCATGGAATATTCTCCGCAAGGGGAGCCGCATCGAAGCGGCCGGTCAGGCGATCGATTTCCGCGAGCAAATCGCGGTAGCGCGTCATGGCCTCGGCCCACTGACCCTGGATCTGGATGATGACGTCGGCGGCATCCTGCACATCGGCGAACAGGAAGCCGCCGCGGGCATAGCCTTCGCGCACCTGACCGAGCGTCTTCACCGCCTTGGGATAGACGTCGTTCATGATGCCCTCGGCCCGCACCCGTGCGGCGTCGGCATCGGCGCGCAGCGACGCGAGGCGCCGCAGTCGTTCGAGGCGGCTCGCCTCGGACTGGAATTCGAGCTGCCGCCGTTCGGCCTGCGCCCGGGCGATATTGCCCTGGTTGCGGTCGAAGCGTCCGAGCGGGATCGAGATTCCGCCGAGAACGGCGACATCATTGGTCTCGCGAAGGAAGCGAGTGCCGCCCGACACCGTATAGTCCTGGTGCGCGCGGCTTTGCTCGACGACAACCTGTGCCCGGGCGCGATTGACGGCGGCGTCGAACACCGCGGCATCGGCTTCGGCCAGCGGCGGATCGCGCGGATCGGGCTTCTCGATACCCTCGGCGATAACGAGGCTGTCGGGAGCGCCGCCCCAGAAGGATACGAGCAATGCTCTTGCGGACTGCCGTTTGGCTTGGGCTTCCTTCAGTGCCAGCTCGGCTTCGAGAATGCGGGCATCGGCGCGGGTCTCGACGAAGAGCGGATCCTTGTAGCCGCGCATGCGCCGGATCGCTTCGGTGCGCATCTCCTTTTCGAGTTTGACGCGATCCTCTGCGATCCAGACCATCTGCTCGGCGATCTGGACGTCGATATAGGCGCGCTGCACTTCCTGGGCGATATCGAGCCGGACGAGCCGCCACTGCGCCTCGGCGAGAACGACCCCGCGTTCGGCAAGCGCCATCCGCGCCTCCCGCTTTCCGCCGCGTTCGAGCGGCTGCGAATAGGTGACGGTGAGTTCCGATTGCCGGAACAGGCCGTAGCCGCCCGTCCCGACTCCATTTTCCATGTCGACCGACACGGTCGGATTGGGTCGGACGCGAGCTTGCAGTTGGCCGGCGCGCGCGGCGTCGACCCCCGCTTCGCCGGCTCTAAGCTCTGGCGATGCAGCGATGGCCCGCTCGACCGCCTGGTCGAGCGTTAGCGGCTGGGCCCACACGGACCCCGCCAGCAGCGCAGCCCCGGCCAACAGGGCGGCGCGCATATGGATATGCATAAATGATCACTCCTGAACGGTTCGACTGAGCGCAGGCCGGGAAGGGCCGCGCGGCAGGCGTCGTTCAGGCGAGGGGAGGGTTCAGGGGAGGCGCGAGGGCGCGCGAAGCGAGGCGCATCGCGGGCAGCGCGAAGTGCAGGCCGCCGGAAAAAAAGGGCAGATCGTCATGACCCGAAAGGGCCTGATCGGATGCGACCGGGCAATTATGGTGACTGCCGTGGAGGTCGGCGTCCTGCTGACCTTTTTGCGTGTCCTTGTCCGACGCATGGCCCGGCTCGACATGGTGCGAAAGATGCGAATCCGTCGCATGGTGCGTCATGCCCGCCATCGCCGGCGCAGCATTGTGAAGCCCGCTGAGCAGCAGGATGAACACAAGCAACAGGCGAAGGGGAGCGGCGGCCATGGTCGCGCCCCTAACAGCGAATGGCTTGTTCCGGAAGTCCAAAACCGGATCAGCCCTTTCAGGCGTCGCGTTCGGCCGCCGACCGGGCCGCCTCGATCAGTACCGCCAGGCCCTCCGGCATCGGCATCGGATCGAAGGCGCTCACTCGCGCGCGGCCGTTGTTACCGGCCGGGAGCCGGCCGGTCAGCGAGCCTAGCGGCACGAGCAGGAACCGCACTACCTGACCGGCGGCTTCGCGGCTATCGCCGAGTTCGATCGCATAGCGGAACATGTGCCAGTGCGAGGCCAGATGCGCGCCCATATAGGGCTGGCTCAATATATGTTCCCATTCCAGCGCCCGCCACGCGGCGGCTTCATCGCCGGTTCGGCTTGATTCGCGGAAAAGGCGATATTGGTCGCGCAGGAGCGGCGCGACGATGGTCCGGGTCAGCGGCTTGGCAGTCGACGTGATCATGCTGGGTCCCCCTTTTTGTCCAGGGCAGGCTTTTGCACCCTGTAGTAGATACAGGGTCAAGCTCTCATGTTGCCGCTCGGCGCCTCGATGCGCGATTTCCGATTTACCGCCCTGTCCAAGACGAATCCCTCCGCCCCGGCACAGCCCGGTACAAAGGAGGACAGAAGCAATAGCGTAAGTCCGGAAATAAGATTGCAAGACAATCGTAGAACTATTGTGCTTAACGCCCGATTGTTCGACGGATATCCTGTTCTTATAGAGGTCCTAATAAGTATTTCTAGGACGGATAAATGGCTCGATTGCCATCATGAGATAACATTACAGCACTCGTTCGGGGGTTAGAAGAGTGCCGCCGAAGTTGATTGAAAATCTTCTACTTTTCACCGCGCTATTTCGATGCTAGGAGCCGGTTCCAATGCGACGGATAATCCTCCTCTTGCTGACCTTTCTCCTTGCATCCGGAACGGTTGCGGGATCGCTCGCGCATGCGACCGAGGATCGGGCCGAGGCGAGCCTTTTTGTCGCGGCGATCGAAGCCGGCTGCGTGAGTGCGCCGGCTACCGAAAGCGCCGAGTCCGACAAGAAAAATTCCTCGTCCGGCGAAAAGCAGCAGGTGCCTGCCGCCGCTCATGGTTGCCATGGCCACCATTCGGGCGTCCCGGCGGAAACGCTTTCGGCAGCGACCGAAACCCCTGCCGCTGAAGCGCATGCGCGCATTCTGACGGCCGCCTTGCCGCCCGTCGCCTATATCGGGACCTTTCGCCCTCCAATCGCCTGACGCTCTAGGTCTGCGCGTGCCCTTCGCGTGCGCTTCTCCCTGGAAACGTCAGGAGTCTCTTTTTCATGAAATCCATAGTTGTCGCCGCGAGTCTCGTGGCGCTCGTTGCAGGCGCAAATTCCGCGCCCGCCGCTGCCCAGTCGGCAGCGACGGAGCAGGTGGGACCGCCTTCTTCGGCAGGCCAGGCCGTGCGTGCCGGCCCGCTTCCCGCTCGATTGTCCCTCGCGCAGGCGATGGAGGAGGCCGACGCGCGCTCGCCGCGCGTGGTTGCCGCCGAAGCCGAAGTGGAGGCTGCTCGCGGTCGCCAGCGTCAGGCGGGCTATCGCTTCAACCCCATCCTTAACGTCGACGTCGAGAATTTCGCGGGCACCGGCCCCTATTCGGGACTAAACGGCCTCGAATCGACGGTGTCGGTCAATCAGCGTCTTGACATCGGCGGCCGGCGCCGTGCGCGCATGACGCTAGCAGATGCCGAGTTCCTCGCCGCGCAATATAGGCTCGAGATTGTCCGAGCCGATCTCGCGCTCGAGGTTCGCAACCAGTTCGCGACGGCACTCGCAGCCCGCGACAGTCTGGCGCTCGCGCGCGAGAATGAAGCGCGCGCCCGCGAACTCGTCCGCGTCGCACAGGCGATGGTCGATACGGGTAACGAGCCGCCGCTGCGTGCCTTCCGTGCCAATGCGGCGCTGGTCCAGGCCACCGCCGAACTGCGCACCGCCGAGGCCGAGGAACGGACAGCGCGCCGTTCGCTGGCAGCGCTCCTCGGCAGCTCGGTTGCGCCGGCCGAACTGGTCGAAGGCGACCTGTGGGTGATGCCCGCATCGGTGGACTCGCTGGCCACGCTCGACGTGCGGCTTGCCGAAACCGACCGCCTCATCGCCGAAGCTCGCCTCCGAGGGCAGCGCGCCGACGGTCGCCTCGACCCGTCTGTTGGCTTCGGAGTGCGGCAACTTCGCGACACGGGCGATCGTGCCCTCATTGCGAATGTCTCGGTGCCGCTGCCGATCTTCGATCGCAATCGCGGCAACATCTCGGCGGCCAAGTCCGACGTCGCTGCCGCCATCGCGCGGCGGGAAAATGCGGTCGTCAACGCCGAGGCAGAGATTGCCAATGCGCAGGCCGAACTCGAAGCCGCCGAGGCCCGCCTCGCGGCGCTCGAGGGCAGCGGGATCGAGCAGGCGCGCGAAGGCGTCCGGCTCGCCGAGCTCAGCTACCGCGCCGGCAAATCGACGCTGGTCGAACTGATCGACGCGCAGCAAGCCTATGCCGCGACGCAGGCGGAGCTGATTGCGGCCCGGCAGGCCCGCGCCGAAGCGCGTGCGATCCTCTCGCGTCAGGCCGCGGCCGAGGGCGACGCGGATCACCAGCCATGAGCGTGCCGGTCCCAGCAATCAGCGGGGCCGTCCGCCCCGCCATCCTTCTCAATCAACAGGGGTGCGCCGCCGGTCGGCGCGCGAACCGCATCAACAGCGGAGACAGAATATGATCACCAAGGACAAGCGCCTCCTCGGCACCGTCGCGGGCGCAATGGCTCTCGCGGCCGTCACCGGTTTCGGTGTCGCACGTTGCACCGCCGATCCGGCGCCGGCTCCGGCGGCTGAAGGCGGTGCGGAAGCGGCGAGCGAAGCTCTTCCCAACAACCTCGTCATCAGCCCCGAAGCGATCAAGTCTGCCGACATCGGCGTCGAAACGATCGCATCGGGCGGCCTCGGCTCCGAAATCATCTCGCAGGCGACCGTCACTGCGGCACCGAGCGGCGAGGCTATCGTGACCGCGCGGGCCGGCGGTGCCGTCACCCGGCTTTTCAAGCGGCTCGGTGATCCGGTCCGCGCCGGAGAGACGATCGCCATCGTCCAGAGCCGTGACGCTGCACAGATAGCGGCCGAGCGGGTCGCAGCCGATGCGCGCTCGACGCTGGCGCAGAAGAACCTCCACCGCGAGAAGACGCTGCTCGATCAGAAAGTGTCCGCTCGCGTCGATTATGAGCGAGCGCAGGCCGAGGCGGCGGCTGCCGCGGCGGAAGCGCAGCGCGCCCGCGCCGCTGCGAGCGCGGCGCAGGTCACGCGCGATGGCAGCAGTGTCATAGTGGCAAGTCCGATCTCGGGGCGGATTACGGCCGAGAACGCCAGCCTTGGCGCCTTTGTCCAGCCTGAAACCGAACTGTTCCGCGTTGCCGATCCCAGCAAGGTGCAGATCGAGGCCGCGGTTGGTCCGGCCGATGCACAGCGGCTCTCGCCCGGAGATCGTGCGATCATCGAACTTCCCGACGGCCGGACGATCGATGCCCGCGTGCGGGCTGTGACTCCTGGCCTGTCCGGCGACACGCGCTCGGCAACCGCCGTGCTCGACGTGCCCGGCGCCTTGCAGCCGGGCCTTGCGGTCCGGGTACGTCTGCTTCCGAGCCGCGGCGCCGAAACCGGTGGCCCCGCCCGAATCGTGATCACTGACGAAGCCCTCCAGACGCTCGAAGGCCGCGACGTGGTGTTCATTCGCACGAAAGAAGGCTTCCGTGCGCAGCAGGTCACCGTCGGCCAACGCAGCGCGGGCCGCGTCGAAATCCTCTCCGGGCTGAAGCCCGGACAGATGGTCGCGACCGAGAACGCCTTCCTGCTCAAGGCCGAACTCGGCAAGGGCGCGGGCGAGGAGGAATAGACCATGATCGCGAAACTGATGGCGCTATCCGTCCGCGCGCGCTGGGCGGTACTCTTTCTCTTCCTCGTGATCGCGGGACTCGGCGTATGGCAGCTCACCAAGCTGCCGATCGACGCGGTTCCCGACATCACCAACAAGCAGGTGCAGATCAATACGATCGATCCGCGTCTTTCGCCGGTCGAAATCGAGAAGCTCGTAACCTACCCGATCGAAATCTCACTCGCCGGCATTCCGGGGCTCGAGACGACGCGTTCGATCTCGCGCAACGGATTCAGCCAGGTGACGGCGATCTTTACCGATGAAACCGACCTCTATTTCGCGCGCCAGCAGGTGGGCGAACGGCTTCTCCAGGCGGGCGAGAACCTTCCCGACGGGGCTCAGCCGCAGATTGGCCCCGTGACAACGGGGCTGGGCGAGGTCGTCATGTATACCGTCGGCTACAAATATCCTGACGGGAAGGGCGCCAAGAAAGTCGCCGGCCAACCCGGCTGGCAACCCGACGGCAGCTATCTGACCCCCGAGGGCGATATCCTCACCGACGAGATTGCCAAATCGGGCTATCTTCGCACGGTTCAGGACTGGATCGTGAGCCCGCAGCTCAAGTCGGTCGGCGGCGTCGCCGGCGTCGATTCGATCGGCGGCTATGCCAAGACCTTCGTGGTCGAGCCCGATCCGACGCGGCTCACCAGCTACGGCATTTCCTACAGCGAGCTCGGCGAAGCACTCGAACGCGCCAATCTCGCGGTCGGGGCCAACTATTATAACCGGGCGGGCGAGGCCTATCTCGTGCGCGTCGATGCGCGCGTCCGTTCGGTCGATGAAATCCGCAACGCCGTCGTCGCGACGCGCGGCGGCGTGCCCGTCACGGTCGGACAGCTCGCCAATGTGAAAATCGGCGGCGACCTCAGAACCGGTGCGGGCAGCATGAACGGCAAAGAGGCGGTGATCGGCACCGTGCTGATGCTGATCGGCCAGAACAGCCGGACTGTCGCCGAAGACGTCTCGGCTAAGATTGCGCAGGTGTCTAAAACCCTGCCGCCCGGCGTCGAAGTGAAGGTGGTGCTCGACCGCGCTAAGCTGGTCAATGCAACGGTCGGCACGGTCGAAAAGAACCTCACCGAAGGCGCGGTGCTCGTGGCGGCCGCGCTCTTCTTCCTGCTCGGCAACTGGCGCGCGGCGATCATCGCGGTGCTGGTCATTCCCTTCTCCTTCCTGATGATGGCGATGGGCATGAACGCGTTCCGCGTGCCCGGTAACCTGATGAGTCTCGGCGCGCTCGACTTCGGTCTGATCGTCGACGGCGCGGTTATCATCATCGAAAACTGCCTCGCCAGATTGGCGCACCGGCAAGAGCATGAAGGGCGTTTGCTCAATCTTCGCGAACGTCTCGAGGAGACGATGCGCGCCAGCCAGGAGATGATCAAACCGACCGTCTTTGGGCAGGCGATAATCCTGCTCGCCTTCGCGCCGCTGCTGATGTTCACGGGCGTCGAGGGCAAGACCTTCTCGCCGATGGCCATCACCATCATGCTCGCGCTCGTTGCCGCCTTCATTCTCGCTATCACGCTGGTTCCGGCGCTTGTCGCGCTGATGATCCGCGGCAAGGTTGCCGAGAAGGAAGTCTGGGCAATCCGCAACTTGAAGGAGCGCTATCTGCCGCTGCTCGACAAGGCGATTGCCAAGCCCTGGCCTTTCATCGCCGGCGGCTTTGCTTTCTTCCTCCTCGCCATCCCGGCGTTCGGCCTGCTTGGCTCGGAATTCATTCCGCAGCTCGATGAGAAGAATATGGCGCTCGCCTCGACGCGCGTGCCGTCGGTCAGCCTCGAACAGTCGCTTGCGATGCAGCGCAACGTCGAGACAGCCATCTCTAAATTGCCCGAGGTCGAGCTGATGTTCTCGAAGACCGGTACAGCCGAGGTCGCGACTGATCCGATGCCGCCGAACATCTCGGACGGTTTCATCATTCTGAAACCGCAAGACCAATGGCCCGTCGGGGTCGATTCCAAGGCCGACGTCGTCGAGCGCATCGAGAAGGCCGCTGGCGGCCAGCTCGGTCAGCTCTACGAGGTCAGTCAGCCGATCGAGCTTCGCTTCAACGAACTGATTGCGGGTGTCCGCGGCGACGTCGCGATCAAGCTCTATGGCGACGACCTCGACAAGATGTCGCTCGCCGCGAACGAGATGGTGAAGGTGCTCCAGGGCATTCCGGGAGCGGGCAGCGTCAAGGCCGACCAGGTCGGCGGGGCTCCGATGCTCGACGTAACGCTCGATCGCAACGCGATTGCGAGGTACGGCCTGTCGGTCCAGGAAGTCGCCGACACCGTGTCGGCAGCGCTCGGCGGGCGCGAATCGGGCCTGCTCTATGAGGGCGACCGGCGCTTCGACATCACCGTGCGCGTTCCAGACGCAACGCGCGTGAATCTCGACGATATTCGCGCGCTTCCTGTCCTCCTTCCTTCGGAAGGCGGCAATCGCGGGCAGATACCGCTCGCGCAAGTGGCGCAGATCCGGCTGACCGAAGGACTCAACCAGATCAGCCGCGAGAATGGCAAGCGGCGCGTCGTCGTGCAGGTGAACCTCGAAGGCCGCGATGCGGGGTCCTTCGTGACGGAAGCGCAGGCGAAGATTGCCAATGTGAAGCTCCCGGCGGGCTATTATCTCGAATGGGGCGGGCAGTTCGAAAGCCTGCAGGCTGCATCGAAGCGGCTTTCCATCGTGGTTCCGCTCTGCTTCGCGGGCATTTTCATCCTGCTCTACATGGCGCTCGGCACCTTCGGACGCGCGACCGCCGTGTTCCTCGCGGTGCCGCTGGGCCTCGCGGGCGGGGTGTTCACCCTCGCGCTTACCGGGATCAATTTTTCGGTGTCTGCGGCGGTGGGCTTCATCTGCCTTGCCGGCGTCGCGGTGCTCAACGGTCTCGTCGTCATGACGGCGATCCGCGAGCGGCTCGAGAATGATGTCCCGCTCACGGAGGCAATCCGCGAGGGTATGACCGAGAAGATGCGTGCGGTGATCATGACCGGTTTCGTGCCCGCGATCGGCTTCGTGCCGATGGCGATCGCGACCGGAACCGGCGCCGAAGTGCAGAAGCCGCTCGCGACTACCGTCATCGGCGGCCTCATCGCGGCGACCATCCTGACGCTTCTCGTCCTGCCCGCGATCGCCAAGGTCGTACTCGGAGCCGACTGGCAGCCGAAGTTCCTCAAGCGGAAAGCGGAGCCGGCCACCCAGCCGGCTACGGAATAGGGAGATAATGTCATGACAAAAGCATCCAAGCTCTTGCGCATCTACACTGACGAATCCGCATTCTTCGGCGACCGGCGAGCCTTCGAATTCATCGCGGAACTTGCGCGGCAGCAGAAGCTCGCGGGCGTAACTGTCCTTGAGGCGGTGCTCGGCTTCGGTCGCTCGGCGCATCTCCATCGCCGCCACGCGCTGGAGAATGACCGGGCGGTCGTGATCGAGATCATCGACGAAGAGCAGCGGCTCCGCGATTTCGCGGCGCAACTGGGGGAGATACCCGATATCGGGCTCATCACCCTCGAAGCGGTAGATATCCTCGGCGGCAAATCCGCTGCGGAGCCTCCCGATGTTCAGAGCTGACCGGCAACTTGCCGGTTTCCACCGCGGCGCAGGCCCCCGGCCTGCGTCGCGGACCAGCTTGCGCGAGCGAGGAGGTCTCCGATGTTCTCGGTAGGC
The DNA here is from genome assembly GCF_001984035.1 of Sphingopyxis sp. QXT-31. Lineage (NCBI taxonomy): Bacteria > Pseudomonadati > Pseudomonadota > Alphaproteobacteria > Sphingomonadales > Sphingopyxidaceae > Sphingopyxis > Sphingopyxis sp. QXT-31. The sequence continues at coordinate 3,174,315 of NZ_CP019449.1, read as the reverse complement.
ACCTCGCTCCGCTTGCCAGTTCCGATCGGTCGCGTCTGGCGTCTTCTCGTCGATATCGACCGATATGGCGACTGGCACCCGACGCTGCGGTTCACCGACCGCTCGGGCGACGACGAGCGACTGGGCTATGTCTATTCACCGCGCGGCAAGCGGGGTCCGGAATTTGCCTCCGAGGGGCGCATCACCGCTCTCGACTGGCTGACCGGTTTCTCGTGGCGGACAGGTACGCGCGGGCTGCTCGTCATTGAGGAAAGCTACCGGCTCGAAAAGCTTGGGCAGGGGGTGGAGGTTACGCATCGTATCGAATGCGCGGGTCTCTTTTCGTGGCTCGGATACCCCGTTCTTCGACGGGTTTGCAGCGTTTTTCTCAAGCGCTCTAACACGGCGCTTGAACAGCAACTCCGTCGCACGACGGTTCAGTCCCGATACGCCCGGCCTCGCGGGCGGCGCGCTTGAGGGACAATGAGATCTTGGCCGCCGGGAGCCCTTGGCTCCTTGCCCCCGCCACCCGGTCGAGGGTCACTGGCGGTCAAGGAGGTGCGGGAGTGGGTCGCGTCCCACCAAGACTCCCGCACCTCATCCTTCCGGGAGGGCCGGACATTGCCTGACCCTCCCGGATCAGATGGAAAAAAGGATTGCATCATGAGTGATCAGCTGCGGCTCGATATTCCGCTTCTTCTCCCCGAGGTCGCCGATACTGCCGACCGCTGCGTCGCGCGCCTTACGAGTGAGCTCGAAGGACGCGAGGGGGTCGACAAGGTCCATGTGATCCGCACCAGCGACGGCTCGCCACCGCAGCTCTGCATTCATTATCGGCCGGATATCCTTCCGCTCGAACGGGTGCGGCAGCTGGCGCGTAGCGCCGGCGCCGAGCTCACCGGCCAATATCAGCATCTCTTCTGGGACGATCTCGAAGGCGTCGGCCACACGCGGCGCGCGCGGACGGTCGGGCTTCGGCTTCGCGAAATTCCGGGCGTCATCGAGGCCGAAGTCGGCGCGGCGGGGACGCTGCGCGCCGAGTTCCAGCGCTCGGAGACCTCCATCGAAACGATTAGAATGGTGCTTTCGGATATGGGCGTTACCCGGAAATCGGCTGCCGTCGCCGCGGCTGTCCCGGCACAAGCCGGCCACGAGCATGGTGATGATGGCCATGATCATGGCCCTGATCATGCCCACGGGTCCGACCACAAGCATGGCCACAAAGGCTCCGACGACCATGATCATGGTCACGATCATGGGGGCATATTTGGCGAGCGCACCGAGTTGATTTTCGCTCTGCTCTGCGGTCTCGTTCTTGGCATCGGTTTCACCATCGAGAAGTTCGACGTCGCTCGCGAATGGGTAAGTTTCAGCTTCTATCTTGCCGCTTATGGCTTCGGCGGTTGGTTCACCGTCCGCGAAGCGATCGAGAATCTGAAGCTCAAGCGCTTCGAGATCGACACGCTGATGCTCGTTGCCGCGGCGGGCGCGGCGGCCCTGGGTGCTTGGGCGGAAGGCGCGTTGCTGCTCTTCCTCTTCAGTCTTGGCCATGCACTCGAGCATTATGCCATGGGCCGGGCAAAACGTGCGATCGAGGCGCTGGCGGAGCTCGCGCCGCAGACCGCGATCTTGAAGAGCGCCGATGGTAGCACCCGCGAAGTGTCGGTCGAACTCCTGCAGATCGGCGATACGGTCGTGGTCAAGCCCAACGAGCGGCTCCCGGCCGACGGCTTCGTGACCGTTGGCCGCACCGCGGTCAATCAGGCTCCCGTCACAGGCGAAAGCGTGCCGGTCGACAAGGAGCCGGTCGCGGACCGGGCCTTGGCGGCGGCCAAACCCGATGGCTTGGATGCAAAATACCGCGTGTTTGCAGGCACGATCAATGGTCATGGCGCGATCGAGATCGCGGTCACGCGCCTCGCCGCCGATACCACGCTCGCGAAAGTTGTAAAAATGGTGAGCGAGGCGGAGACGCAGAAATCGCCGACCCAGCGCTTCACCGACAAGTTCGAGCGCATCTTCGTGCCGAGCGTGCTCGCGCTCGTGTTCGTCCTGCTCTTCGCCTGGGTCGTCGTCGACGAGTCTTTCCGCGACAGCTTCTACCGCGCCATGGCGGTCCTCGTCGCGGCAAGCCCCTGCGCGCTCGCGATTGCGACGCCGAGCGCCGTCCTGTCGGGCGTCGCGCGCGCCGCGCGGGGTGGCGTGCTCGTCAAGGGGGGCGGTCCGCTCGAGAATCTCGGCTCGCTGACCGCGCTCGCCTTCGACAAGACGGGCACGCTCACCGAGGGCAAGCCGCGCATCACCGATGTCGTGCCCTCCACTGCTGTGCCCAAGGAAGAGTTGCTCCGCATCGCGGTCGCGGTCGAGCGGCTCAGCGACCATCCGCTTGCCGCCGCGATCGTGCGCGATGGCGAGGCCATGCTGACCTCGGCGCGCGTGCCGGTTGCGGACGATCTCAACAGCCTCACGGGGCGCGGCGTCACCGCCAAGGTCGAGGGCGAAACCGTCCTGATCGGCAAAGCCGAGATGTTCGGCGCCGACGGCATCGCGCCGATCGGCGACGAAGTGGCGACGGCGATTGCCGGCCTCCGCGAGCAGGGACGCACGACGATGGTGGTCCGTATGGGCGACCGCGACCTGGGTGCGATCGGCTTGATGGACACGCCGCGCGAGGCGGCGCGCACGGCGATCGCCAAGCTCCGCGAGCTCGGTATCGGACGGATGATCATGATCTCGGGCGATCATCAGAAAGTAGCGGAATCGATCGCGGCCGAAGTCGGGATCGACGAGGCGTGGGGCGACCTGATGCCCGATCAGAAGGTCGACGCCATACGCGATCTCAAGGCCGAGCAGCCGGTCGCGATGGTGGGCGACGGGGTCAATGACGCGCCCGCGATGGCGATCGCAACCGTCGGCATAGCCATGGGCGCCGCGGGGTCGGACGTCGCCCTAGAAACCGCCGATGTCGCGCTCATGGCCGACGATCTTGCCCATCTGCCCTTCGCCATCGGGCTCAGCCGGCAGACGCGGCGGATCATCCGCCAGAATCTCGTGGTGAGCCTCGGCGTCGTCGTCGTGCTCGTGCCGGCAACCATCCTCGGGCTGGGCATCGGCCCCGCGGTGGCCGCGCATGAGGGCTCGACATTGGTCGTGGTCGCCAACGCGCTGCGGCTGCTCGCCTATCGCGACCGCAGCGCGGCCTGAGAGGCCGGCGCGGCGGCGAGGCGAGACCGGAAAGGGGAGAGCGGATGAACTTCAAGAATATCTCGGCCTGGTCCATCCGGAATCCGATCCCGCCGCTCGTCATGTTCTTCGGTCTGACCGTGGCGGGAATCGTCTCCTTCCTCATGATGGGGGTGCAGAGCGATCCCGACATCGATTTTCCGGGGGCGATCGTCATCATCGCGCAGCCGGGCGCCGCACCCACCGAACTCGAAACGCAGGTCACCCAGCGCGTCGAGGCCGCGGTGCGCACGATCGAAGGGATCGACGAGCTCAACTCGACCGTCACCGAGGGCCAGTCGCAGACCTTCGTCCAGTTCGCGATCGGGACGCCGATCGACCGCGCGGTCACCGACATCCGCGACAAGATCACCCAGATCCGCAGCAACCTCCCGAACGGCATCCTCGAACCGCAGGTCATCCGCCTGTCGACCTCGGGCAACACGCTTGCCTATTGGTCGGCTTCGGCCACCGATATGACGCTCGAAGAGTTGAGCTGGTATGTCGATAATGTCGTCGCCAAGCGGCTGATCGCCGTCCCCGGCATGGGCGACGCGTATCGACGGGGCGGCGTGAGCCGCGAAATCCGCGTCATCCTCAACCCCGAACGCATGCGCGCCTATGGCCTCACCGCCGCCGCGGTGAACACCCAGCTCGTCCAGCTCAACGTCAACGCTGCGGGCGGCCGGATGGAGGTCGCTGGATCGGAGCAGGCGGTGCGCATCCTCGGCAATGCGAGCAGCGCAAACGCGCTCGGCGAAACCCTCATTTCGGTCGGCACCAACCGCACCGTGCGCCTCGCGGACATCGCTGAGGTCAAGGATCTCTATGCCGAGCAGCGCTCAGTCTCTAAGCAGGACGGACGGCAGGTGCTGACCTTCGGGTTCGAGCGCGCGAAGGGTGCCTCCGATGTCACCGTCTATGACGCGGCGGTCGAGGAGCTGCGCAAGCTCGAGAAGGAAAACCCCAAGGTCAAATTCACCGAGCTGTTCAGCGATATCGAATATACCAAGGGCCAATATCATTCGGCGATCAACGCGATGGTCGAGGGCGCGATTCTCGCGGTCGTCGTCGTCTTCCTCTTCCTGCGCGACTGGCGCGCCACCTTGATCTCGGCGCTCGCGATCCCGCTCTCGGCGGTCCCGACCTTCCTCTTCATGGACCTGATGGGCTTCTCGCTCAACATGATGACGCTGCTCGCGCTCAGCCTCGTTGCCGGCGTGCTGGTCGACGACGCGATCGTCGAGATCGAGAATATCGTGCGCCACATGCGGATGGGCAAATCGGCTTATCAGGCTTCGATTGACGCCGCCGATGAGATCGGCCTTGCGGTGCTCGCGACCACCATGACGATCGTCGCGGTCTTCTTGCCCGTCGGGCTGATGCCGGGGGTAGCCGGGCAATATTTCAAGAATTTCGGGCTGACCGTCGTCGCGGCGGTGCTGATGAGCCTCGCGGTCGCGCGCCTGATCACGCCGATGCTCGCGGCGTATTTTCTTGCCGCGCAGGGTCCGCAGAAGCATGGCGAAGGCCCACTTATCGACACCTATATGCGCGTCCTGCGCTGGAGCCTCGATACCCGGGCCGCCGACGCCGCCCGCGCCCGAGGCGGTCGCTGGAAATGGCTCGCCTATCTCAAGGATCACCGGCTCTGGGTCGTCGGTATCGGGGTACTTGCGCTCTTCGCGACCATCTTCAGCTTCTCGTTGCTGCCGATGACCTTCCAGCCTTCGATCGATTCCGACACGAGCCGCGTCGCCATCCAGCTCGCACCGGGGGCAACGCTCGAACAGACCGAGGCGGTGGCCGACGAGGTGACCGATCTCATGAAGCGCGATTCGCTCGTCGAGTCCGCCTTGTCGCGGATCGATGTCGGCACAGCGACAGTGTATCTGAAATTGCGCAAGGACCGCGAGCTCACCTCCACCGAGTTCGAAAAGGATCGCGCGCCGCGGCTGGCTGCGGTTCCCGATGCTCGCATCAACTTCCAGTCGCAGCATGGCGGCGGTGGCGGGAGCAGCCGGGACATCTCGATCACGCTCGGCAGCGACGACCCGAAGAAGCTCGAAGATGTCGGCAACCGGCTGCTTGCCGAAATGGCCAAGGTTAAGGAAATCCGCTCGCCGCGCGTCGAGGGCAATCTTCAGCGTCCCGAGATCGTCATTCGCCCGCGCTTCGCGCTCGCCGCGCAGCTTGGCGTCACCACCCAGGCTCTCAGCCAGTCGATCCGCGTCGCGACGCTTGGCGAGATCGACCAGAATAGCGCGAAATTCTCGCTGTCCGACCGGCAAATCCCCGTCCGCGTCGCGCTTGCGGAAAGCGCGCGCGAGCGGCTCGATACGCTCCGCAATATGCCAGTTCCGACCCGGAACGGGGGAACGGTGCCGCTGTCGGTCGTGGCCGAGATCGGCTTCGGCGCCGGCCCGACCCAGATCAATCGCACCAACCAGGTGCGCCAACTCACCATCGGGGCCGACCTTGCTCCAGGTCTCGTGACCGGTCAGGCGATGGAAAAGGTCGAGGCGCTGCCGGCGCTCAAGACGCTGCCCGCCGGGGTCGCCCGGCTGGTGCTCGGGAGCGCCAAGTGGCAGGCCGAGATGCTGCGCAACTTCGCGATCGCGGTGGTGTCGGGCATCTTCCTCGTGCTCGCTGTGCTGATCTTGCTCTATCGCAAGATCATCCCGCCCTTCGTCAACATGGGCTCGCTCCTGCTCGCTCCGCTCGGCGGCGCGATCGCGCTGCTCTTGACCGGCTATCCGCTGTCGCTCCCCGTCTTCATCGGCGTGCTGATGCTGCTCGGTATCGTCGGCAAGAACAGCATCCTGCTCGTCGACTTCGCGATCGAGGAAATGGCGTCCGGCGTGCCGCGCGACGAAGCGATCGTCGACGCCGGACACAAGCGCGCGCAGCCGATCCTGATGACCACGGTCGCGATGGTCGCGGGCATGATCCCGACCGCGCTATCGCTCACCGGCGACGGCGCATGGCGCGCGCCGATGGCGGTCACCGTGATCGGCGGGCTCATCCTGTCGACGATGCTGACGCTGCTAATCGTACCGGCATCCTTCAGTCTCGCGGCGGGCTTCGAACGCCGGATGGCCCCGCGCCTGCGCCGCTGGTTCACGACCGGCGGCGCGCACGCCGATCCCTTGCCCGCGGGGGCCACCGACATCGGCGCGGCGCAAGGCCCGGTCGCCGATCGATAGAGGAGTTAAGCTGATGGAGTTCGAGCGGGAGCATGACCTCCCCTATAGTCCGGAACAGATATGGGCGGTCCTCGGCGACTTCGAGAACCACCGGATATGGAATCCCTATGTCCGCATCGAGCGATTGGCCGAGGATCCGATCGCGATCCGCTATTCGATGCGCATGGATCCGCACAAGCCCAAGTTTCTCGAAGTGTCTGCGACGGTCCTTTCCGCGCGTCCCGGGGAGGAGCTGATACTCGACGTCAAGCCGAGCTTCATCCTCCAGTTCGAGGAGAGCTATATCCTGACCCGGACGCCGGAAGGTACCAAATTCCTCCATCGCTATCGCTGCCGCGGACCCTTTGCCTGGCTCCGGCTTCCCGGCATTAAGACGAGCTTTCAAAGGATGCTCGCGTCGATCGACGGCATCCTGCTCAGCTATCTCAAGTCCAAATACAGCAAGCCGCAATCCCTGCCGCGCCGACCGAAGCCCAAGTTCAAAGGTGGCCGGCGATAACGAGCTTTCCGCTTCTCGCGCCTCATAAATGGCGGCCGCTCGGCGCGGCATGGGCGATTGCGCTCCTGTCGAGCCTCGCCGTTCTCTTTGTCGGCGAGGTCATGGGCCAGGCGCCGTGCGACCTCTGCTGGTTTCAGCGCGCCTTCATGTTCCCGCTTGCGATCATTCTCGGCATCGCCGCCTTCAAGTCGGACCGCGCCGTTGTGCCTTACGGGCTGGCGCTGGCAGCGGGAGGCGGCCTCATCGCCCTCTATCATAGCCTGCTCTACGTCGGCGTCATTCCGGCCCCGATCGTCCCCTGCACCGGCGGCCCGTCCTGCTCGGGCGAGAGCATGGCGATCGGAGGGGTGCCGCTGCCCCTGCTGTCGCTCGCCGCCTTCGCTTCGATCCTCACCCTCTTGCTGACTTTCCAAAGGAGACTGAAATCATGAACAGACGTATCGGTGTCGTTGCCACGCTTGTCTTCTCGGCCCTCGCCTTCACCGGCGGCGCGATACTCTACAGCGGAACCGCCGAGGGCGAACCCACGAAAAAGGTCGTGGCAGGGCCCGTCGACAGCCTCATTCGTCCGCACTCGCCAATTATCGGCCCCAAGAATGCGCCCGTCACCATCGTCGAATTCTTCGACCCCTCGTGCGAGGCCTGCCGCGCCTTCTATCCGACGGTGAAGGGCATCGTTGCCAAATATCCCAAGGATGTGCGTCTCGTGATGCGCTACCTGCCGCTTCATCCCGGCTCGGCCGAGGCGATCGTGATCCTCGAAGCCGCGCGCGTGCAGGGCAAGCTCGAGCCGGTGACGGCCGCGCTGCTCGAGGCGCAGCCCGACTGGCATGACGGCAAGATGGACGGCGCCTGGGCTGCCGCCGAGAAGGCCGGCCTCAACGTCGCGAAGGCGCGCGCGATGCCGACCGCCGATGCGATGGCCTGGATGGAGCAGGACATCGCCGACGCGCGAGCAGTCGGTGTCCGCGGCACCCCAACCTTCTTCGTCAATGGCGAGATGCTTGTGCAGCCCAGCCCCGAACAGGTCGAGGCGAAGGTTCAGTCCGTGGTCGCGGCGATGGGGCAATGAGCCGGCGCCCCGCGCTTGGCTCTTCTGCCGGGAGCGGGGTGTCCCTTGGACGGGGTAAGCGAGCCGCGCCAGCAACTCGTCCTGCCGCAGCACTGGCCCGAGTGATCCACCGGCTCGTGTTCGGGCGCGATATTCACAGTGCGTTCAATGACGAAGGGGGAGTTTGCAGGTCATAAAAAGGAGAGACAGACATGCGAAAATTCGTGCAGTTCGCGGCGGCGCTGCTCGCATTTGCGATACCGGGCACCGCAATGGCTCAACATCATGGTGATCGTGGCGGCTGGAGTGGCAGCCATGATGCTCCGCGCGGACATGACCGCGATTACCGGCCCGCTCGGCACAGCGTCCCCACTTATGACCACGACCGGGGCTATCGTTCCTACGATTCCCGTTATCGCGGCAATGCTCATCGGGACGAGCGGCGCGATCGATACGAACGGCGCTACCAGAAGAGGCGACAGCATCATCATCACCGGGGCCGTCACTGGCGAGGCTAGGCGCGGCGAATGTCGTCTCCGCGTCAGGTAGAGCGACCTCTCTGATCGACAACAACCTTGCCTTGGTGCGCAAAGCCAAGGAGAGCATCGTCGGCGACGATAGCAGAGCCGCTTCAAAGGCAGGCGTAAGGCTGCGCCAACCAGCAGGCCGTGCTGACCTTCGAAACCGTTTGCCAGCGCAGGGCCGTTCATACGCGGTCACAGTTCATGGAGCCCATTCGGGCAACCGGATTAAAGCCGCATCGCCCGCCGGGGCTACCGCTCACGGATCATGAGTTCGGTCCCGGCATAGCGCTCCGGGCGGACATGCTCGAGACGCCGTGTCTTGCGACCGGCCTCGTCCATGAAAGTGACTTCGACGGTCACCGGTGTCATGGAGGCGAGGCCGAAGTGAAGCGGCTGCGTTCCTTGCGAATTATAGCCCTCGCCGGTCGAAACCTGACGCGTCGCGATGATCTTGCCTACGGCGTCGTAGAGCCGCACCTCGGCGCCCAGGCGGGTGAAGCGCCCGGCCTTGTCGAGTACGCGCACGGAAAGGCTGCGGCGGGCGGTTTGCTTGTCCAGATCGTTATGGAAGAGGAAATGGCCGCCGGTCGCGGTGTATCCGCGTGTCACCGAGAGATCGAGCGCGCCGTCGCGGTCATAGTCGATCCACTGGACGCCGTGGTCCGCGACATCGAGCGCGGAGCCGGCGGGCAGGATGTTTTCGAAGCCCTTGCCGCCGAGGTTGCGGTAGAGGCGGTTCGCGGGCTGCTGCGCGCCCGACTTGCCGGTGTAGGCGGCGACGAAGAGATCGAGCCAGCCGTCATTGTCGAAATCGCCCCAAGCGGCGCCGACGGCATGATTATCCTCCGCGAGACCGAGCTGCGGCGCGACATTCTCGAAGTTGCCGTCGCCCTTGTTGCGGTAGAGGCTGTTGACGCCGTAGCTCGCGACGAACAAGTCGAGTTCGCCGTCATTGTCAAAGTCGCCAACCGCGCAGCCGACGCTGCCATCTTCGGCCAGACGTCCGGGGCGGTCCATACCGAGCGCGGGAGCGACGTCGACGAAGCGCCCGCCGTCGTTGCGCCACAACGCGTCGGTTGCGCCGGCCTGGTTGGCAAGGAAGAGATCGAGATCGCCATCGCGGTCGTAATCGAACCAGCAGGCACCCACGGTCGGCCGCGCGTCGTCGCCTGCCTGTTCGGCGTCGACGCGCACGAAACGGCCCGCGTCCTGACGGAACAGCGCGTTCGGACCCGAGCGGTTCGAGGCGAAGAGATCGAGGTCGCCGTCATTGTCGAAATCGACCCAGCTCGATTGGCGCGCCGAGCGGCCGGGAGCGACGGGGGTGAGGTCTTGGCGGACGAAGCGGCGGCCGCTCTCATTGCGGAACAGAAGGTTGGCTTCGGTTGCCTTGGTGGCGCCGGCATAGAGATCGAACCAACCATCGCCGTCATAGTCGCCCCATGACAGACCGCGCATCTCGGCGCCGGAGACGGGAAGGCCCATGGCGGCACCGATGTTGGTGAGGGTTCCGCGATCGTTGCGGTAGAGGCGAATCTCGCCAGTCTTGATCGACACGGCGAGGTCGAGGTCGCCATCGCGGTCGAAATCTGCCCAGCTGTTGGAGAGCGAGCCGGGAATGGCGAAATCGGCGGTCTGGACGGGTGTGAAGGCGGGACCGGCCGTCCCGGCCGTCCCGCCGCCGGCAATGCCGGTCGACAGGACGGCCCAGGACAGGATCCGCATCAGTTCATCGCGCATGATGCGGACTCCTGAGGATGGTGGGGATCAGAAATCGAGCGAAATCCGGCCATAATAATAGCCGCCATATTGACCGAACGGTCCGGCGCCATAGGGGGCGAGCCCGATGGTGTTGGCGACGGTCGTGCGGTCGGGATAGACGTCGAAAATATTATAGGCGCCCGCGGCGACCCGAAACTTCTCGGTCACGCCGTAGGAGACCTCGAGATCGGTGATCCACTTGGCGCCGAAGCTCTGGTCGTTGACGGGAAGGCCGCCGACGAGATTATCGAGCGACTTGAATTTGTCGTAGCGCGTTTCCTTGACGTTAATCGTGAAGGGACCGGATTCGAAGTTGGCGCCGAGGATCAGCTTGGTCTTCGGAGTCGAGGTGAACCAGCCCTGGGTGCGCCGGTCGAACAGGGTCAGGCCGAGGCCCGCGAGTTCGCTCGGGTTGGCTGCGATCTTCCTGATGTCGGTGTCATTATAGTTGAAGCCGACGCTCGTGCGCAGGCGTCCGGCACTGCCGACGTCGAACGCATAGGTGCCCACGACATCGACGCCGCGCGTGCGCGTGTCGACGGCGTTGGTGAAGAAGCGCACCGACTGGTCACCCGAGAAGCCGTTTGCGATCAGGATGTTCCGGATCCCCGTGCCCGACAACAGGCCGGTGAGGGTGATGCGGTCGTCGAGATCGATCTGATAGGCATCGACCGAGAGCGAGAGACCCGACGCCGGCGTCAGCGTGAAGCCGAGGCTGTAGTTCTTCGACTTCTCCGGCTTGAGTGGCTGCGCACCGAGCGCCTGCGCGACCGCCGAGTTGGTCTTCACGATCTTGGTGAGCACCGGGATATAGACGCCGCCGACAAGATTGATCGACGTCGAGGTCTGCGCGAAGTCCTGCTGCGCCAGCGAGGGGGCGCGGAAGCCGTTGCTGAACGCACCTCGCAGTGCGAGCCAGTCGGTCAGCTCATAGCGTGCGCTCACCTTGCCGCTGAAGACGCTGCCCGAGCTGTCGTCGAAATGCTCGAAGCGCCCCGCCGCGGTGACGAGGAAGCGGGGGCTGACGTCCAGCGCGAGATCGACATAACCCGCCCAGATGTTGCGGTTGATGTTCGCCGCATCCTCGGGGGTAACGACGATCGCGCCCTGTGCACCGACCTGTGCCGGGCGTCCGGCGAGCGGACCGGTCGGATAGAAATAGCCCCCGGCCCGGTAGCTTTCGACGTCGAGCGGCTTGGTGACGTAATTCTCGTAGCGATACTCGGCGCCGAGCGAGACCTGGAGTGCCGTCTCGCCGTCGAACTCGATACGACGCGTCAGGTCGAGATTGTTCGTCCACTGGTCGAACGCCGAGCTGAAGGTCTTGAACTCGGTCGGGCTCGACGGGCCGAGCGACGCGTTGAGCGTATTTTCGGCGCCATTCTTGGCATAGTTGCGGCCATAGGTGCTGCTGAGATCGATGTTCCAGCCCGCAGTCTCGCCGCGAAGGCCGCCGGTGAATTGGAAGTCGGTTTCCTGCAGCGTGTAGTAAGGCGTGAAGCCGTCGGGATAGATCTGGATGATGTTCTGGTTGCTGTTCGGGCGGCGGCCGGCCTGGCCGACGCGCGCGTCGCGATAGCCGAAGGTGCCATCCGAATAGAAGGTGACGTTGCCGAGCGGCAGGACGAGCGTTTGCGCGACCTTGACGTCCTTCACGTCGGGGAGGCCGCCTTGATAGGTGCGGCGATTGGCGGTGAGTTCGCGCGGATCGGGTACACCGCCGGCGAGCGGGAAATAAAGCGCCCCGGTTACGTCGGTGTTGCGCACGGCGGCATTGGCCTTCTTGCCTTCGACCGACAGTGTGAACGAACCGCCGTCGCCGAGCGCGAAGCCGTGCGAGACGCTGCCTGAGATGGTTTCGCCATCGCTGCCGCTGCCGTCGCGACCATAGCGCTGGCCCGCCTCGAGGGCTGCCTTGCCGCCCGAGTCATTGGTCTTCAGGATGACGTTGATCACACCCGCGATCGCATCCGAGCCATATTGCGCCGAGGCACCGTCGCGCAGCACTTCGATGCGCTCGATCGCGCTCGACGGAATGAGGTCGAGATCGACCGGGTTGCCGCCCTGCGACGTCGCGCCCGAGTTGAAGTCGATGATCGAGCTGTTGTGACGGCGCTTGCCGTTGACCAGCACGAGGACATGGACGCCCGAAAGGCCGCGAAGGCCCGCGGGGCGCGTCAGGCTGTTGAACGACGAGCTGCCCACGGTCGTCGACTGGAAGGACGGCACGAGCTGCGTCAGCGCGTCGCGCAGCTGCATGCCGCCGCCGAGCTTTTCAAGCTCTTCGCCGCCGATCACGTCGATCGGGGTCGGGCTCGAAATGACGGTACGAGCTTGGCCGCGGGTGCCGGTGACGATGATTTCGGACTGGGAGGCCGTTTCACCGGCGTCGTCGGCCGGGGCATCCTGCGCGAAGGCAGGCATGGAGATGGCGGCGGCGACGCAGGACGCCCCCACCAGCAGTCTCGTATATTTTTGCATGGTCTTGCTCCTGAATACGGAAAATCGTTCCCCCGGTGAACCTGCGATTTTTTTGTTTTCCGCTTGTTTCGGCGCTTATCCTGCGGCCCTCAACTTGCGCGGTGGCGCTGCGGTGTCCTGCGAAAGGGTGTCGAGCCCTTGCCGCAAATCCGCGATGAGGTCATCCACCCTTTCGAGCCCGATGTGCAATCTTAGCAAGGGGCCGGGATAGCTGAGCTTGTGGGTCCGGGCCTTGAGCTGCGGGTCGACGGGAATGGCGAGGCTCTCATAGCCGCCCCAGCTGAAACCGAGACCGAAAAGCTTGAGCTGCTCGACCATCGCGGCGACAGCCGTTTCGGGCGCGGGCTGGAGTACCGCGCCGATCAGGCCGCAGGTGCCCGTGAAATCGCGCTTCCAGATCGCATGACCCGGATCGCTCGGCAGCGCGGGGCACATCACCGAATGGACTTCGGGCTGCGCCTCGAGCCATTTGGCGACCTGAAGCGCGGCGGCGCCATGCTGCGCGAGACGGGTATGGAGCGTCCGCAGACCGCGGATCGCCATATAGGCGTCGTCGGGCGATACCGCCCAGCCCGTCTCGTAGCTCGACGCCGCGAGCAGTTCGGCGGCATGGCCCTTCGTCGCGGCGAGCCCCATGAACACGTCCGAATGGCCGCAGACATATTTGGTGAGCGACTGGATGCTCACGTCGACGCCGTGATCGAGCGGCTTGAAGAGGACGCCGGCCGACCAGGTATTGTCGATCACGGTCATGATCCCGGCTTCCTTCGCCATTGCGGCGATCGCCGGGATGTCCTGCATTTCGAAGCTCAGCGAACCGGGGGATTCGAGAAAGATCACACGGGTCTTCGGCGTTATCATCGCGCGGATGGCTTCGGCATCGTCGGCGGGATCGAAGTAGCGCGCGGTGACGCCGTAGCGCGCGAGTGTGCCGGCAAGGAAACGCCGGGTCGGATTATAGACGGTGTCGCAGGCGAGAACTTCGTCGCCGGCGGAGAGCAGCGCGAGCAGCGTGCCGGTGATCGCGGTGAGGCCCGAGGGATAGATGAAGGCTTCATCGGCATTCTCGAGATCGCGCAGGGCATCGCGCAGCGTGCGCTGGGTCGAGAGGCCGACGCGGCCGTAGGTGACCTTGCCGCCGTCGTAGAGCGCCTCACAGCTGGGCAGGAGAACGGTCGAGCCGCGCTGGATCGGCGGACCGGGCGTCCGCTGGAGCGCGTCGCACGGGGTATCGCCGTGGATGAGCCGCGTCTGCTCGTGAACCATACTGCAAAGCGTCATCTATATTTTCTTTCTCAGATGGAATTGGAGAGGAGTTTCTGCCGCTGCGGCGACACGCCGTTGCGATGTGCCGCGACGAGATCGCTGCGGCGGACGACCGAGAGCGCCTTGGCGGCCTTGGTCACATGTTTTTCGATGGCGCTCGTCGAGATGTTGTAGCGGTTCGCGAGGCTCTTCAGGCTCGACCCCTCGACACGGATCGCGACGAGGATTTCCTGCGTCCGCTCGGGAAGCTGGCTGAGCATGGTCTCGACAGCGCGGACCTCATCCTTGGCAAGCAGGATGCGCAGCGGCGACATCTCGTCGACCGGATGGTCAGGTTCGTCGAGCTGGCAATGGCAGTCGCTGCGGCGCGTCGTCTGGCGGCGATGGCGATCGATGAGCGCGGCCTGCGCGGCCTGGAAGAGATAACATTTGGGATGGGCGACCGCGGCGGCGTCGGCGCGGCGAATGATGCTGAGGAGAACGTCCTGGAGAATGTCGTCGAGGTCGGCGACCGGGACGCGGCGGCGGAGATATTTCCTGAGTAGCGGGAGGTGCGGCCAGAAAGCTTCGACAAGATCGGGCGCGGCGTTGTCGGACGGCAAAGCGGGAGTGGCCGGCGGCTTTTCCGGAGGTGGAGCGATAAGTTCGAACGTCTGCCAGCCATCGCCGGCCGTGACGTTTTCAGTCTCATACTCGGCCCCATAGGCACTGAATGTCATCGTGCGTCCCCTTGTGGCGACATTTTATGACATGAGTGCTAGGGTGAATTCATCACCGACTTTGGCAGGAATTTGGCGAATGTTGGGATGTTTGAACTGATAGTTCGGTATTTGGTCGATCAAATGATCGAAATCCTACATGAACAACGTCGGTCCGGTCGAATCATCTGTCCCGGAGTCGCCTCGGAACTGCAACATTTGGCGAGGGGCCGCAAAACTTCCTCGCGGAATCGCGCTTTGGGCGATGGGGTGTTCGGTTCGTAGCGCGTCAAAGCCAAGGGGCCTCCCGCATCGGAGGCAGGAGGAGTGATCGCATGGCGAGAACCTGGCTTATTTTGTCGGCGCTGGTCGCTGGACTGGCGCTGGGCGTGGGATGGACGCGGCTCGGGCTCGCCGGTCTCATCGATGCAGTAACGATTGCGGACAGCATCGGCGGTATCTGGCTCGACGGACTCAGAATGACGATCATCCCGCTCGTCGTCTCGCTCCTGATCACCGGGATCGCAAAGACGGTCGATAGCGCGCGCGGCGATCGCGTCGCGATGCGCTCGGTCGTCACGTTCATTGCGCTGCTATGGATTTCGACCGCGATGGCGGCGCTCCTCATTCCCGCGCTGCTCGGTATCTTCCCGATGCCGGCCGACGCCGCGCGCTCGCTCACGGGGAGCCTTACGACATCGGCCCATGTCGAGGCGCCAACGGTCGGGATTGCCGCCTTCCTCCGCTCGATCGTACCGACCAATCCGTTTGCCGCGGCCGCGAACGACGCGCTTCTTCCGCTCATCCTCTTCACCGCGGTCTTTGCGGTCGCGCTGGCGCGGCTGCCCGCGGTGCAGCGCGAGCCGGTGACCGCCTTCTTCGACACGATCGCGAGCGCGGTGCTGCTCATCGTCGGCTGGGTGCTCGCGCTCGCGCCGATCGGCGTGCTCGCGCTGGCCTTCGGGGTTGGCGCGCGCGCCGGCACCTCGGCGATCGGCGCGCTCGCCCATTATGTCGTGATCGTGTCGAGCGCCGGGCTTGCCGCCTGGGCGCTCGCCTATCCGGTCGCGGTATTCGGTGGCCGCGTGCGGCTTCTCGCCTTCGCGAAGGCGGTCGCACCCGCGCAGGCGGTCGCGCTCAGCACCCAGTCGTCGCTCGCCTCCTTGCCGCCGATGCTGAAGGCATCGACCGATCTCGGGGTCGACCGCTCGGTGTCGCGCGTGTCGCTGCCGGTCGCGGTCGCGATCTTCCGCGTTACGAGCCCGGCGATGAACCTCGCGGTCGCCATCTATGTCGCGCACTGGCTTGGCATATCGCTCGCGCCGTCCACGATCGCGGCGGGCGCCGCGGTGGCAGCGATCACGACGATCGGGTCGGTGAGTCTGCCTGGACAAGTGAGCTTTCTGACCTCGATCGCGCCAATCTGCGTCGCGATGGGTATTCCGATCGAGCCGCTCGCCCTGCTGATCGCGGTCGAGATGATCCCCGATCTCGTGCGGACGGTTGGCAATGTGACCATGGATGTCGCTGCGACGACGGCGATCGCACGGATGGGGCCGGCGTCGGATGCCGTCAGTGAGGGCGCCGATGGATATGGAGGCGGCGAGGATGACGCCTCGCCGCGACCCGCGCCTTCTTTCGTTGGCGCGCAAGACGTTTGAAGGAGGAAAACCATGACCCGCGTTTCACTCGACGATGCCGACGTCCGGATTCTGGGATTTCTTCAGGAGGATGCGACGCTCTCGGTCGCGGCCGTCGCCGCCAAGGCCAATATGTCGCAGAATGCTTGCTGGCGGCGGATCAAGCGGCTCGAGGAAAGCGGGGTGATCTCGCGGCGCGTCACGATCCTCGACGCCAGTGCGCTCGGCCTCGACCTCACGGTCTTCGTGAGCCTGCGCGCTTCCGAGCATAGTGAAGCCTGGCTCGAGATGCTCAATTCGGCAATCCGCGATATTCCGGAGGTCGTCGAATTCTACCGCATGACCGGCGACGTCGACTATCTGCTCAAGCTCAGGGTCGAGAACATGGCCGCCTATGACGCGGTCTATCGGCGCATCATCCGTTCGATCCGGCTCACCGATGTAAGCTCGGCCTTCTCGATGGAAGAAATCAAGTTCACCACCGCGCTGCCGCTCACGGCGCGCCCGTCCTGACCTTCAGTACGGGCGCGGCGCGTCAGCGCGCGTAGCGCTTGCCGAGTTCGGTCGCGCGCGACGTCAGCGGCTGTTCCTTGCCCGCGATGAAGATCGCGGTCGGCTGGGTGAGCGGCTCGAGCGGATCGCCGTCCCAGATCACGATGTCGGCTGCCTTGCCGGGTGCGATCGAACCCATCTGGTCGGCGACGCCGAAGATGCGGGCGGGTGCGAGCGTGAGCGCCTCGATGCCTGCGGCATAGGGCAGCCCGCGCGATACGGCGAGGCCGGCATTATAGCGCATCTCGCGGACGCGGTGGCCGGCGTCGTTGCCGCCGATCGCAATCTCGACCCCCGCTGCCTTCAGGATCGACGCGTTCTGGAGCGAGGCACCGAGCATGTCGAAGTTCGCGGGGATGTTCGAGGTCGGATTGATGAGCACGGGGACCTTCGCCGCCGCGATTTCGTCGGCGACGCGCCAGGCTTCCTCGGCGCCGGACAGGATGATCTTGAGCTTGTAGTCGCGCGCCAGCTTCAGCACCTGCTGGATGTCGGCGGCGCGGTGGACGACGACGATCAGCGGCATCGTGCCAGCGAGCACGGGCTTCAGCGCCGCGACATCGGCCTGCGAGAGCTCGAACGGATATTCGTCGCGCGGCGCCTGACGCGCGAGATCGAAAATCTGGCGAAGCTGCACGAATTCGGCAGCGCGCGAGCCGCCGATGCGCGCGGCGCCGTCCTCGCCAAGCTCGAGCATCATGCCGACCCCGGATCGATGGAGGATAGCCGCGCCCTCACCGAGCGAGATCAGCGCGGCCTTGCCCGCGAATGGCAGTTCGCGTTCCTTGTCGCTGTCGTCATAGTCGGGCATCACGACCGCATGGGTGACGCCGCCGAGCCGCGCGATAGGTATGAGCGTCGACGCCGGGTTAAGCCCGTACTGGACGTCGAACGAGGCGCTGATCCCCGAATTATGCGTCTTGTTGTCGACCGAACCATCGACCGAGCTGACCTCGAGGAGGCCGAGCGCGGTGTTCACCGCGATGAGCCCCGGAGTGACCGTCGCGCCCTTGGCGTCGATCGTGCACACGCCCGACGGGACGGCGATATTGGCGCCGGCGGCGGCGATGCGCCCCTCGCGCACGAGGACCGTGCCATTCTCGACCTCGCCGACGGGGCCGGGGGTCAGAAGATGCGCGTTGGTGATCGCGAAGGTCTGCGCTGCGACCGGTGAAGCGGTCGCAGCGAGGGCCAGGGCGAGGCCTGTGAAAACTGGGAGCCGTCGTTGCATCTCATTCCTCCCCGACCGGTTGGCCGATTTCAAAATCGCTTCGGTAGCGCGTGGCGGGATCGCTCGTGTCGAGGACGAGCGCGCCGTCGATGAAGACCTTCTCGGCGATGGCGTAGACGCTGAAGGGATTCTTGCTCCACAGTACGACGTCGGCCATCTTGCCCGGCTCGAGCGAGCCGGTCTTGTCGGCAATGCCCATGATCTTCGCGGGGTTGATGGTGATCCACTTGATCGCCTCCTCCTGCGGAATGTCGATCCCCGCGCGGCGCCCGGCGGCTATAGCGACCGCGCTTTCGACGTTGAGACGCTGGATCAGCCTTTGCTCGTCCGAGTGGATCGCAACGCAGACGCCCGCCTTGCTCAGGATCGCGGCATTTTCCTCGATCGCGTCATAGGCTTCCATCTTGAAGCCCCAGCGCGTCGCCCAGGTCGCGACGCAGACATCGTCGGCGACGAGCAGGTCGGCGATCTTGTAAGCCTCGACCGCATGGTGAAAGGCGCGCGTCTTGTAGCCGAACTCGTGGCCAACATCGAGCATCACCGCCATTTCGTCGGCGCGGTAGCAATGGTTCTGAACGAGGATGTCGCCCTTCAGCACGCCTGCGAGCGTTTCGAGCCCGAGGTCGCGCTTGGGCGCCTCGCCGCCTTCGCCGCGCGCGCGCTTCTTTTCATAGGCATCGACCTTGCGGCCATATTCGGCGGCATCGATCCAGGCGCGGCGGAAGCCCGCGACTTCGCCCATGCGCGTGGCGGGGGCGCGGCCGCGGCTGCCGTAGCGACCTTTCGGATTCTCGCCGCATGCCATTTTCAGCGTGTAGGGCGCGCCAGGGAATTTCATCTGCTGGACGGTGACCGCGGGCACATTCTTCACGCTGACGCCGCGGCCGCCGAAGAGGTTGGCCGAACCCGGCAGAATGAGGAGGCTCGTCACGCCGCCGGCGCGGGCCTTCGTGAATACAGGGTCCTGCGGCCAGATCGAATGCTCGGCCCAGACATGCGCGGTGTAGGGATCGATATTTTCGTTGCCGTCGGCGTGACCCTGGACGCCGGGCGCCGGGAAGACGCCGAGGTGCGAGTGGGCGTCGATGATGCCGGGAGTGACCCACTTGCCGCGCCCGTCAATGACGCGCGCGCCTGAGGGAACAGCGACATCGGCGCCGACCGCGACGATCTTGCCTGCCGCCATCAGCACGGTGCCATTGTCGATCCGGGTGCCGGTGCCGGTCAGGATCGAGGCGCCGACGATCGCCGTGTCGGCGGCGGGACGCGGTTGGTAGGTGCTCGCGAACGGTGCGGGCGCCGGCGCTGCCGCCGGTTCCGCGGGCGGCGGCGGGGTGCTGGCGGGACGCGCCGAAGAGGCGTCGGCGGCGCAGCCCGCGAGAAGGGCGAGCGTGGTGCCGAGAAGCGCGGCGCGCACCGCGCGGGGGGTGCGGGCCGGAGAGATGGTGTCGGAGAAATGTCGTGTCACGCCGGGATCACCTTGTGCGAAGGGATGGAATGGGCAGCAATCCGGCCGCCGCGCCGGGGGTGCGCGACGGCCGGACGGGAGGTGCGTCAGAAAGTCTTGCGGACGTTGACGTACCAGTAGCGCGGGATCGGCGAATGAAGCGAACCCATGTAGCCGAAGCCGCTCGAATCAATCGGCGGTTGCGCATTGGTAATGTTGCGAACTCCGACACGCAGTTGGGTTCCATCGGTGAACCCGCCTTTAAGGTCATACTGCACATACAGGCTCGCGGTGGTGTACGCCTTTACGATCAGGTTTTCTCCGCCGATCGAAATGTCGTTGTCGATGACGCTGCCGGTGTAGCTTACAAAGCCGCCAGCCGTGAATTGCCCAAGCTTCCAAGTAAGCGAGGCCGAGCCGCGCCATTTTGGGAAAGCGTCGCGGCGAACCTGATTACCGCCTTCCGGAATGACCGTGTCGATGTTGATGTCGCCCGCCGCGCGCGCATCGAGCAGGACCCGGATGTCTGGGGACACGTCGCGGAAATATTTGAGCAGATAGGCCGCGTTGGCGGACATGGTGAAATCGCCGATTCCCGTGTCGCGAAGCCCGACGTTGAGCCCGAAATCGATCCCGCGCACCGTCTGTGGTTCCAGGTTGCGATACTGGTCGTCGACATATTGCACCCGACCGACCGGTGCGATGCCAGTCCCGGCGAACAATGCGATATCGTCGGCAGTCGGCGCCAGGCGGACCACGGTGGGATCGCTCGACCCCTGAAGGCGGAGGAGATAATCGCTGATGAGCGCGTTGCCTTCGCCGAATACGCCGACGATGCCCTTCTGCTTGACCTGCCAATAGTCCACCGTGAAGGTGGTGCGGAGTCGGCCGGTATTGAAGGCTGGCGGCTGGAGCACAGTACCGACCGTCCAGGTGGTCGAGGTTTCCGGCTTCAGGTCGGGGTTGCCCGCGCGCCGTCCGGTGGTGACAAAACCTTGGGCGCAAGCGTCGAAGCTGGTGATGCGGCCCGCGCGCAAATCGGCCTCGCAGCGGATATAATCGGTCCGCGTATTGCCGCGTGTGATGATCGTTGCCTTGGTCTGCTCGAGGTTCGGCGCGCGGAAGCCTTGCGCCCACGAGCCGCGGATTCGCCAGCCATCGAAGAGGTCCCAAGCGGCGGCCACCTTGGGTTTCGCGATGCTGCCGAAATCCGAATAATGCTCGTAGCGGCCCGCCAGCTGTAGCTCGAGGCTGCGAATGAGCGGAACATTCATTTCGGGCGCGATCAGTGGCACGGCCAGTTCGGAGTAGGCAGCGAAAACCGTGCGCGAGCCCTTGGTGTCGGGGGTTGGACTGACACCGAACAAATCGGATGGTTGGACAATTCCGGTGACCGTGTCTGTCCAGGTGATTGTTCCATCGACGCGCTCGTCGCGGTCGTCGAGATAGGAATCGCGACGCAGCTCAAAGCCAAGCGCCATGCCGACGTTGCCGGCGGGCAACGTCAGAAGATCGGCCTTCGACGCCCGAAAATCCCACTGCGCCAGCGTAGATTTGCCCGCGCGAACCGTCTTGATCGCGATAGCGTCGAGAGCGGTCTGATTGCTAGGTGTCGTGTCAGGACCGGTCGGATTGGTCGCGCTGCCGCCATTGAACGGATTATAGGCATCGGGCGTCGATAGCGCGAGACTTTGCTGGAGAAGCGTGGCGCTGATCCCATCCTGAACATCGCGGACCGTTGCTTGCGAATAGAGCGCCGCCGTCTCCCAATTGAAACCGAGCGCCTCGCCGCGAAGCCCGAGCAATGCCCGGAACTGGCGGTTGGTGACATCGACGACGGTTGGTCCCATGTCCACAAAACGATAGCTTGTGATCGTCACCGGCAGGCCGGCGGCGGGCGCGTCGATCCCCGCGAGGCGGTTCGGGTTTAACGTGCCATTGGCGAAGGTAACGGGGCCAAAGGGGTTCCAGTAGTTGGACGCCGGCACCGTCATCTGGATCGAACCGATCGAGAAGACGCTGTCCTGGATGCTCCGCGTCTTGGCATAATAATAGCCGGCCTCGCCGAAGACGGTCAGATTGTCGCTGAGGTCATAGTGGCCGTTCGCGAACACGTTGACACGATCCAGCCGGGGAATAATCGAAAGCGGATAATTGGCTTGGGCGTCCCACCTCGTGTTGCGATCAGCGCCGGTCGTTGCACGCGTCGCATCATCGATACAGATCCCGCCGCCCAGATCGGCCGAGCAGCCGCCATTTGCGGTCGGCTGGATCGAAAACACCCCGCCCGTGGTCGTGATATTGGTCGTTCCGCGGCGTACGCGAACGCCGGTGGTGAAATTGCCCCACTGGGACAAAGTGCTGGTGTCGTCCAAGCTGTTCGAGCCTGCGAACACTGTCCCCGCGAAATCGTCGAAGAAGCGGTGATCGGATGTCGCGGTATAATCCTGGTCCTGTGAGGACAGCGCCGTGCGGTTGGTGTAGTTGAACAGCAGCGAAATATTGCCGCGATTCTCGGCGAAGTCGGTGCCGAGATAACCTGAGCCGTTGAATTCGCGCAGCCCCGTTCCCTCTGCTCCGCCATATTGGACCGACAAACCGCCGCCGTTCACATTGTCGCGAAGGATGGTGTTGACCACGCCCGCCACCGCGTCGGTGCCATAGAGGGCTGCCGC